>JAZSQL010000048.1:0-47791 GCA_045537965.1 Alphaproteobacteria bacterium
GCGAAAAAAGTTGACAAAAAATCGGGGGGGGGGTAACATGGTAGTATAGGGGTATGTATTTAGGAGACCTACCATGGCTGATGATAAAGAATTTCGCAATCAAACAGAAAAACGCCGCAGAGAATTACTTCAAAAATTAGATAATGGAAATTTAGAAGGACGAGAAGATATTGAATTTCTGCTAGATCAATATCTCAAAGACAACGAGATTGAACTTGGTGATGCAGGAAAAGAAAATCTTAAAAAAATTCTTACCGAAGGTAAAGGTAATTTCAAAAGTGTATCTGATCAATACAAAGATATTCAGCAGCAAAATTTATCATCTAGGTTGAAAACCGAAGTTTATCCGATAGGTGGTGCCGAAGCTATGGCTTCTACTCAGATGCAAGGTCATACGGTTAATTTAGATCTAGGTTTGTCAGATGTTTTATCTAAGATTGATGAGGTTAAGGCTAAAGACAATCTTTATCAGGACATTATAAAAGCCAGACAAAGTGCTGCTGAACACAAATATAAAGGTACAGAAGATCATACAGATTTAAGAGCAAATCTTTATAACCAGTTAGATGATGTAAAATGGTATCAATTCAAACGTAGAAGAGATGCCAACAAAGCAATTAGAGACATCAATCCAGATGATTATTGGAGTACAAAAAAAGTAAATGGCAACCCTGTTTTAGCAGCATCAGGTTACTATAGGATGCGTCAATGGATTGCTAATCGTTCAGACAGAAGATACAAAAGGGCTGCTCAACAACTAGAAACCAATGTTAAAGATAGAATTAAAGATAGCGAATTGCGTTGGTTTAGTAAAGATTTTGGTAAAAAATTAGGGCTAAAAACAAAATCATTGTGGAGAACTGTTACTTTCAGAGGTACTAATAGAGCATTAAAAAGATTAACCAATAATGGCAATATTACAGAGCTTCAAAGTGTAATCGAAAAATATAGTAATCTCGCAACAGAATACGGAGCAAAAGTTCCTAGTGGTTCAAGAACTAAATTACAGCAACGTTATTTAGACACTATAAAACAAGTAACAGGACAGGTAAAAAGTGGTTGTAGTGACAGAATAACAACTTTAAATCAGCAGTATGATCAAGCCAAACAAGATGCTGGTAATATCCGTAGTCCTGAAGTTGAAAATATTAGAGAAAAATATATAGCTCAATTACAGAAAGTTGCTGATAGCATAAATAAAAATACTTTAAATGATATTAGAGATTGCTCTGCATACAAGGCATACCTTAAGGCTCATGGCGGCAAACCTGGTGAAAAAGACTTTTCACAGATAACAGCTCAAGATGTTTTAAAACAAATATTAGATAACAAGGTACAATCTGGCGAAATATCTCAAGAAGAAGCTGGTAAACAAATGGAAATTTTTTATCCTAAACAGGTAGAAACGCCAACCCCTGAAAATTCACAGGGTGATGAACAAACAAAAGAAGAACAGTTAGAAAATCAAGGCAAGGAAAGCGAATTAGGTGAAAAGGATAATGGTTCAAAAACTTTAGAATTAGAAGTCGAAAAAAATACCAAGCTAGCCGATGAAATGAAAAAAGATGGTTGGCGCAAAAAGGATAATGGTAGCAAATATACCAGAGGTGTATTTGTAAAGTCTGAAAAAGGTTTCTATTATGACATATTTTCTATAGAATTTTTACACAATCCTGAAACTAATAGATATTCTCTCAATGCCCTGGATGCAGAAGGTAATAAAAGAGTAGCTATTGAAGAGGATTATAAAGCTTTAGCTAAAGCTATGTTAGCTAATGGGGAAACCTCTGTTAAGATTGCTAATTTACCAGAGGGAGAAATAGAAGCTGCATTGAAAGGGTTTGAAAAGGCTGGTATGAATATCATTAATAAAGAAGAGGTCAAGAAAAAAATAGAAGAACAGAAAAAGAAAAAACAAAGGGAAGCAGAGGAACAAAATCGACAACAAAATGATGATGGCGGAAAGCCTAAAGAAAATAATGAAGAAAGCAAGGACGATACTAAACCCAAAACTGAAGAACAACAAGATGAAAAAAATAAACAACAAAATAAAGAGGACGAAAAGCCTAAAGAAAAGGATAATCAAAATAAAGAAGGCGAAAAAAACAAAGAAAATAGTGCCGAAAAAAATAAAAAAACAAAAGAAAAAAACTCTGAAAATTCTGAAGATATTAGTCTTGAAAATATTACTAGCTATATAAAAGGATTGCATTTGAAGGGGCATGAAGATATAAAAAATAACGGAGAAACTCCTAAAAAGTTTAAAGATCTTACCCTCGCAGAACAAAAACTAGCCAGACAACTTCATGCTCATCGTATGAATATCATAAAAAAAGCAAAAGAAAAAGGAGCTAGTACAGAAGAGATATATAAAGCAGCCGAACAAGGAACTGTAAACTGGCTTAGAGGACGTTTAAGTAATACTACAAGTACAAAAAAACGTGATAAACAAATTAAAGAGTTAGCGAACGCAAATGTAAGGATATGTCGACCAAAACAATCAGAAAGTGGTCGAGGATAAGTACTGCATAATATCTTAAACCTCCATTGTTGCAAAGCAATGGAGGTTTTGTTCTAAAAATTGTGCATAAAATTAAGCCTTACTTGTACTTTTACAGCCTATATTCTACTTTATACTTAAGAATTTGTATAAAAACTAGGAAATAGTTTAATGAAAAAAATAGGTTTTGTCATTGCTTGCGTCCTGCTGTTGTTTAGAATATCTCAAGCAAGTGCTCAGTCTTATGGCGATTTATATGATGTTGAATGGTGTCCATGCAATCCTGAAGAACGCTACGATGCTAATGGTTCGGTCGTGCTTGGTAAAACGGTTATGTGTCCATGTAGCGCAATGTATGATGGTTATGGCAAAACTATAGAGAAAGATTTACGCAAAATTCAACACAAAGCCGAACGTGCCATAGAAACAGCTCGCAATTTCAAATATTATGTAGGCTTTGACTATAATAAAACACAAACAGATACCACCAATAACAAAATTAAGTTTGATCATTTACAATTTACAAATGTCGACGGGTTAAAAGTTCCCGCTAATCAAATGCTTGATGATCAAAATAATATAGGTATAGTTTTTGGTGTACGTCCTAATCGTAATTTTGGTATCGAAGCTTTTTATAATCGTTCTTATGATGAAAATGTAGTTACTCAAGTTAATAGTTATCAAGTATTTAGTCCAACCCATCATACCGTAAATACTTTTGTTACCAAATATCAGGCCTATGGTGTTGACTTGTTAGGCTATCTTCCTGTTACAGACTATTTTGATTTCATTGCTTTTGTAGGGCTTGGTCAATACAATTTTAATAATGAAGCTACTTTCGAAATATACAAACTTGAAAGTGGTGCTGGAACACCTCCAGTTGATAGAATGACTAGTGATTTTAGCGAAGATTCTCTTGCTTGGCGTGTTGGTGTTGGTATGCAGGTTAATATTGCAAGAGGTCTGGTTTTAAGAACAATGTATCGCTATATCAAACTCAATACTGATACAATCAAAAATTTACAAGAATTTTCAGTTGGTATTAGGTTCTTGTTTTAAAAAGGGTTTTGGGTATAAGGAAAGTAATTAATGAAAAAAAGTAATTTTTATATAATCTTATCAAGTTTGTTGTTGTTGTCATCTTATACATCGGCTCAAAATTATTACGATCCAGGTTACTATTCTCAACAGCAACCAACCTATTATCCTACAGTTCAACATGGGTATTATAATTATCCAACTCAAGCTCAATATTCTACCCAGTCCCAAGCTCAAGCTATAACGTCACGTTCTCAAACTATGGGTAGCAATTATTATGCTCCTCATATCGTAGAAAAAGCTAAAGAACGTGATTTTGTTTCTATTTATGTAGGTGCTGACTATGTTTTGGGCTACGCCTCTTACAAAGATAAAGACTTTATTGTTGAATCTGCTTTAACCGATGGAAATGATTTTGTCTCCGATGCAGGTTCCTTTGATCGCAATTTTGATTCTATTTCGCTTAATTTAGGCTGGCGTCCTCATCGCAACATTGGTATTGAGGCTTTTTATCAAACATCTTTAGATAAAAACAAAGTAGTATATACTGAGAGCTATACTCAATATCCAGAGTTTGCTCGTGGTGAATATGAAGTTAGCTACAATGTTATTGGACTAGATTTGTTAGGCTATATTCCTATTAATGATTATATAGAATTTATTGCTTCAATTGGTGTTGGTAAATATAATGCTGAGGCTGAAGCTAGAGTAGTTGCTTATGAAAATGTTGCTCCATCAGGCGAGCTTCGTTCAACAAGTAAAAATTTTGAAGATTCTGCTGTAGCATATCGTTTAGGTGGAGGGTTTCAAATTTGGCTCAGTAAACACCTAACCTTACGTGCAATGGTCAGATGGACCCAAATTGGTGGTGATTTTATGGATTATATTACCGAAGGAAATATTGGTGTAAGATATCATTTCTAATAAACAAAAGGGGCGGTTATCAAGACCGCCCCTTCGACAAACATCATCCTGCGAATGTTTAGAACAAGCTCAAGACAGATTGTGCAGATTGCGATGCCAAAGCCAACGAATTAATAGCCAATTGCTGACGAGTTTGCAAAGCAAGATAGTTAGCTGACTCTTCGTTCATGTCTGCAAGTACTAAGTTGTCTGCACCAGTTTCTAACACATCTACCATTGCCTCAGTAAAGTTTTGGCGTGTTTCGATGATTGTGAAGTTATTACCAAGCTCTGTTGCATATCCACGAAGATAGCTTGTTACATCAACAATAGCATCTAATGCAGCAGTAACATCGTCAGCATCTTCCCAGGCAATAGTTCCAGCTCCAGAATTTGAATCCCAAGCAAAACCAGATGCTCCAGCTTCAGCCATTTTTGTTGCAACATCATCACCTTCAATAACTAAAGAATGGCTGCGTGTTTCGTTAAACATAACTGTCAAAGTATTACCTTTTAACAAGTTAACACCTTGATAACCAGCATCTTTAGCTACAGTGCCAATTTCTTTTAAGATAGCATTATATTGATTCTGGTATCCTTCTAACTCATCTGCATATCCATCTGCTGTAGTATCAAGGGCAGCAGCAGACGTTGCAACGGATTTTAACTGATCAACATAGGCTGTAATAGCTTCAATACCTTCGTTAGCAGCCTGAATTGTTTGAATTCCTTGTCCCATGCTATCTAACAAAGCATCAAGATCAGCTGCACGATTGGTCAAAGAACGTGCTTGATAAAAGCTTGAAGCATTATCAATGGCAGAATTTACTTTCTTACCTGTAGAAAGTCTCTCTTGAGTTGTATCCATTTGTTTTTGAATTGTTTTTAAGGAAGCGAGGTTTGAACGCATACTAGCGGTTAATGTAATAGTAGACATGGCTTTTCTCCCATATAAATAAGTTTCACATTACTTGTGGTGCTTCTATTTACACTACACCCTCATTATATCATATTTTGCAAGCCTAAACAATATCAAATCAAACAAAAAAATGTTTCATAGGAGCTAATGTATTGTTTTTGCTTTATTTGTTTGTGAAACATTTTTATTGGCGACTCGAGATTCGAATCGTAAAAAAAAGTAAAATTTTAGTTAATTTTAATATGCGTTTTGGTATTATGTTACCGCGAAATTAGGTGGATTCGAATCATCCTTGTATAACAAAAAAGCATCTCATTTTGAGATGCTTTTTTATTATATTATTTTTTTTCTAACAAATCTTCCAACCAATGAATATTATACATTCCATCAATATAATCTGATCGTGAAATAATTTTTTGATGTAAAGGAATTGTTGTCTTAATACCATCAATAACAAATTCCTCTAAAGCTCTATGTAAACGCATCAATGCAGCATTACGCGTCTTCCCACTGACAATAAGCTTAGCAATCATACTGTCGTAAAATGGTGGAATTTTATATCCTGAATATATTTCAGAATCAACTCTAATACCAAGTCCTCCAGGAGCATGCCATTCAGTAATTTTACCTGGATTTGGAGCAAAAGTTGAGGGATCTTCTGCGTTAATACGACATTCTATAGCACACCCTGAAAAAGTAATATCATCTTGAGTATAGCCTAGTTTAGCACCATTAGCGATTCTTATCTGTTCACGAACGATATCAATACCCGTAACAGCTTCAGTAATAGGGTGTTCCACTTGTAGACGTGTATTCATTTCCAAGAAATAAAATTTACCATCTTCAAACAAAAATTCTAATGTCCCAGCGCTAGAGTAACCAATTTTTTCAACTGCCAAACGAGCAATTTCCCCAATTTCTGCACGTTGTTGTTGGTTAAGTGCTGGCGATGGTGTCTCTTCAATAACTTTTTGATTTTTACGTTGTATTGAGCAATCACGCTCACCAAGATGTACAACGTTACCATAAGTATCAGCTAACACTTGAATTTCAATATGACGAGGCTTTTGTAAATATTTTTCCATATAAACCTCGTCACTAGTAAACGAAGCTTTGGCCTCTGCCCTAGCCATTGTATAAGCGGTTTCAATTTCTGCTTCACTAAAAGCAACCTTCATTCCCTTTCCGCCACCACCAGCTTTAGCTTTAATAATAACAGGATAACCAATTTCTAAAGCCCATTTTTTTGCATCTTCAACAGTTGCTAATGCTGGAGACCCAGGAATAACAGGCAGACCAGAGTTAATAGCAGCTTCACGAGCCCGCAATTTATCACCCATCATTCTGATTTGTTCAGGTTTAGGACCAATAAACGCAATTCCATGTTCTTCAACCATTTCTGCAAAATCGGCATTTTCAGATAAAAAACCAAAACCAGGATGAATAGCATCAGCACCAGTAATTATAGCAGCCGAGATAATAGCAGACTTATTTAAATAAGAATCAGTTGAGCGAGCAGGGCCTATACAAACAGCCTCATCAGCCAAACGAACATGCATCGCATTAGCATCTGCTTCTGAATGTACAGCTACTGTTTTAATTCCCATTTCCCTACAGGCACGATGGATTCTTAAAGCTACTTCACCGCGATTTGCAATCAAAACTTTTTCAAACATAAGCTTCCGCCTTACTCAATAACTAACAAAGATTCGCCATATTCAACAGGGTCGCCTGATTCTACCAAAATTTTGGTAACTGTACCAGAACGATGAGCCTTAACAGGATTAAAGGTTTTCATCGCTTCAATAAGGCAAACAATATCTCCTTCTTTAACGCTATCCCCCACACCTACATAATCTGGTTTGGTTGGGTCTGGAGACAAATATACCACACCTACAATAGGAGACTTCACAGTTCCTGCATTGTTAGAATAGCTATCAATAGAAAAATTATCGTCTTTAGAATTTGCTACAGGAGTAACAGTTTGAGTTACAGGTTGAACAGGAGCAATAGGGGTAACAACATTTGCAGGAACAGCAACTCCAGTCATTGCACTCTTGAGTTTAATGCGACATGTTTCGTCTTCATACTCAAGCTCGCCCAAATTACTTTTATTTAAAATCTCGGCTAACTTGCCAATAATTTTAGTATCAATAGCATTTGTCATTAATTTTCTCTCTTTCTTTATTGTAACTAAAAACACAATATCAGAAAATATCAAAAAAACAATAAAAAATGCTCATTTTTGCATAAAAACACCTATTTTTTTACAAAAAAACACACAAAAACAGTAAAAAAAGCATTTTTTTATAGATGGTATAAATTGTTATTAAGTAAGTGCTTTTTAAAAATTGGCACGTATCTTGCATGTAGTTACTTAGGTTTAACTTTTTCAAGGAATTTATCCTATGGAAATACAAGATAGAAATAGTTTATTAGCGACAATGTTTGGTTTTAAGACAGATGCAAATACAATGTTGGTTTCGACTCAAGATGGTTTTGCAGATATATTAAAATCGCAGCGGCAGGAAAACACTTCAATTGCTGAAAAGTCTGTTGAGCTAAAAGTTGAAAGAAACTTTAAAGATAAAGATGCTGTAAAGCAAAAAGAGGAAGTGTTTGTTAAAAAGGAAGTGAAGAAGGAATACAAAAAAGCTACGGAAAGCAGGGGCGATGAGTCGTCTTCTAATCAAAATGTTGATAATAAAAGTAGTGATGCAACTGTAAAAGAGGATAAAACATCCTCATCTAATGAAGTTAAACAAAAAGAAGATGCTGTTGAAGAGGCAGAAGCTGAAGTAAACAAAGAAAGTCAGTCTGCGGAAATAATAAGCGGTGAGGTGGAAAATGTTGAAAGTGAAGAATTGTCTTTAGACGACATTGTTATGACTCCTGTTATAAGTGTACTTCCAGTAATGGATGTTGTTGATAATAATCTTCAGCCTGTAGTAGCGGAAGATGTTGCTACAATAGTTGAGAATTTGCCAATAGTTGATACAGAAATCAAAACAGGTGTGGTTATAGAAGAAAACAAGGTTGATGATAAAATTGCCATAACCGATGCTGTAACAGCTGTGGTTGAAAACGATGTTAAATTGCTAACAGAAGAAGATGCTTTGCTTGTGGAACAGGCTAAAATGTTGGATGAAAAAGTTGGCGCAGATAAAAAACTTAAAGTAGAAGTGGTTGTTAAAGAGGCAAAAATTGCCGATACTGTAGCTAAAGATATAATTCAAAATCGTTTTGAAATTGATTCATTGTTTCAATCGGTAGATGTTGATGCGGTTGTATCTGAAGATAATGTTGATGTTTTGTCCGCAGATGTTGAGACGATAACACAGGTTGAAAAACCTTTAGTAACCCCTTCTTTTGATAACACTAAAACAGTGGCTTTTGTTGATGCAACGACTTCTAAAGATACTGTAGTTAAAGCAGTTGCGTCCGATGCAAATATTTTAAGTGTTTCTGGTAAAGAGGTTGTCTTTGAAAATGCCAATATCTCAAGAAATGAAACATTTGCTAAACTAAATGAGACAACTTCTCGTGAAGCATTTAAAGGTGTGGGAAAAGAAGTTGTTGAGCAGATTAAGGTTAATATTACAAAATCAGCCGTTAAAGGAATTGATACTATTGATATTCAACTCAAACCAGAAGATTTGGGTAAAATTCAGATAAAAATGCATATTGCTAAAGATGGTAAATTGCATGCAGATATTATTTCTAGCCGTCCAGAAACGATGGATATGTTGCAAAAAGATGTATCTAGCCTAGCTAAAGCATTTAGCGATGCTGGATATGATACTGATAGCAGGAGCTTTAGTTTTAGTTTTCAGAATGAAAATCAAGCCAGAGAACAACAGAAAGATGATACTGGTCTGTTAAAGTTTATTGGCGATACTTTGGAGCAGGAAGCTGAGAGTATGGCTGGTAATGATAACCTTGGTTACGATCCTATACTAGGATTAAATATCAGGGTTTAAGAAATAATGGGGAGATAAAGCTATGACAGATTTAAGCTCAATCATCACATCTATAAATGGTAGTGCAAATAAAAGTTCGTCTGCAACTCAAACTTTGTCTGCAGATATGGATACTTTTTTGACAATGCTTACAACACAACTGCAATATCAAGATCCATTAGATCCAATGGATGCTGCTGAATATACCAATCAGTTAGTGCAATATTCCAATGTTGAACAAGCTATTCAAACTAACACTAAGTTGGATAATTTGCTTAATTTATCTATTTACAATCTTGGTGTTCAAGCATCAACTTATGTTGGTAAAACAGTTCAAGCCATTGGTGATATGATGCCTCTTGATGGCGGTGTAGGCAAAGCTACCTACACTTTGAGTAAAAATGTATCAGAATGTACAATAGTGGTTAAAGATGCTAATGGTAATGTTGTTTACAATACCATCGGAGAAAATTCAGCAGGTGCTCATGATTTTGTTTGGGATGGTAAAAATTCAGCAGGTGAACAACTTCCTGACGGGGCTTATCAAATTGTGGTAAACACAACTGTTCCATCAGGCGAAACATCTGCTGCAGTAACAACAACAGTGTTTGGACGAGTAACAGGTGTTGCTAGTGACGATAGTGGTATCTATTTAGGTCTAGGTAATGCTGTTACATCAACTCTTGATTATGTAGTTACATCTCGTGATGAAAACTATTGGAAAGAACTAATTGCCGAACTCAAGAAAGAAGACGGTACTACTTCAGAAGATAATAATATTTTAGAAGAAATTAAATCGCAAATAGCGTAAATAAAAAAGTTTTAGGAGAAGAAAAATGAGTATTTTAGGTGCATTACAAGCCGGTGTTTCAGGCCTAGGGGCGCAGTCAAGCGCTATGGGAGCTGTAGCTGATAATATCGCCAATATGAACACAATAGGCTATAAAACAAACAATGTGTCTTTTTCAACCTTGGTAACTAAACAAGTTTCATCAAGTAAATATTCTGCAGGTGGTGTGCAATCACATACATCTCAAAATATTGACGCTCAAGGATTGTTATCATCGGTTTCATCAACAACATCGTTAGCTGTTAGTGGTGCAGGTTATTTTGTTGTAAATTCGTCAGGTGTTGGCGATGGAACATGGGCATATACCAGAGCAGGCGATTTTCTAAAAGATGAAACAGGTTACTTAGTAAATTCTGGTGGTTATTATGCTCAAGCATGGTCTTTAATGCCTTGGGATGGCACAGCATCGGCGTCTACTGTTGAAATTAATGGTATCATTTATATGAAAGCTTATAAGAATGATGCAGGAGAAACAGTTTACATTAATGATAATATTGTTGATGAAAATAACTTAAGAGGTATCAATTTATCAAATATTGGTGGTACTGCAACTCCTACAACACAAATTGCATTTGGTGCAAACTTGCCATCAAGTTCAAATATCGGCGAAACACATTCTGTTTCTACATTGATTTATGATAGTCTTGGTAATCCAAGCAATATTAGCTTAGATTATACCAAGGATTCTGCAAATTCTTGGGGATTAAGTACTTCGATTCCTTCTGGTGCTGCAGCAATTAATTTATATACAGATAAAGGACTTGTATATTCTTCAATAGCTCAAATGGAATTTACAGACGTTCCTTCAGAGGGTTCTATAATTAAAATTAATGATACATCGTTTGAATTTGTAAATAATGCAAATACCCAAACTGGTTCAACAACAGCAGCGGGTAATATAGCTGTTAATATTGCTAATGCAAATTCTGTGAAAGATGTTTTAGAATCTTTTATGACAGCTATTACACAAGAAATACGTGATGCTGGTCGTTTCACTATTGATGGAAATGCTATCAAAGTTGAACAATCAGTTACAGGTGATAAGTTGGAATTTGATTGTAGTGGAACATTAGCTTGTTTACAATCAGCAGCAAATATTGACGATTCTTCAGGCCTTCCACATGGAACATTTACTTTAGAAGCGATTGATAATCTAATTAAAAATTGTGCTTATGTTGATGTTACTAATATTGTGAATGGAAATATGGTAACTATTGATGGTGTAACATTTGTATTTAATACAACGGGAGTGAATGGTGATACAGTGACGCTTCCAGGTGGTGGAACAACAAATAATACCATTTTTATTAGTCCAAGTACCAATATGGCTACTAATGTTGCAAATTTGGTAAAAGCACTACAAGATTCTGGAGTTGCTGAGCCTGAAAGATTTATAGCCAGTGGCAAAACCTTACAAATTTTACCATCTTCAACAGGTGAAGATATTAAAATTGATATAACAGGAATAACTGCAGATTCTGCTTATATTAGTGGTATTGGTTATACTAATCCAATTGAACCAACAACTGTTATTACTAATACATTCAAATATGATGATGTTGACCAACTTGGCAATCTAATACCTGCAGTTATGTTCAACTCAGATGGTACTCCCAAAACTATTAATATTGAAAATATGGAAATTTATTGGGCAAATGGTGCTCAAGATATGACAGGTGATATCAAACTTGGTGATGGCGTGCGTATTACTCTTAATATGGGCGAAGAAAACGTATCTTCAGGTTTAACTAATCTGTCAGGAAGTTTTTCTACTAGTTATATCAATCAAGATGGCGCAACATTTGGTAGTTATGCAGGTGTTACTGTTGGCGAAGATGGTGTTGTAACAGCTGTATTCTCAAATGGCGAGACTAGACCAATTGCAATCATTCCTTTAGCAACATTTGTTAATCCAAATGGTATGGAAGCCTTAAATAACAATGTTTGGATTGCTACAACTGAGTCTGGCAATCCGTTGCTTGCCCAAGCAACAACAGGTGGAGCAGGAGAGATAGTATCAAGTGCTCTTGAGAGCTCAACTGTTGATTTGGCTACAGAGTTTTCTAATATGATTATCGTTCAAAGAGCTTACTCTGCAGCAGGTAAGATTATGACAACTGCGGATGAAATGCTTCAAGAATTGACCAACTTGGTCTAATTATTAAAAATTTTCCTAAAACTTGGAAGAAGAGGCTTTAACACAAAGCTCTTCTTCTTTTTTATATAGTATTTTTGTGTCAGGCTGTTAATATCTAAAATAAATGATTAACTAATCAAGTTTTTTAAGTTAAAGGATAAATAAATGGGGAAGATTCGTTCAGCTCTATACTGACGAATTAGTAATTGTTTATTTTAGTTATAGATTGGGGAATCTATGAATAATATCTTGCAGACAATCAAAAATATGTCGCCGTCCAAGATGGCATCAATCGCAGCTATTATCATATTTTTAATTAGCTTTTTTGTTTATGTTGCTGTCCAAATGAGTGGTAGTGATTATGCTGTTTTGTACTCTGATTTGGAGCTAGAAGATGCAAAGCAAATAGCTGACAAGCTCGATTCAGCTAACATAGATTACCGACTTGAAAAAAATGGTACAGAGGTTTGGGTTCCTGTAGAAGATGTCAACAGGCTTCGCCTAGATACTGTTGATTTAGCTTTAGGATCTGCTCGTGCAAATGTTGGATATGAAGTTTTTGATAATACAGATGCCTTAGGTTCAACCAATTTTGTTCAAAATGTCAATCTGCTAAGAGCTCTTGAGGGGGAACTCGCTCGTACAATAATGTCTGTTGATAATATTCGTTCTGCAAGAGTGCACTTGGTTATGCCAAAACGTGAGCTGTTTTCTCGTGAAGAACAGACTCCTTCAGCTTCGGTTGTTATTAAAACAAAAGAAGGTTCTCTTAGTGCTCATAGTATTCAATCTATTCAAAAATTAATTGCTGCAGCAGTTCCAAAACTTGATATGAAAAATATCTCAATAGTAGATTCTAACGGTAATTTGTTGACCGAATTTAGTGAAGAGCAAAATGAAATTGTTAAAAAATCTTCAAATGAGGCTATGCGTTTAGAGCAAGAACAAAAAATGAATAGACGCCTGCAAGAAGTATTAGAGAAAAGTTTAGGTGCAGGAAAAGCTCAGGCTCAAGTTAATTTAGAAATGGACTTTGATGAAGTTGTTACTAATGAGGAAATTTATGATCCAGATAGTCAAGTTGTTCGTTCACAAGCTAGTATGACAGAAGAAGGAACTTCTGGGCAAGAGGCAGGACAACCTGTTACCGTAGGGCAAAATATTCCTAATGGAGATAGTTCATTTCCCACTTTTGGTAATGGTTTTGGTACAATTTCTAAAACTGAAGAAACTATTAATTATGAAATTTCTCGTGTGGTTCGTAACAAAATTAAGAATACAGGTACGATTCGTCGTGTTACAGCAGCTGTGTCAGTTGATGGTACTTATAAAAGAAATGAAAAAGGACGCTTAGTATATCAACCTCGTACAGCTGAAGAAATGGAAAGGCTAACCAATTTAGTTAAAGCAGCTGTTGGATATGATGCAAATAGAGGTGATTTAGTTGAAGTAGAAAATATAAGATTCTCCTCATTTATTGATGAAACAGAAGAACTGCCAGAAACTCTCTATATGGGCTTCAGTAAGTCAGAATTAATGCGTATAGCCGAAGGTTTGGGTGTTGCAATTGTTGCTATTTTAGTTATCTTATTAGTTATAAGACCTTTAATTAATAATGCTTTTGAGGTATCTAATAATAATCCTGCTGAAAAATTAATATCATCAGGTAATGAAGGAGATAATCTGCTTCTCTCTAACTTCTTAAGTGATAATTTTGATGAAACAGCAGAAGAATTAGTTAATTTAAACAAGGTTGATGGGCGTATTAAGGTATCATCTTTGAAAAGTCTTAATGCAACGGTTGAGAAGAATCCTGATGCCGCTGTTAACGTTATTCGTTCTTGGTTATATAATAACGAAGGTTAAAACTAATGGTTATGAAACAAAATGTTATTGATGATTACAACCTATTGTCTGGTCAGCAAAAAGCTGCAATTTTGATGCTTTCTCTTGATGAAGAACGGTCAGCCAGTCTTTTTGCATTAATGGATGATGAGGAGATTAAAGAATTATCTGTAATTATGGCTTCTTTAGGTAAAATCAATTCTAATATTGTAGAACAATTAATTATAGAATTTAATGAAAAAATTACTAATACTGGCAGTCTTGTTGGAACGTATGAGAGCACAGAAAGATTGCTAGCTAAAGCACTAGATAAAGATAGAGTGTCTATAATTATGGAAGAAATACGAGGTCCAGCAGGTCGTACTATGTGGGACAAGTTGGGCAATGTTAATGAGCATGTTTTAGCCAACTATTTAAAAAATGAATATCCTCAAACTATTGCCGTTATTTTATCAAAAATTAAAGCAGAACATGCTGCCAAAGTAATAGCTTTATTTCCAGAAAATTTTGCAATGGAAATCGTTATGCGTATGTTGAGAATGGATTCTGTACAAAAAGAAGTTCTTGATAGTTTGGAAAAAACTTTGCGTAAAGAGTTTATGAGCAATTTGTCAAAATCTACTCGTCGAGATGCTCATGAATTGATTGCCGATATTTTCAATTCGTTAGATAGAAATACAGAAAATCGTTTTATGGATGCTTTAGAAGAGCGCAATCGTGAAAGTGCTGAACGCGTTAAATCTTTGATGTTTACCTTTGAAGATCTTACAAGAATTGATTCGCAAGGTATTCAAATATTACTGCGCAATGTTGATAAAGATAAACTTGCTGTCGCCTTAAAAGGTGCTTCAGACACTCTTAAAGATTTATTTTTCAACAATATGTCTACTCGTGCGGGAAAAATTGTTAAAGAAGATATGGATGCGATGGGACCAGTTCGTATGCGTGATGTTGAGGAAGCACAGCAGTACATTGTTGCTACAGCTAAAGATTTAGCTAATAGTGGTGAGATAATAGTCTCTGAAGGCAAAGATAGTGATGAATTAGTTTATTAGTAAAGGAATCAGTATTAAGTGACAAATTATCAGAAATACATGTTTGATAACTTTGTTATCGATGATAACAAAGTTAAAACTGTTGAAGCTGATGTAATTGAAGAAACTCACGAAAATAATACTTATGATGAAACTAATAATATTATAGATATCAATGATATTGCAGAACAATCTGAAGACGTTGTGGTAGAAGTTCAAGAAGAACTAACACAAGAAATTGTTCCTGAGCCAGAACCTATTATTGAGCAGGAGCTGGAACCAGAAGAAGTTTTTGTACAACCTGTTACTAATGAAATTACATATTCAGAAGATGAGTTAAAGGAAGCAGTTCGTCAAGCGGAAGAGGTGTCGTATCAAAAGGGACTCCAAGAAGCTCAAGAACAGGAAATAGAAAAACAAAATATATTATTAGAAGATATCAAAAATAAATTAACAACAATATTAGCTGAATTAGAACAAAAAAAAGAAGAGTTAGAAGTATCAAGTCTAAGATTTGCAATAGAGTTAGTAAGAAAAATATTGCCAACGTTAGAACGTGAACGAGCAGAAGCTGAAATTAAAAATTTTTTATCAGATAATTTTGCTAATTTTTCAGCCCAAGATACATTATCATTTGCGTTTCATCCTGATGCAGTAGCTCTAGTAGCAAACAGCCTAGGACGTTTAGCAGAACAAAGTGATTTTGAAGGCAAAATTTCGGTACATAAAGATACTTCTTTAGGGATATCTGATTGTCGAGTAGAATGGAAATCTGGAGGTGTCGAACGTAGCACTTCAAAAATTTTAAACAAAGTAGAAAATTTAGTTAATAATAATACAAAAGAGAGGGAAAATGGATAATAATTTAGAATTAGATGAAATGAGCGAAACATCAATATTAGATGATGAGCCCATTTTGCGTAAAGATATAGGGGTTGAAGATTTTGATATTCCAACTTCAACCTCAGATTTAGAGGCTGTTTATAATATTCCAGTAAAAGTTTCGGCTGTTCTTGGTAAAACAAGTATGAAAGTTAGTCAATTAATGAAACTTAATAAAGGAGCAATAATTGAATTAGATCGCAAAGTTGGTGAGGCTATAGACATTTATGTTAATAATAGTTTAGTCGCACGAGGTGAAGTGGTAGTTGTTGACGATAAACTAGGCATTACGATGACCGAAATTGTTAAGGCAAGCAATAAATAAGGTTAATAGATATGGAATTACTAATTGTCGGAACATTAAATGGACAAATTGGAGCAGCAAGTAAAATTGCTATATCTAAAGGAGGACAAGTATCTTTGGCTGATAGTGTGGAAACAGCCTTAGAGGTTTTATGTTCTGGCAAAACTGTAGAATTGGTTATGGTAGATGTAACCTTAGACGTGCACAAACTCATTTCTTCTCTAGAGAATGCACGTATCAATGTTTTAGTTGTTGCTTGCGGTGTAGCTAACGATACATCTTTGGCTGTAAAAGCAATTAAAGCTGGAGCTAGAGAGTATATCCCTCTCCCTCCTGATCCAGAATTAATTGGAGCTGTATTGGCTGCTGCAACACGAGAAAATCACGCTCTTATATATGGCGATAAAAAAACCGAAGCTATTTTAAAAATGGCCAAGCAAATAGCACCATCCGAAGCTAGTGTTTTATTAACAGGTTCGTCAGGTACAGGTAAAGAAATTTTTTCACGATTTGTTCATGATAATTCTAAAAGGGCAAACCAAAAATTTGTTGCTGTAAACTGTGCTGCTATACCTGAAGCGCTATTAGAATCAGAGTTATTTGGTTATGAAAAAGGTGCTTTTACAGGAGCAGTTGCTAGGCGTATAGGTAAATTTGAAGAAGCATCAAACGGTACATTATTGCTTGATGAAATATCTGAAATGGACATAGGTTTACAGGCAAAACTACTACGTGCAATTCAAGAAAAAGAAATAGACAGATTAGGAGGTAAAGCTCCAATAAAAGTTGATACACGTATCATTGCCACATCAAATCGTAATCTTGAAAAATGTGTTGCAGATGGAACTTTTCGTCAAGACTTATATTATCGCTTAAATGTCATTAATTTAAATATTCCCGATCTAAAAGATAGACCAGGTGATATTATAGTTTTAGCAAAACACTTTATTAAAAAATATTCTGAACTTAATGATTTGCCTATGAAGGATTTATCAGCAAAGGCAGAAGAAATGCTTTTAAACTATCTATGGCCAGGAAATGTTCGAGAACTAGAAAATACAATGCATCGTGCAGTATTGCTTTCAACAGGTGAAGAAATTGATGAAAATGCTGTTATATTACAAGATAAAACAGCAATAAAAGGCAATAATGAAATAGCACCATCTCAAGTAGGACAAACCGTTGCAGCAGTAGAACGTAAACTTATACTGGATACTCTTGAAAACACTTCTTGGAACCGTTCTACAGCGGCTACTATTTTGGGCATATCTATTCGTACACTACGCAATAAGCTAAAACAATATCAGGAGGAGGGATACAATATCCCTTCATCAAATTAAGGACTGCAGACATAAATGGCAAAACAACCTACAGCAATAAATAGTCTTGGTTTATCGTTTAAGGATATGTTCTTAAACTCGGCCAAGCGCGGTGATTTATTGTTTGCTTTAGCAATAATTTTAATGCTAGTTATATTAATTATGCCAATGCCTGTATGGCTCTTGGATATATCTTTGGCATTGTCAATAACTATGTCATGTGTTGTTTTAATGATGGCAATATTTATTGAGCGTCCGATAGAATTTAGTGCTTTTCCTCTAGTTTTATTGATAACTACAATGTTTCGTTTGGCCTTAAACCTGGCATCAACAAGGCTCATTTTATCCAGAGGATATATAGGACCAGATGCTGCAGGTGAGGTGATCAAAGCCTTTGGTGGTTTTATTATGGGAAACAATTTTGTTATAGGTGTAATTGTTTTTGCTATTTTAGTTTTGGTAAATTTCATTGTTATTACCAAAGGTTCAGGACGTATTGCTGAAGTTGCTGCTCGTTTTGCTTTAGATGCTATGCCAGGCAAACAAATGGCAATAGATGCCGATTTATCTTCAGGATTAATAAATGAAGAAGAAGCAAAGCAACGAAGAGAAGATTTATCAAAAGAAAGTTCCTTTTATGGAGCTATGGATGGTGCCTCTAAGTTTGTACGAGGAGACGCTATAGCTGGTTTATTGATTACCTTTATTAATATCATTGCTGGTATTATTATAGGTATGGTTCAAAATGATATGGGATTTTCTGAAGCAAGTGAAACTTATACAAGACTAACTGTTGGTGATGGTTTAGTAAGTCAAGTTCCCGCTTTGATAGTATCTGTTGCTGCGGGTATTCTGGTTTCTAAAGCAGGTATGACAGAATCAACAGATAAAGTTTTGTTTGAACAAGTAGCCAATTATCCTAAAGCATTAGGTATGAGTTCAGGTTTGGCTGTTGCTCTAGGAATGTTACCAGGAACTCCAGCTGTACCATTTGTTATTTTAGCTGTTTTAACAGGAAGTACAGCTTATTATCTTCAAAAACGTCAACAAGAGCAAGTTGCACAAGCTCAAGCTGTTATGGAGCAAGAGCAAAAACAATCAGCCATAAGCAAAATGACAGATGAACCAATAGCTAATGTCTTGAAGGTTGATTTAATTAGACTTGAAATTGGTTATGGTTTATTGCCATTAATTAATGAAGATACTAATCGTAAATTAACTGATCAAATCAAAGCGTTACGCAGAGCTTTAGCATCAGAGCTAGGGTTTGTAATGCCTTCAATTCGTATTCAAGATAATATGCAATTAGAAGCAAATGAATACAATATCTATATAAAGGAGGTTAAATCAGGTAGAGGTGAGTTACGTCCAACCCAACTGTTGGTTATGGATCCAAGAGGTGAACAGATTAATTTACCAGGAGAAGAAACATCAGAACCAACGTTTGGTTTAAAAGCAATGTGGATAGATCCTTCATATCGTGAAGAGGCAATGTTTAGAGGATATACCGTAGTAGATCCAGCTACCGTTGTAACAACTCATATTACAGAACTAGTTAAAGAAAACATGCCAGAATTATTATCTTATGCTGAAACTCAAAAATTATTGGACGAACTAGATAAAGAACACCAAAAATTAGTTAAAGATTTAATTCCCAATAAAATTAGCTTAGCAGCAGTACAGCGTATTCTTAAAAATTTGTTACAAGAACGTGTATCAATCCGCGATTTACCTACTATTTTAGAGGGAATATCTGAAGCTGTTACTACAACACATAGCTTAATGCTAATAACCGAACATGTTAGAGTCCGTTTATCTCGTCAGTTATCAAATGCTTATGCTAATGAGTTTGGTGTTATATCTCTTGTTCCTTTATCTGCAGAATGGGAACAAAATTTTGCTCAAGCAATAATCGGTGATGGAGACGACAAACAGTTGGCTATGGCTCCAACTATGTTGCAGTCATTTATTACAAAAGTTCGTAATATTTTAGAAGATTTGGCAGTTAAGGGTGAAAGTCCTGTAATATTAACAAGTCCTAATATAAGACCTTTTGTCCGCTCAATAATTGAACGTTTCCGTCCGCTAAGTGTAGTAATGTCACAAAATGAGATTCATCCCAAAGCCAAAATTAAAACTGTAGGTCAAATATAAAAATCATGACAAATAGTGAAATAAATTCTGCAATACTTGCCGAGGAAGCTTCTGCTAATAAAGGTAAAAATATGATTGCAGTAGTTTCTGGTCGTAGAGGAAGTGGCAAAACTTGGTTTTCAATTAATTTAGCTCATGCGCTGAGTTTATTTAAACAAAAGGTTATATTGTTTGATGGTGATTGTGGGTTAAATAATACCAAGATACAGTTAGGACTTGATTTTGCTAGTGATCTTGACGCAGTTATTTATGGGAATAAAAGTCTTAATCAGGTAGTTTTTAATTATAATAAAGGTCATTTTGACATTGCCATAGGTAACCCTGGTTCGTCAGGATTATCAACAATGTCGATTGGTCGGTTACAAATATTAGGCGATGACTTAAATATTTGGGCACAAAATTACGATAAAATGATTTTAGATACGAGTTCTGGTCTAACAAATTCGGCAAAGGTTTTAGTTAGTATGTGTCAGTCAGCTATTATCATTTGTACTGATGAGCCCCAATCAATAACGGATAACTATGCCCTAATTAAACTAATAACAACACGTAATCCAAGAACATCTATAAATGTTGTTATCAATCAAGTAAATTCAATAGAGGAGGGAATGCGAGCATATCAGATATTAGATAAAGCTTGCCGAGAATTTTTAAAAATATCGCCTCCTCTTTTAGGAATCATACGCCAAGATACTCGTGTACGCGATTCTATTAGAAACCAGAGTACAATTATTAGCCGTTATCCTCAATCTGAAGCAGCTTTAGATGTTATTTCTGTTGCACAAAGGATTTTAAAGAATGAACAATCTAATTAATTTTTTAAATATAAACCATCTTTTACCAACGTCAGAAAATTCTCCAATTATACAAATATCTAAGCTATCTCCTGAGCTTCTTGCGGTAATACAAAATAATAAGAGTGCTATACTTGAAGTATTGATTAATACAGATGGTAAAGTATCCCATAATTTGTTAATTGATAATCAAGTATTTTTAGTTGAATTAAAAAATTCACTAATATTAGATTTAACTGAAGGTAGTATCATAAATATACCAGTAAAAATAGGTACCTCTGGACGCTTATATCCTCAGCTTCAAACTGAAAAGACTCAATCTTTATTACCACAAGAACAAATAATTACCAATCATATACCTATATCCTTATCTAACGATAAAGGTGTTAATATAGAGGTAGATTTATCTCCAATAAAACTTAAACAATTCGTTGAGACTACTTTACAAGATATAAAAGTTTCTTCAAATATTAAGCAACAAATTATTGATATTGTTGGTACAATAACTGCTAATATTACTAAAGTCGGTAATAAAGTATCTCAAAATAATGAATTAGTATTGCAACCATTACAAAATATTATTCGCCAGATTGCTACTAATCCTGAAAATTTAGTTTCTCTAAAAACACAACTTGAAACAGAGGTAAATAATTTAATTGGTCAACAAATTGATGGAAAGATTATTAAAAGAGTTAATGATACTACTACAGTAAAAACCGCTCTAGGAGATACTTTTTTTAATTCTAAAGTAAAACTTCCTCTTAACGAAAATGTCATTGTAAATATTTCAAGCAAAATATCATCTCCTCAAACAGAGCTACAGTTTATTGATAATCTTATTAAAACAATACTTCCAGAGAACAAGAATTTAGTTGATTTTGAACATATTATGCACTCTGAAAATTCAAAGCCTTTACTAAGACTGTCAGCAGAAATACCTACTAACATTTTACATGTTGTTTTTTCTAAACTTCCTTTTCAGCCTAATAATTTATTTGAAAGCATCTACAATTTTTATCAAGCAACAATAAAAGGCGATATATCTAAATGGCTAGGCAAAGATACTCTAAAAAATATTAGTCATAATAATTCAGCAGAAACAAAAATTATCTCAGAACTCAATAATTTTGTTTCAACAGCATTAAAAGAAACTCCATCTTGGCGTATTGTTGAAATACCAATGTTTGATGGAAATCAAATTAATATACTTAAGTTTGCAGTAAAAAAAGATTCTAGCAATTCACAAAAATCTAAACATAAAAAGCAAAATGGCACAAGGTTTATTGTCGAAACAGAATTCTCCAAGTTAGGAAGTTTTCAGTTTGATGGTTTTTCTAATATAGCTAAACGAAATTTAGATTTAATTATTAGAACAGGTTCATTATTATCTGATGATTTTTGTTCAAATATTATCAATTTATTTAAAAAGTCTCTTTATAATCTAAACTATTCAGGAACAATTAGGATTAATAAACAAGAAAGTTTTATTAATTTGCAAGATACCAACACAATAAATGAAGGAATTTATATCTAATATGAAAGATGCACTAAGCTATTATCAAATTCTACAAGTTGCGACAGATGCTGACTCTGAAACTATAAAACGTTCTTATCGTGATTTAGCAAAAATTTGGCATCCAGATAATAATCAAGATAAAGATACAACTGATTTTTTTCAAAAATTATCAGTTGCTTATGACATATTGGGTGATAATAAAAGCAGATTAATTTATGATATTATGTCATTAGTATATCAAGCTTCAAATTATCCAGACATGGAAACAATAACCCCGTACAAAGACGATGGTAATGGAGTAGATGTCAACGCACTAACGCTTGAGAGTTTTCAATCATGGATTACAGGATACAAATATGATAACAAAACCAAAATAGCTAATTATCGTGAAGCGTTAAAGCTTAGCGCTATTATTTCAGCTAAAAATTGGTTGTTGGGTTGGTGGCATCATAAAACGTTTATAAGAAATTTCAAAGCAATAATAAATAATCTTAAAAATCCAATATCAGAAAAAGAAAGTTTGCGTTTATTAATTCATAATATGATTGCATATGCTAAAGAGGGTGAAAATTTAGCATCGACCAAATGCGCACTAAGAGCCAAAGAACATCTTAATTCTATAGAAAAAAGCTATATTGACAGATTTATTGCGAATTTAGGCGTAAAAACAGTAAAACCGAAAGATTGGAATGTTTTAAATCTACGTTTAGCTCAATTAATTGTACCAATAGCAATGCTTGTGTTATTATTTTTCTCATCAGCTGGTGGAATTCTAAATGTTACAGAAAGCGAGTTGTGGTCTATATTTGCAAAAAATAAAAAAATAGACTATTATCAAACAGTAGATTTTGGTAAAAGAGGGCGTAGTGTTGATGATGTTGTTGTTGGAAAAATAGTAAGTGTAGCAGTTAATAAATCAGACACATCAGGGCTATATCATTTGAAAAAAGAAAGCAAAATAATGTATGGTCCCTCATCTGATTTTGATATTATCAAAACACTTAAAAATAACACAACTGTTCGTCTTACAGGATATACTCCAGACAAAGAATGGGCAAGAGTTATGATTGACAATGGAGAGATAGGTTTTGTTTATTTTAACGATATAGAGCAAGGAATTGGCAAAGAGATTCCTTATGGAAGCTCAATTATTGACTAATTTTTATCTGTTCAATTTTGACAGCTAGTCCGCTTCTATCATCTATTTCTATAAATGTGCCAAAAACAGTTCCTTTACCTATAGCAGGTTCTAAGCGATGGGGCGAAAATCTGTCTTTTAATCTTTCAATAGGGGACTTTTCATCAAAACCAATGACACTATTATAGTCTCCACACATACCTGCGTCAGTCTGATAAGCTGTTCCTTTAGGCAATATACAAGCATCACTAGTAGGTACATGGGTATGAGAACCTATTACGGCAGAAACTCTTCCGTCAAAATATCTTGCAAAAGCTTGTTTTTCTGCTGTTGCTTCAGCGTGAATATCAACAAAAATAGCATCAATATTTTTTGCTAAATTATATTCCAATAAAAGATTATCTAAAGCTTGTAAAGGACAGTCCACAGCTTCCATAAAAACACGTCCCACTACTTCAACTACTAATATTTTTTTACCACTGTCTAGAGGAATTTCTTTTGCACCAGTTCCAGCAAGATTAGCAGAGTGATTTATTGGTCTAACAATTCTTTTGTTGTCATCTAAAAATGGGATAATATCCTTTTGATTCCATACATGATCACCTGTAACAATAGCCGATACACCAGCATTAAGTAATTGATTGCATATCTTAGGAGAACAACCAAAACCATGGGCTGCGTTATCAACATTTACAATCAAAGCATCAAACTTATAATTTTGCTTCAATAAAGGAATAGCATTTTTAACAGCCTCACGACCCGAACGTGCAACAATATCACCTAAATAAACAATTCTCACTATGAAATTCCTATCAATTGTTGTATAAGAAAACCTCGTTGGTTTCAACGAGGTTTGTAGTTCATATCTATAAAATTACTAGAAACCGTTTAGCCGTATATATACATTCTTGAAACGAACCGCGGGTCAAATAAGTGGGTGCCATATAAATAAACCTCGATCTATTCAGCGACAGCTCCCTAAAATGTAATGTTGGCTCGGAAGACCTGCTTAAACTACGAACTACGCAGTCTCTAATATAACCTTATGCGACAATGCTATAGCATTTTTATTTCATTTGCAAGAGTTTTTACTTTGTCATTTAAATTTTTTATTAAATTGGCTAATTCATCATCGATTCCTTGTAGTTTCTCATTACTAATTTTAGAATCTGTTTCAGGTATTCCTTTATTTTTTTTAAGTTCACTCAACTCATCAGCCAACAAAAGCCCAATCATTGCCAAAAGCATACTTTCACTTATTTGTGTTGAACCATCAGTTAATAGTTTTGCTTTTTCGTCAAGTATTCGAGACAGTTGCAAAATTCTCAATTCTTGTCCATCTTCACAGGCAATAGCATATTCACGAGAATTTATGCTTATAGTAACTTGAGCCATTTTATAATACCTCACTAATATAATTATTTATAGAATCTATTTTTTCTAAAGCATCCTGAGTTGCTTTAGTTAGTTCAGCAATTTTTTGTTCCTTTTCTTTAATGTTATCAATAGCATCCATTTTGCGACTTTCAACTTCTGAACTTTTTATTCTAATAGTTGTTTCAAGCTCCAACAAATCAGTTGACATTTGGCTCAAAGCATTTCTGGTTTTATCAAAATCAAAAATTTTATCATCCATTGCTGATTTTTCTTTCACTTTAAAAAATATTATCTTATTATTGAGGCAATAATAAACATCTGTTCAACTTTTACAAGAGATAAAGCAAATTATGCCACAAATAATCCTTTTTATTAAAGATGACAAAGATATAATCCATAAAAATTCAGATATTAGTTGCTATATTTTGTCCGATAGCCTATCATTATCCAAATTTCAAGAGGCTATAGCTACTGGAAAAATGGTACTAACTATAGGGGATAAGGCTCTCGAAAAATGTAAAGAGCTAAATCTTGATGGTATAGTGAAAGAGATTGATGTTTCAAAGCCTGTTAAAGTACAACTTAAACATTTACGCGAAGCATTAAAGAAAAAGACCCTAGGTGTCATAATCCCTGCTCGTAGACACGAGGCTATGTTGGCAGGTGAGGTTGAGCCAGATTTTATAGCTTTTTATAGCGATAATCCAAATAAAGATGACGAAATTATTTTATGGTATAATGATTTGTTTTTAATTCCTGTAGCATGGGTTGCTAATGATGACAATAACCAAACAAACACACCTAATACAGACTTTATAATTATAGACACAAAAAAATTTGAAAATTTTGGTTGCTAAAAAACTTTAGATATATTAGTTTGCTAAGTAAAATAGCTTTAAGAAATTTTTTAAGGAGTAAAATAAATGAAACAACAAGCAGGTTCTATTCGTATTGGTTGGGTAATCGAATACAAAGGTAAACCTTGGACTGTTATAAAAACCAACTTTGTAAAACCAGGCAAAGGCGGTGCTTTTATGCAAGTTGAAATGAAGGCTGTTGAAGAAGGAACAAAAACTAACGAGCGTTTTCGTACAGAAGATATGGTAGAAAAGTTGATGGTTGAAACTAAAGATTGTCAGTTTCTATATGAAGATACCACAGGTTTAACATTTATGGAAAGTGATACTTACGAACAGTTTGCAATGCCTGCTGATATCTTAGGTGATTCTCGTCCATTTTTAACAGATGGAATGGAAGTTAAAGTAAGCGTTATTGATAGTAAACCAATTTCTGTAGAACTTCCGCTACAAGTTATTTGTGAAGTTGTTGAAACAGAACCTGTTATTAAGGGACAAACTGTTTCTTCATCATACAAACCAGCTATCTTAGATAATGGTGTTAGAACAGCTGTTCCTCCATTTGTTGGTGTTGGAGATAAAATTGTTGTAGCTACAGCAGATGCATCTTATGTTGAAAGAGCTAAATAATGTCATATATTTCAACCAATCTTAATATGTTAATTTCAATAGTTAAAAAAGCAGCTACAGGTCTTTCTCGTGATTTTAGCGAAATTGAAAAATTGCAAACATCTGTTAAAGGTCATGCTGAATTTACCAAGGCAGCAATGGATCGCACATTAAAAATTTTGCAAGCAGAACTACAAAAAAGTCGCCCTCAATATGCCGTTGTCACTAAAGGTAACAAAGTTCCTAACGCTCCTCATTTTTTAGTTTCAGCACTAGATGGTGCCACAAATTTCATCCATGGAGTTCCATATTTTGCAGTTAGCATAGCTGAAGTTGTTGATGGAAATATTATTTCATCAGTAATTTACAACCCAGCAACATCAGATTTATTTTTTGCTGAAAAAGGAAATGGAGCATTTAAAGAAGGATATCGTAATCACGAACGTTTGCGCGTATCTGCCCGCAAAGACATATCTCAGGCTCTTATTGTAGGACCTGATAAGTTGGCAACATCTGTATCAGCAGTTCGTAACTATGGCTCAATAAGTCTTGATCTTGCTAATCTTGCATCTGGTAAATTAGATGGTATTGTATCTTTTAATAATGATGCCTCAGATGCAGCTGCAGGTATTTTATTGGTAAAAGAGGCCGGCGGTCAAATTTTTGCTGCAGAGCAAAAAGATATAAGGACAGCAGACCTTTCTGCAGTATTGGTTTCTGGCAATATCATTGCTGCCAATTCCGAAATTGGTAAAAAATTATTTGATTTAGCAAAATAAAAAAGGAGGGAACAATGCGTTTGGGGAAATTAGCTTTGGTTACTGTCTTAGGTTTTTGTACTGTAGCTAATGCTCAAGATGAAGTTGTTGTCGATTTATCAGTACTAGATAGTTTAGATTCTAGTTATGTTGCACCATCAGAGCCTTTGTTCCCTGTCTTACCAAAAAAATCAAAGCCTTTGGTTAAAAAAGTAAAAAAGGCATCTAAAACTCGTACTAAATCTGCTATCAAAGCCAAGGTTAGCAAGCCAACAGTAAAAAGCAAACCTAATGAAGATATCAAAGTTGTAGATGTTGAACCTATAATTGTGGTCGATGTTGAACCAAAGCCTGTAAATTTTGATGTATTATCTACACCTAAAATTATGCAATCAGAGCAAAATACTTCCAACCATGAAGCTGTATCTGATGATATAAAAGCTGAGTTAAAAGCAACAGCTACAGAGGATAGCTCATTACCAACAGTTGTTATTCCTACGACTAATGAGCCTACAAATACAATTCCAAGCAAAGTTTCAGGAGCTGACAATACTATAACTGATGATACAACAAGTTCTTCAGATCTTTTAATACCTACAACACCAAATTATAAACCTGTTGTAAACTCAATTTCTTTTGCTGAAGGTGTTGACGAGCTTTCTGCTGAACAAATGGTAAAAATTGATAGCATTGTAAATAGTTTTGAAGACACAAATACAAATAAAATTGCTATTTATTCTTATAATTTAGATAATGGTGTTGACAGCTTTAAGAAAAAACGCATAAGTCTTAATCGTGCAGTCGAAGTAAGAGGTTATTTAATTAAGCAAGGCTATAAAAATTTTAGTATAAAGGTTATCAATATTAACTCAAACTCAAACAAAGTTAATACTGTCGAGCTTGAAGAAATCAAAAAAAATTAAAAAATATTTAAATAATGCTTGCGTTATTTAATTCCATAATGTATAAGGGGCATAAAATTTATTGCGCTTAATGTAAGAATCAGGAGTTTTTAAAGATGAAAAAAGGTATTCATCCAGATTATCACAACATTACTTATGTAATGACAGATGGTCAAAAATATACTACTCGCTCAACTTTGGGCAAAGAGGGTGACGTTATCAATTTGGAAGTTGATCCAAAATCACACCCAGTATGGACAGGTGTTCGTCGTTTAGTCGATACTGGCGGTCAGCTTTCTAAATTCAAAAGCAAATTTGGTGCTTTTGGCATCAAAACAGGTGATAGTGAATAATATACACCAATTGTTTATATAGCTTACGATTTATTAACCTGCGCTTGTTATCATAGGCGCAGGTTTTACTATCTATAGGATTAAAATAATGACAAAAATTGCTCATTATGAGGTTTATATTGATTCTGGTTCAGGTTGGCAGCTCATAGAAAGATTTGCTACAGAACAGAGATCAGAAGCTTATCAACTAGCAAAGGAAAAAGAGGCTAGTAACATAAAAGTAAAAATAATCAAAGAAACCTTTGAAATTACAGATAATTCTTATACAGAAGTAGTTGAGTATATAAGCAATGGTAACAATAAAAAAGGATCTAAAAAATCATTAAGCAAGATTGACTATCACAAGTCATCAAATGAAGTAGTTCAAGATATTGCAGATAGTCGCCGCAATATTTACAAAGCGATAATTAAATTTTTTGCCTTAATAATAGTAAGTCTTGTTTTTGCTAATATTTTTGTAAGTCTAGTTTTTCCATTACTTGAAATTTTTGTAACAGAGGAAAATAATAGCTCTTTAATGTTTTTCATTTTCTTCATTGTGTTTTTGGCAATGGCGATTCCTTTGGTATTAAAAAATATTCCTTGGTATATTTTTATTAATCAAGATGATAATGATAACAAAGAAGTAACTGAAGAAAAATTTTTTGAAAAAGCTCAAAGTTTAGTTCGAGCATACAATATCAATTCAGATATCAGCAACTTAAAAACTACTACATATCCAGAAGCACCAATAGAATATAAGCAATACCTAATATATTTTTTAAGTGAGATTTTATCAAACCTTAATATTAGAACTGCCTTACAAAATCAATTTTCTAAGATGGGTGTTAAATTGCTAGTTTTTGGTGCGTGTCTAGAACTTGGTAGATATGGAGGATTAAAACTCAGCGAAGCAAATTCAATATTATTTGATGCTTTTAAGATTACAGATGGTGATAAGGCTGACTTAGAAGAGTTTTATGAAGCTAAGCAGTCTTATAGTGATAACAAAATTGCTATCTATTTAACAGGTGTTGGTGCTTTTTTAATGCATCAAATTATTACCGATCAAAAGCTTTATACCAAGATATTAAACCAAGCTTTTGATAAATGGGAGGCTCAAAGGAATCCGGCTGTTCGCAATAAAATAACAGAAAAGAGCGAGACCCAAGATACTGCATTGGCCAATACTGAAGTTGTTAGTGAAGAAGTCCCAATAATTGCCGATGAAGTCCCTATAGCTTATCGTGTAAACATTAAAAGTGATCTAAAGTTCCTAGATACCTCAATGCCAAATCAAGATGATGTAGCAACCAAAATCAGTGCAGCAATAAGAACAATTATTTTTAAACAAGTTGATAAATACAAAGGTCAAAATATTATTGAAGCTAATGGTATTACTACTGTTGACTTTGTTAAGATTCGCGATGCTGCTAAATTTGCTGTCGAATATCTCAAAGATATAGCTGCTTACAACGAAGAAAATAATGATGAACGCAGAATTTTGCGTAATTGTTGTGCGCTAACTAAGGCGGATACCTCAATTGAACCTAACTTAAACACATATCTTTTAGATATTTTTGAGCATATTTATAATAACGAAATAGTTGTGATAAAAGATGCAACAATGCTTCTTGAAGGTGAAGGTTATGAGCTGGATTTCTTAGGTGATAAACTTCTTAAAACGACAGGATCAACCGAGGCTCTTTATAAACTGAAATATTAATGCTCTAAAGCGATAAAAAAAAACTTGTATATTTCAAATAAAAAAACTATCCTGTAGGCAGTTTTTATAATGATTGTTATTTTATGGAAAGGATTTAAGATATGACAGCTCCTTTAATGCCTCGTGCGACAGCCGTATGGCTTGTTGAAAATACAACTTTAACATTTCGCCAAATTGCTGTTTTTTGCGAAATTCATGAGCTTGAAATTCAAGCTATGGCTGATGGCGATGTTTCGAGTAATATTCGTGGTCTTTCACCAATAGATAATGGACAACTAACTTGGGAAGAAATTCGCCGTTGTGAAGCTGATAAAAAGGCCAATCTTGAAGCTGCTGAAATGGAACGTAATGTTAAATTACGTAATCAAAAAGCCAAAAAAGTTTTGTCACCATCTCAGCGTCAAGATAAACCAAACGCAATTTTGTGGATTTTAAAAAACTATCCACAAATAAAAGATACATATGTTTGCAAACTAGTTGGTACAACTAAAGGTACTATTGCATCTATTAGAGATGGTTCACACAAAGATTTTGCAAATATTCGTCCCAAAAATCCAGTTACTATTGGTTTGTGTTCAGAAGCTGATATTGAAAAGTCATTATTAGCATCTCAGCCAAAACCAAAGGCAGAAAAAAAGGCAAAACCAACTAAAAAGAAGGTAGCTGCTAAAAAGACAGTAACAAAAAAAACAGCCGCCAAAAAAACTTTGGCTAAAAAAGCTACAACCAAAAAAGAAACAACCAAAAAGAAGGTTGTTAAAAAATCAACAACAAAAAAAACTGTCGCCAAAAAAACAACTACTAAAAAAACTAAAAGCAAAGAGACGGCTACTAATACCGCAACAAAAAAGGTCACAGTCAAGAAAACTGCAACCAAAAAAACTGCTAAAAAATAAAGCAAATGTTACAATATCCCCCGACTTAATAAAGAGTATAATCTAAAAATTACACATCTCAAAGTTGGGGGATTTACTATTATGATTTACTAAGATCGTCCTTGTTCCAAGACTGGTTTCTTTTTCTTTTTTTGCTCCTCTACCCACACATGATAAGGCATTGCAGCTCTTCCAGAGGGAACATTTCTTTGATAAGCTTGATAAGCGTGTAAATCATTGTTATCTTTCTCTGTCTTTCCTCTTTCAATTCGTCTTCCACCATTTTCATAATGAGGTTTATATTCTTCATCAAAAGGTGTCGGAGGAATTTGACCATTATTATATTTACTATGGTCATAATTTTCGCCAGCAATTCTATTGAATTGAGGTTTTATTCCATCTAAGGAAAATTCTTTTTTTAATCCTTCAGAAAAATAATTAACACTGTTAGATTCTATAGCTGACAAAGCTCTAGTCACAGGTCTATTATCCACACTATCATCATCATTATCAAATTTATGTTTAGCCTCAGATATCATAGCTTTTTGCAGTTGTTGTACAACGTTAGGTTTTTCTTCACCCATATATTGAGCCAAAGTAGTTTTTAATCTATCAATATTTTTTTCATCACGATCATAAACATCAAAAGCTTTACCATTAAGACTACCTGCAGCAAGATCTCTACCAATTTTTTCTAGTGCTACATATGCTGAAGCACGATCCACACCATCCCATTTTTTTGGTGGATTACCATAACCTTCCTTAATACCTTTATTTACAAATTCTTCCAACTGTTCTAGATAAGTAGATTGGAATTTACCAAATTTAACCTCACCTTCTAATTTTTTTATAATTGTTGGTAAAGAACTATCAAATTTTTCGCCAGATTTTTCTGCTTTTTTGCGTTCTGCATTTACTTGATATTGTAGTTGCTCTAATAAGCGATTTTTAAAGTCTATAACTTCACTAGGTTTATGTTTCTTTTTTTTGGACAGAGCCTCAAGTATTTTTTCAACATGATCTGAGCTAAGTTTACAACCCTTTTGAGGATTATCTGGGTTACCAATACAGAGAGGAACTACTAGTTCTTTACCAGCGGCTTCCATAAAAGCACCAAAAGTTCCTCCCCCTATATCAGCAGAACTAGGGATAACAAAATATTTTGAACCAGCAGCTTTCATTGTGCTTAATATTACACCAGCATGATCAGAATCAAATTTTTTACTTTGTTCTAGATACATTTCAATTTTTGGTGGATTACAATGATGAATCCTAAGTGCAAAAGCTTTTTTACGTTTCTTTCTATCTTTTTTTATTATTCCATCATCAAGCATATCATCTTCGGTTGAATAAACACTAATAGTGGTAGTTCCCCAACCTTGTGAAATTCGGGTCAAATTAGGATCTCGAAGCCCCATTCCTACAATTGCATTTTTAGCAGCAGTAGTTAATCCTTCACGAGTAGAATTAGTTTCACCTACAGCCTCAATTTGTTCAGCTATATCAAAACGTTTAAGTTCTCTATTTCCAACTTCTCGTTCTATTTCTGCTTGATGTTCTTTATCTTTTTCTTCATCAACTTTTGTATTATCCTTATATTCGCCATTATTTTGTGCTAGTTCTTCAGTTTTAAGCTTAAATTGGTCAGGAACATTACCAAGAACATCTTCTCCTTTGACAACCTCTAAATTTGCCAATTCCCCAAATTCAACAATATTGATATTATGATAATGGCAATATCTAGCCAAAGCTTTAAGCTGTTCTTCGGTCATGGGTTTATTTGTTTGCGTAACGGATAAATTTTCCCCAATCATTGCCAAATTTAAACCACTACCATCAATATTTTTAACTGAATTTACTAAGAATTTTTGCTCGCCATTAGTTTTAATACTAAACGAATGTTCATTCACTACGTTATTATCATTATCCTTATATTCTCTAAATTCATTATCTTGAAGATATTCATTATAAAGTTGATCAAATTGTTCATGCAGTTCTTTATCGTCTTTAACTTCTTTAAAAGTTTTAATTAAAGATCCATTAATATAAGGCTGATCTTGATTTTGGTGTTGCAAATTATAAAGCTCGTTGATTGTGTCTAAATATACCATTCTCTCAATTTCAGGTTCTTCTGCTTTGTCCATTTTTTCACACATCTCAGCGAAGGCTTTTTTAGTTTTGTTCCCTTCTATCCCTCGAGCATTTGCTTCTTTTTTATAAACCTCATCATATATTTCTTCATAAGCTTTTTCTCTATCTTTATCAACTTTTTCAGCGGCTTCTAATCCTGCTATTTCAGCAGCTATTTTAGCATCAATTCTAGCAGCGATGACTGCAACATCAGCGTCTTCATCAATACCTTCGCCAAGGATATCCATAATTTTTGCAAGAGGATAACGTTTTTGCAATTCTTTAAGTTTGTTTTTTTTCTTAGATATTTTGATAGGAAACAAACCTTTTTCTTCTTTTTGCTCTTCTGTCATTTTACAGTTCCTTGTATACGAAATATTGCTAAAACATAACTCATTGTAACATATTTTAGCAAAAAATAAAATATTTTTTGTCTAAAATGCGGTTAATTATTTGTTACAAGGGATTTTATAATGAAATAATTAATAAAATATGAAAAAAGGAAGGTTGTTTCCAACCTTCCTTCTTCCTAAAATCCTATACTCAGTTGTATGTAATTTTGTAATATTCAAGCAATTAAAACAATTTTCTTTTACTATATTTTCGTATAACACAACGTTGAGCTTAGGAATCATTTTTAGATATTCACTCATACTGGCAAAAAGAAAGCTTTTCAACTGTCTTATATCCACCATCATCGTGAATACTAACAATATAAAAGCAATTTAGTAAATTCAAACGAAATATAACTAAAAGAACTAGTTATAATTAAATACAATAAATTATTACAATTTTTAATTAGCAGGGATTATACGAGATTGATCACCATATAACAAATAGCATTTTTGTCCTGGTTGCATATAAATATCTGTTCCCTGAGTGATAGTGCGCATTGTTCCATTGTCTAATTTTACAATATATTCAACACCAGCTTGACTAGTTAAACCTTCTTGAGCATATTCACCAGCTAAACCACCTAATGCAGCCCCTCCCAAGGCACCAAGTAAACTACCACGTCCATGACCAATAGTTGAACCAGCAACACCACCACCAATAGCGCCCAAAACAGCACCTGTTGATGAATCTGAAGACGACACATTAACTTGACGTACACTCACTACTGTACAAGCGAGAACTTGACCAACAGCACCTGTAGAAGAAGTTGCATAGTGATTAGAGTTAATGTTTGGAGCACAAGCTGTTGCTAAAAACATAAAAGCACTAGCGGCCAAAAGTTTATTTTTCATTTTTATACCCTCGCTAAAAAGATTATAATTGTGATTTTTAATCTAATCTGTAGAATAATATTTGTCAATGCTGGACATTTTACCAAAGCTGTAATATAGTTTCAAGAAATGTAGTAAATGAATGTGTTAAGGATTTGATATAATATGTTAAGAAGAACTAAAATTGCTAGATTATTACAAGCAGAACAACCTATTGATGAAGTTTTGTTAAAGGGCTGGGTTAAGACGCGTCGTGATGCTAAAGATTTCTCATTTGTTGAGGTTAACGACGGTTCTTGCCTAAAAAATATTCAAGTAATTGCACCCAATAATCTATCAAATTACGAAGCAATAAAAAAGCTTACAACTGGTTCATCTGTTGCTATTAAAGGCGCTTTAGTCGCTTCACAAGGTGGTAATCAAAAGTTTGAAGTAAAAGCTGAAAATATCGAAATTTACTCTTTGGCTCCAGAAGATTATCCTTTACAAAAGAAAAAGCATACTGATGAATATTTGCGTACTATAGCTCATTTACGTCCTCGTTCTAACAAATATGGAGCTGCTTTTAGAGTTCGTTCAGAACTTTCGTTTGCTATTCATAAATTTTTTAATGAAAGAGGCTTTCGCTACGTTCACACACCAATTATTACTGGGTCAGATTGTGAGGGTGCAGGCGAAATGTTTCAAGTTACGACTCTTGATATGAGCAATCCACCACGTACAGCTGATGGCAAAATTGACTATTCACAAGATTTCTTTGGGAAAGAAGCTCATTTGACTGTGTCTGGTCAGCTAAATGGCGAAATGTATGCTTGCGCTTTGGGAGATATTTATACTTTTGGTCCAACGTTTAGGGCTGAAAATTCCAATACAACTCGCCATGCCGCAGAATTTTGGATGATTGAACCAGAAATGGCCTTTGCCGATATTTTTGATGATATGGATTTAGCCGAAGATATGGTTAAATTCTGTATTAGACATGTCATGAATACTTGTGCTGATGATTTGGCTTTGTTTGATAAATTCGTTGAACCAGGTCTCTTAGATAAACTCAAAAATATACTGGATAGTGGTTTTGCTAGGATTACATATTCCGAAGCTATTGATATTATGAAAGCATCAGGGCATAAATTTGAATATATCCCAGAATTTGGTATTGATATGCAAACCGAACACGAACGTTATTTAGCAGAAGTTCATTTTAAACGTCCCGTTATTGTTCGCGACTATCCTAAAGAAATCAAAGCATTTTATATGCGTTTAAATGATGACGGAAAGACGGTTGCAGCTATGGATGTTCTTGTTCCAGGTATTGGCGAACTTATAGGAGGGTCTCAGCGTGAAGAAAGGCTTGATATTTTGGTCGAGCGTATCAAAGAAATGGGAATGACTGAACAAGATTATGACTGGTATCTAGATTCTCGTCGTTATGGTTCGGTTCCGCATGCTGGTTTTGGTTTGGGTTTTGAAAGAATGATGATGTTGCTAACAGGAATTGGTAACATTAGAGATGTGATTCCTTTTCCTCGCACACCTAAATCTATAAGTTTTTAAGGAGTTAGAATTAATGAAAAATCTAGCGATATTATTTTTAAGTTTGTTGTTTGCTAGTGAGGTTTATGCACAAAAAATCAACTTAGATGCTTTGCCTAAAGCTAAAAAGGTTGATATAAAAGATGTTGAGATTGAACCAGAAGAAGAAGTTAATGCTTTCGGCTTTCCTCACAAAAGTTTTGTAACAAAAATTGACAACAAAAACAGAGAACATATTGCTAATACTAAAGTTAATGTTAAACCAAAATGTAATGATGCTAGACTTATTGAGCAAGTACGTAAGCTTTTAGAACCATACATTTCTAACAATAGTACATCTATAAACGAAAGACGAAAAGTTCAACTTACATTAAGAAATATTGCAGATTTTGAAGATGTTAAGCTTGATAATATAAATGGTAATAACAATCCGTTGATTGCAGCTAAAATAGTCGAATTAAAAATAAATGGCGGAGTAGAAAGTAAAAATATTAAGGTTTGCTACAATACTAATCCTGTTTCAGAAAATCAAATTTATTTGGTTATGTATGATGTAGGCGACCAAATTATTGTAGAAATTCTCAATTTTTTAGAAAGCGAAGCTCCTATGTTTATCTTTAAGCCAGAATAGGGCTTGCCAATATAAAAAAAATACTATAACATCACCACTTGCTGAATATTGATATTGGAATTAGTTTATCCTATATTATATTTTGTCGTAGTTAGGAAGGCACAGTTTATGAGTTGTGAAAAAGGTCTTATAGTTAGAAAGTGTAATTTACCAGCGGTTGTTAATGACAATTCGTTGGTTGCGTATTTAGATAAAATTAAAACTTTTCCAGTATTGACCGAAGAACAAGAAGCTAAGTTAATAAATGACTTGCATCAAAAAGGTGATATGCAAGCAGCACAGGTGCTAGTTACTTCTCATTTGCGTTTGGCTGCTAAAATAGCTATGACTTATCGCAATTACGGACTGCCTTTAGCTGATATTATATCAGAAGCAAATATTGGTTTGATGCAAGCTGTAAAAAAGTTTGATCTATCAAAAAAAGTTCGTTTAGCCACTTATGCTATTTGGTGGATTAAAGCCGCAATTAATGACTATATTTTGCGCTCTTGGTCGCTAGTGAAGCTAGGAACAAGTGCTGCACAAAAAAAGCTTTTCTACAATTTAAAGAAGATTAAGGCTCGTTTAGGACTTTATGACAATAAGGATCTTGCACCTCAAGAAGTTAAAGCTATAGCTAGAGAGCTGGTTGTTGATGAGAGCGACGTAAAAGAAATGAATATGCGTCTTGGGGGTGACAGTTCATTAAATGTAACTATTTCAGATGAAGATGAAAGTGAACGACTCGACTTTTTAGTTGATAAAAGTCAAAATATTGAAGAAAAATTAGCCAATAAGCAAGAAGTTGAGTACAAAAAAGAAGTATTGCGCAATTGTCTAAAACAGCTAAATGAGCGAGAACAACTTGTTATTAAAAATCGTTTAATGGTTAGTGAACCCAAGACTTTGAATGAAATAGGTGAACAACTAAATGTTAGTCGTGAACGAGTAAGGCAGATTGAAGAAGTAGCATTAAAAAAACTTAAACAAATGGTTTTGCTTGCAATTTCCGTAAAAAAGTGATACATTAGTAAAAATGCAACAAAATGGAAGGCGTTAAAATGGTTGCTTGTTTTGTTGATAACACCAAAAATCTCATATTATGGTCCGAAAAGGATAAAAAGGATCACGGTTTTGATATGCCTTCGTTCGCTAAACGTATGGCTCTTCGTTTGAAAAAAGTGCGTGGCGAGGATGTAGGTACTACCGATGCATTTTTATGGCGTCATAATTATACAGAAAATTCGTATAATCAAAATTAATCACTTATTTAGACCGCATCTTGTTTAGTAGGATGCTTTTTTTGTTGCCTAAAATAGGATATAGTTTTGCAAAATATTCAAGAAATTATAAAAGAAAAATTGCTTTACTTAAAAGATAAAGGTGTAGAATCATCAAATTTTGAATTAAGATTAATGTTGGCTAACTTATTGAATATTGAGGTTGGTAATTTGCATTTTTTTCATAACGATATTTCTCAAGATACGTTAACCAAATTTAATGAAATGGTCGAACAGAGAGCATTATTTTGTCCTGTTGATAAAATATTAGGTTGTAAAGGTTTTTATAAACATGATTTTATTGTAAACCAAGATGTATTATCACCTAGGGCTGATACAGAAATATTAGTTGAACAAGCACTAAAAAATATGGATAAAACAACAAGTACCAATATTTTAGAATTTGGTGTTGGTTCTGGTTGTATTATAATTTCTTTGTTATTTGATTTACCTTTAGCACAAGGATTAGGGGTTGATATATCATCAAAAGCGTTGAATATATGTCAACAAAATGCAAAAAAAATAGGGGTTGGTGATAGATTAAAACTAAAAAATATAAGCTGGTTTGATGACCTTTGGCAAACGCAAGACAAACTTTTTGATTTGATTATAAGTAATCCTCCTTATATTCCAACGCAAGATATTGATTTGTTAGATAAAGAAGTAAAAAATTTTGATCCAATAACAGCACTAGATGGTGGAAGCGATGGGTTACGTGATTATCGCCGAATTATAAAAATTGCGCCAACACTTTTGAAAAATAATGGATTACTAATTTTAGAAGCAGGAATTAATCAAGCTAATGACATAGTTAAAATAGGCAAAGATGACGGATTAGATGTTATCAATATTGTAAAAGATTTAAATAATATTGAGCGCTGTATAATTTTAAAAAAATAGTTTGCATTTGTTAAAAGATTGATTATTATACTCAAGTGTTAAATGCTTAAGTTTTTTGTTTTAGCATTACATGTCTTTCAATTTTTTTGTTTTAGTTATTAGCATCTTTATGGTGCATAGTTTTTTATGGTAATTTGTTTATGAAGAAAATTAAATATCGCAATAATAATTTTAATAGTCAGGTTTATTCTATAAATTATAAGTTTGATAGTGTTTCACCAGCTGGTAAGTGTTGTGGCACAGCCCTTGATTTAATAAAAAAATACAACGAGCTAGCCAAAGAAGCTCAAAGTAATGGTAATTATGTTGAAGCAGAAGTTTTTCGTCAGTATGCTGAGCACTATCGTAAGATCGTAACAGAAATTAATGAACGTAAAAATTCACGTTTTGTTAATAAAGAAACAGAGCAAAGTTCTGATAATATTGCTGTAAAAGATACTAAACAGTCACAAGAAGAAATAGAAGTTAAAGAAGCAGAAGATAAAAATGTTGATAAAGTAGAGGAAATATCAACTTTGGTAGAAACAAAAACCAAATCGTCTAAAAAATCATTTACAGTTATTGATGTTACTAAAGAAGCTCCAAAGGCAAAAAGAACACTTAAACCAAGAGCTAAAAAAAATAATAATAATGAAGAAACTGTTGCTAATCAGTAAAGGAGATTTGTAAGGTGTTTTTTCTTGCAGGATTAATTGTCGCAGTAGCTTGTTCTATAATTACTATCAGGACGCTTGTTGGTTATACTGATTTGAAACTCGTTTATAAATTGATGGTTGGTACAGTAATTGTTTTGGGATGGTTTGCATTTTTGATTGTCGGTTTTATCCGTAAGTACAACATCCTAAATGCAGAAGCTTATTCTATTGTTGCAAATGGTCTTTATTATTTAATGGGATTTGTATTTATCTTATTCATCGTTATTATGATGCGAGATATTGTTTGGTATATAATTTTTGGTATTGCAAAACTTTTAAAAAGCGATGGCTGGCATATTGATCCTAAGAATGTATCCCTTTTAAGTAAAGCAAATTTTATTGTAATTTTATTTAGTATAATGGTTTGCTCTTATGCCATATATGAAGGAAATAAACTACCTCAAGTTCGTGAAGAGTTTATATATTCAGATAAAATAAATTCAAATTTAAGAATTGTCCAGTTAAGCGATCTTCACATTACACGGGCTACATCAACAACAAGGTTACGTCAATTAGTTGAACAAGTTAATATGCTTAATCCCGATGTAGTAGTCCTAACAGGTGACACAGTAGATGACAATATTTTTCTAATTGAAGAACAACTTGGCATATTAAAAGAACTTAGCGCTCCTTATGGTATATACAGTATTATGGGCAATCACGAGTTTTATAATGATGTTTACGCCGCAAAGCGTATTTTAGATTCTTTAGGGTTAAAGTTTTTATTTAATGGCGGCGTTCATATAAATAATACAAATGTGTTCATTGCAGGAATTCCTGATTTGAATACTATGTTTGAACGAGTTAATTTTTGGCGAACACTTAATCCCTCCAAGAAGGAAGATTTCAAAGTTTTGCTTTCACATACACCAATTATTATCAATAGTCTAAGTGATGGTATTGTGGATTTAGTTTTGGCTGGTCATACTCATGGAGGACAGATATTTCCATTTCATTGGTTAGTAAAACAAGCCAATGATTATCTAGCTGGCAAATATAAAGTTAATGGTATTGATATGTATGTATCAAGAGGGGCTGGAGCATGGGGACCACAAATGCGCTTATTTGCACCATCTGATATCGTAGTTATTAATTTGTTGAAAAAATAATTGCAAAACTCTTGATTTAAATGCTCCTTGTTTCCTATATTATAGGTATAAGCAAGGAGTATTTTAGTTATGGATTTTGAAAAACTTACCAATAAATCAAAAGAAGTTATAGAAGCAGTAGTTAATTTGGCCGCAGCTAATAAAAATCAGTATATTACCCCATTACACTTATTAAAAGTTCTGCTTGATGGAAAATATGAACTTGTGCTTGATTTGATTGTTAAATCAGGAGGAAGTATAACACAGATACGTTCAAAACTAGAAGATGCCTTTACCAAGTTACCGTCAGTTGCAGGAACTTCCGTTCAAACATTGATGAGTCAAGAATTTACATCTTTAATGATGGAAGCTGAAAAATTAGCTGATAAATCTAGCGATAAATTTGTTACAATAGAAAGATTGCTTCAAGCTTTATCAATGACAGCTGGAAATGAAGCTTATGATATTTTGGTTAGTTCAGGAGTAAATGCAGCTAAACTTAATCAAGCAATTAATGAATACCGTAAAGGGCGCTTAGCCGAAACTGAGACTAGTGAAGATAATTTTGATGCTTTAAAAAAGTTTACAATAGACATTACTGCAAAAGCCAAAGAAGGAAAAATAGACCCCGTAATTGGACGAGAACAAGAAATTAGACGAGCTATTCAGGTGCTTTCTAGGCGTACTAAAAATAATCCTTTACTTATTGGTGAGCCAGGTGTTGGTAAAACAGCTATTGTTGAAGGAATGGCTATCAGAATTATAAATAATGATGTTCCAGAAAGTCTAAAAGGAAAGAGATTATTAGCACTTGACTTAGGAGCTTTAATTGCTGGAGCTAAATTTAGAGGTGAGTTTGAAGAAAGATTAAAAGCTGTATTAAAAGATATAGAAGCATCAAATGGAGAAATAATTTTATTTATTGATGAAATGCATACTCTCGTTGGAGCTGGAGCAACGGAAGGAGCTTTAGATGCATCAAACTTATTAAAGCCAGCATTAGCTAGAGGTGAACTTCATTGTATGGGAGCTACAACTCTTAATGAGTATAAAAAATATGTCGAAAAAGATGCTGCTTTAGCACGACGTTTTCAAGAAATTTATATTGCCGAGCCAACAGTTGAAGATACAATATCAATATTGCGTGGAATAAAAGAAAAGTTTGAATTGCATCATGGTGTTAAAATTGCAGATAGCGCCTTAATTGCTGCTGCAACACTATCTAATCGTTATATTTCAGACCGTTTTCTTCCAGACAAAGCTATTGATCTTATGGATGAAGCTGCAAGCGCCCTTAGAATGACAATAGATTCTAAACCAGAAGAGCTTGACGAGTTAGACAGGCGCATTTTACAGCTTAAGATTGAACGAGAAGGGCTAAAAAAAGAAAATGACAGTAAATCACGTGAACGTCTAGAGCTTATAAATTATGAGATTTCAGGATTAGAAGCAAAAGCTAAAGGACTAGAAGATCGTTGGCGTGAAGACAAACAAGGCTTAGCAAATTACACAGTTCTAAAAGACAAACTAGATAAAGCACGTAATGAGGTTGAAATAGCTAAACGAGAAGGAATGCTGGAACGAGCAGGGGAGTTGCAATATAGTATTATTCCCGAATTGGAAAAGAAAATAGAAAAGGCTGAAGATAAAGATAAAAACAAACACAATAGTTTTAGCGAAACGGTAGATGAAGAGAATATTGCAGCCATTGTTTCTAAACGTACAGGTATTCCTGTTGACAAGATGCTAGGTGGCGAAAGAGAAAAGCTTCTAAAAATGGAAGATTTTTTAAGTAGACGTGTTGTTGGGCAAAAAGAAGCTATTTCTGCAATATCAAATGCAATTAGACGTTCTCGAGCAGGTATTTCAGACGCCAATCAACCAATAGGATCTTTTCTGTTTCTTGGTCCCACTGGTGTTGGTAAAACAGAATTAAGTAAAGCTGTAGCAGAATTTTTATTCAATGATGAAAAGGCTATTTTACGAGTTGATATGTCAGAATATATGGAAAAACATTCTGTTGCCCGATTGATTGGTTCGCCTCCAGGATATGTTGGATATGATGAAGGAGGTTTTTTAACAGAAGCTGTTAGGAGACGTCCATATCAAGTCATCTTATTTGATGAAATTGAAAAAGCTCATCCAGATGTATTTAATATATTGCTACAAGTTCTAGATGATGGACGATTAACTGATGGTAAAGGTCGCACAGTAGATTTTAAAAATACGCTTATAATTATGACATCAAATTTAGGCTCAGAAATTTTAAGCAATGCAACTGGTGCTGATGATGGTAAAAAGATTCGAGCCCAAGTTATGGATATTGTCAAAGCATCGTTTCGTCCAGAATTCATCAACCGAATTGACGAAATTACAATATTCCACAAGCTTGATAAATCAAATATTAAAGAAATTGCAAAAATCCAAATAGAGCTTATTGAAAAGCGACTTCAAACACATAATATAAAACTTAATATTCATGATACAGCTTTTGTTTGGATTGTAAACAATGGTTATGATTCTATTTATGGTGCACGTCCGCTAAAACGTCTATTAAAAAATAATATCGAAAACAAATTAGCCATAAAGATATTGAATGGCGAAATAGGCGATAACGATAGCGCTGACATAATTGTTTTGAATGGTGGATTAGAAATTATAAAGTCTAAATAACAAAACAGCCCTGCTTTATTAAATTGTCCAAATTTCTTGGTACATTTTTTATTTGCAGGGCTGCTTTTGTACGCTAATAATATTATTTTTTCAATACTTCAACTCCAGGGAGTTCTTTTCCTTCCATCCATTCAAGGAATGCGCCTCCAGCGGTTGAAATGTACGAAAAATCTTTTTCTAGACCAGCATTGGTCAAGGCAGAAACCGTATCGCCACCACCAGCAACAGACATCAATTCGCCATATTTAGTAAGTTCGGCAACATGTTCGGCAACGTAATTAGTAGCCTTATCAAACGGTTTCATCTCAAATACACCCAAAGGTCCGTTCCATATTATCGTTTCACAGCCCTCTAGTTCCTTACAAATAAAAGCTACCGTCAGTACACCAGCATCGACAATAGTCCAACCTTCAGCAGGAATTTCATCAATTTTTACCATTTTGTACTCGGCATTGGCTTTGAACTCTTTAGCAACTACAACCTCTACCGGTAAAATAATTTTGCAATTATTAGCTTTGGCAGTGGCCATAATTTCTTTGGCTGTATCAAGCATATCCATTTGAACCAACGAATTTGCTTCATTGACTGTTTTTGCACCATTTGCCCTCAAAAATGTCTGAGACATACCGCCGACAATAACTAATTTGTCAACTTTTTTAACCAAGTTGTTTAACAAATCAAGTTTGGTCGAAACTTTTGACCCGCCGACAATAGCCATCAACGGACGTTTCGGGGAGTTAAGAGCTTTGGTTAAGGCGTTTACCTCCTCTTCCATCAGGCGACCAAAAGCCGAAGGACGCATTTTTACCGCAGCAACCATCGATGCATGATTACGATGCGCTGTGGAAAAAGCATCACTTACATAGGCATCAACATGAGCAACCAACTCTTTGGCAAAGTTTTCGTCACCTTTTTCTTCTTCTTTATAGAAGCGAAGATTTTCAAGTAACAAAACTTCATCAGAGCCCATATTTTTGATTGCATCTTCGACTTTTGGTCCGATACAATCTTCAACAAATACAACATGTTTGCCCAAAGCACTTTCCAAATCTTTGACAATATGCCTTAGTGAATTGGCCATATCATCTTTGCTTGAAGGACGACCGAGATGAGATATAACCACAACTTTTGCGCCTTTTGACATAAGTTCTTTAATTGTTGGAACTGTACGATCAATACGGGCAGTGTTGGTTACTTCAAAATTTTCATTCATTGGAACGTTTAAATCGGCACGCAACATAACAACTTTACCGTTTAAGTTGCCTAAATCTTCAATTGTTCTGTAATTCATGGCTTTAAAATTTTTAATTAATAATAAGGTTAGTAATAGTTTATTTATAAAGCTTAAATACTTTATTTTATTTTATTTGTCTATAAAAAAAACTCGCCCATGTTTTTTGTGTAAGCGAGTTTTTTCATTTTTATTTGAAAAAAAATTATTTTTTCAAAACCACAACGCCAGGTAGCTCTTTACCTTCCATCCATTCAAGGAAGGCACCACCAGCTGTTGAAATATAAGAAAACTTCTTTTCAACACCAGCGTTAGTTAGAGCAGAAACTGTATCGCCACCACCAGCAACAGACATCAATTTGCCATTTGAAGTAAGTTCAGCAGCATGTTCTGCAACAGCATTTGTTGCTGTGTCAAAAGGTTTCATTTCAAACACACCCAAGGGTCCATTCCAAACGAGTGTTGCACTTTCATCTAGTTCTGCATTAATCGCAGCTATAGTTTTAGCTCCAACATCAAGCAAGCTCCAACCTTCAGCAGGAATATCTGCCAAATCAACGGTTTTGTGTTCAGCCATTGGTTTGAACTCCTTAGATACAACGACATCTAAAGGTAAAATAATTTTGCAATTATTTGCCTTAGCTGTTGCCATAATTTCTTTTGCTGTGTCCAACATATCCATCTGAACCAACGAGTTTGCCTCATTAACGGTATCAACACCATTTGCCTTCATAAAGGTATGCGCCATACCACCAGAAATCACCAATTTGTCAACTTTTTTAACCAAATTATTTAACAAATCTAGTTTTGTCGAAACTTTTGACCCACCAACAATGGCAATCAATGGACGTTTTGGATCATTCAAGCCTTTAGATAAGGCATTAACTTCTTCTTCCATCAAACGACCAAAAGCTGATGGACGCATTTTAACAGCAGCAACCATAGATGCGTGATCACGATGAGCTGTTGAAAAAGCATCTGTTACATAAGCATCAACATGAGCTACCAATTCTTTAGCAAAATTTTCATCACCTTTCTTTTCTTCTTTATAAAAACGAAGATTTTCAAGCAACAAAACTTCATCAGCATTCATATTTTTAATTGCTTCAGCAACTTTATCACCGATACAGTCAGCAACAAAAACAACTTTCTTGCCTAAAGACTTTTCCAAATCTTTAACAATATGAGACAACGAGTTTGCCATATCGCCTTTACCTTCAGGACGACCAAGGTGAGAAGTAACAACAACCTTCGCTCCTTTAGACATCAACTCTTTAATTGTTGGAACTGTACGGTCAATACGGGCGGTGTTGGTTACTTCAAAATTTTCGTTCATAGGAACATTCAAATCAGCACGAAGCATAACAACTTTACCATTCAAGTCGCCCAAATCATCAATAGTTTTATATGACATTTATTTTTCCTTCATAAAAAACACTAACCCCTGACATAATATGACAGGGGTTATGTTATCAATTAGCCGTTTACTTTAGCCATGTGGGCAACCAAATCTAAAACTTTATTTGAATAGCCCCATTCATTATCATACCAGCTTACAACCTTAACAAAAGTAGGTGTCAACTGAATACCTGCTTTAGCATCAAAAATTGATGTACGAGAATCTGTTAAGAAATCTGAAGAAACAACAGCATCTTCAGTATAGCCCAAGATACCTTTTAATTCACCTTCAGAAGCTTTCTTCATAGCTGCGCAAATTTCATCATAAGTCGTTTCTTTTGCCAAGTTTACAGTCAAATCAACAACAGAAACGTCCAAAGTTGGAACACGGAAAGCCATACCAGTTAATTTGCCATTCAAAGCAGGAATAACTTTACCAACAGCTTTAGCAGCACCAGTTGAAGAAGGAATAATGTTACCAGCTGCAGCACGACCACCACGCCAATCCTTTACTGATGGACCATCAACAGTTTTTTGTGTAGCTGTTGTAGCATGAACTGTGGTCATCAAACCGTCTTTAATACCAAAAGCGTCATGCAAAACTTTAGCAATTGGAGCTAAGCAGTTTGTAGTGCAAGATGCATTAGAAACAAACTGTGTTCCTTTAACATAAGTTTCAGTATTAACACCACAAACAAACATAGGCGTATCATCTTTTGAAGGAGCAGACATAACAACATATTTAGCACCAGCATCAATGTGACCCTGAGCTTTTTCTTTAGTCAAGAACAAACCTGTAGATTCTACAACATATTCAGCACCGATTTCGCCCCATTTTAGATCTGCAGGGTTCTTTTCAGCAGTAACACGAATAGCTTTACCGTTAACAACTAATTTGCCGTCTTTAACTTCTACAGTACCATCAAAACGACCATGCATTGTGTCATATTTGAGCATATAAGCCATGTAATCAACATCAATTAAGTCGTTAATACCAACGATTTCAATATCATCTCTTTTCTGAGCGGCACGGAAAACCAAACGACCGATGCGGCCAAATCCGTTAATACCGACGCGAATTGTCATATCATTATCCTTCCTAAAAAAGTTTAATTTGTGCGGACAGCCCCACACTGGCATAAAAATTATCGTCAGTTAATTTAGCATTATATGATTTTTTTTCAAGCTATTTTTGATAATTTTCACACTAGTTTCTCAAATCTATACATAAACAAATTTCAATGTCCTATATTATGCAATTTTGTTCTATAAATAGATAACAGTTTAATAAGCTATAGCACAGAGAACGCTGGATTGATTTATCCTTAAAGTGTAGCCCATGCCCAAAATACCTGATACCCATGCACTACCATCACCGACCTGGGTAGAAGACCAAAAACGGGCTCTTGTTTCTGCTAAATTAGTAAGATTTAAAACTTCTTCATTATCAAGTATAGTTCTCAGCTCTTTTACACTAGGTAAAAACCATTTTCCGGCTGATAAAGAACTATTTGGTATATTATTGTGATAATTATAGCAATATCCCACAGCATAATTAGGATCAGCATATACTGCTTCATTATATTTTATAAGTGTTTGAGTATTATATAATCCTGTTTCTTTTGCTACTAATGCCTCTTCTTTTGTATCATAGTTAGGAAGTGGTGTATCTTCCACAACACTAGCCCAAGCTATATAGTTATGTTTCAATGCTACAGCCAACCTATTTTCAGTATCAAATACTACAGCTATTGGTGTTTTATCACTAGGAACGTTATCAATGGCATAACATTTTAAATCATCATATAATATTGAACCTATTTTACATTCTATTTCTCCTCCACAAAATACAGCATTATCATTATCTTGTTCTCTAGGACAACGAAGTATTTGTTTACCCTGACAGTCTGTAGTAGACATCGTAAAACCTAGATCTGCACAAGTTGGTATTTTTGTACAATCAAATTCAGCATAAGCCGAAGAAGCTACAATTAAACTAGTAGCTAAAAGCAAATATTTTTTCATAACCTTATCTCCTTTATATTTTAATTTATAAACCTTATCTCAAAACGCTACAAAAGCCTTAGAAACTCTTGGCTTGCTCCCTCTACAAAAACCAACGTTTTTGTAGAGGTAAAAAAGAAACATTTTAAAAAAGAAGAAATAAGAAAAACAAAAGAAGAATAACTTATTGAAAATATGTAATAAAAAATGAGTTAATTGCTTTTTTACTAATTTTATTATATACTATAAAAAAGGCTAAAAATAGCCTCTACAAAAACGTTGGTTTAAACGCACA
>JAZSQL010000008.1:0-35524 GCA_045537965.1 Alphaproteobacteria bacterium
AGCTTCTTCGGCTTATGCTATTACGTGTGAACAAGTACCAGAGTGTAGCTCATTAGGATTTACACAAACAGCCACAGATTGTGCTGGAAAAAATATGCTTAAATGTCCTTTTGATACAGATAAAGTATTTTGTGGAGGCGATACAGGACAAGGTTGTGATGCTGTAGGAGATATATTGTATAGTGATTTGAATTGTTATGATGAATCTTCTTTACCTAGCGGAAAAGTAACACCTATAGCTGTGGTGTTTGATACTGAAAATAGGTTGGCTATCGGGCTAAATAATGCTCCTACTAATATGAAATGGGCTAGTATTCAAGAAGATATTACAAATTTAACCAACTATAGTTCGTCAGGTGCAGCATTGACAGAAACTACCTCTGGCAAAGAAAATACTGCTACTATTGTAGCTTTAGGAGGAGATTATGCTTCTAGTGATTATGCACCAGGATATTGTTATAATTTAACTGAAGAAAATCAACCCGAAGGAAGTTGGTTTTTGCCTAGTTTAAAAGAATTAAAAGCTATATATGATAATAAAACAACCATAGATACCGCCCTCACTAACGCAGGTGGAACGGCTTTAAGCACTAGCTTCTGTTGGTCCTCTACCGAGCTCGGCTCCGAGATCGCGTGGCTCCTCACCATGGACTTTGGCGTCATGTACAATGGCCATAAGACAGACAGCAGAATCGTTCGGTGTGGTTTAGCTTTTTAAACTTTTGTCTATTTAACTATTTTTAAAAAATTATAACAAGGATGTGGGGAGAGAATAATGGGTGATGAAGTTTAGCGAATATCTCCTAAAAGTCACCGCCCAAACGCAGTATTAGCGAAGTGCGGTAAGCGGTCTTCAATATTTAAAAACAAATTATAAACACTTTTAATTATGAACATCCTTACCATAGAGCATCCAATCATATATTTTTGATTTTTTCCTAACGCTAATATCCATCTCTTCAACAGTCATCTTACCTTCTGTCAAAGTAGGAACATCTGAAAACAATGATGTTCCTAAACCTAACCTATGACCATCAATCTTTGCTCCTAAACTCTCTATTATAGTAGGATAAATATCAAAAGGCGTAAAAATACGATTCTTTTCATTAATTGCAGCGACAGGGGAATTCATAAAAATATTTATAGGTTTTCTATCCATTTCTTTTGTAAACCTTTGGTTCATTGTCAAATGATCTCCAAGCACAACAACGACACTATCTTTATAAAAATCTTGTCCTTTCAACCATTCAATAAAACTTGTAATCTGTTTATCCGAACATGATACCACATTTTCTATATTATTATGAGCACCAAATCTACGCTCACACACATCATCTGCAAAACGATACGTTCCATAATGTGTATCAAGTGTCATCATCGTAAAAACGAATGGTTTTTTTTGAGAGCTTAAAAGCTTTAATTCGTCTTTAGCATAATCAAAAACCTGCCTATCTGGAAATTTTGTAGTTTTTTCAAAAGATAACTTTATTCCATCTCTTTCAGCATAAAAATTTGTATCAAGCAATTTTTGTTGCCCGTGTGTTTCAACAAATTTATCCATTGCAGCAAACTCGCCATTAGACCCTATTAAAGATGTCAAGTTATATCCTTGTTCTTTCAAAATATCGTACAAACACCACGCATTAGGGAAAAAGCCCTCTTTGGGATGAAACCAATTAGGATCATTTATTGGTAATTGTATCGGCGCACCACATGTTTGAGCAAATAATCCTGCCTGTGTCCACTGTGTACCATCAATTTGATAAGAACCCCCAATATATTCATTATCGCTAAAAGAAATATTTTCTCTTGCCAACTTATGCAGACCGACTATTAAATCAGCCCCAAAATAATTATGATTTGGAGTCACAGCATAAGTTGCTTCCATAGATTCTGCAAAAATCAAAATCAAATTTCTTTTTTGAATAGGAAAAGTTATTTTTGCATCTTGCGGTATAACATAGTTTTCTTCATAAAAATTTGATGTTTCACTCTTATATTTATGAAAGGTAATCATATTCCACACATTCATCTTTAAAAAGACAAATATTATGCAAAAAACAAACCAGCTTAAACTTATTAAATTCCTATATTTGTAAACCCAAGATCTAAAGGCATCTATAATTTTAATATGGATTTTATATCTACAGCAAAAAAACAATGCTAACAACAAGGTAATAATAAGTCCCGTCATTACTGTATTTTTCAAATAACTCATCATTATACGTATTTCTGAAGAAAATGGCATATTCAGATGAAACATAATTTGTTCATATGTTACTTCCCCAAATTTTCTAACAATCCAATTTGCTGACGAAAATAACATAAAACCAATAAAAAACACCAATAAAGACACCATTATAATTCTCCATACCAAAACAAATACTACCTGCAGTCGTAGCATAATAAAGACATCTACGCAACAACTTTCAAAAAATTAACATACATTTTATATTTTTCTTTAACTTTTCAAATTTAAAAGTTTACATACCATACAAATTAGTATTAAGAAAATTATAAAAGTGCATGCTCTGCAAAAGAAAAATAACTTGTAGGAGTAATTATAATATGTTCATAAAGCATAATATCTGCGGCTTCACATGCTTTTTTCACTCTTTTAGTAGCTTCTATATCATTAGATGATGGTCTAGGATCACCTGAAGGATGATTATGAACCATTATTACCCCAACAGCATTTCTTTCAAGCGCTTTAACTATGACCTCTCTATGATGAATATTGACTGATGATACACTCCCCCTTTGCAAAATCTCTGTTCCAATAACTCGCAATTTTGCATCAACATATATAATTCGCAACTCTTCAACATCACTATATGCCATAGAACAACGACAAAACTCAAGCAATACATCTTTTGTTGAAATTATAGGAGCATCATCATAAGCTAAATTCTGCCAAGACAATTTCTTAGCAGCAAATTCAACAAACTTTATCATTGTCGCTGTATTTTCTTTTATTCCTGCAATCGTCATTAACAAATTAATTGGCGCAGATACAACTTTTGCAAAAGAACCAAATTTTTTTATTAATTGCTTAGCTAATGGTTTTACATCTTTCCTAGGTAATGCATAAGTTAAAAGCATTTCTAGCGCCTCATAATCAGCCATGTCATTACCTAATGATTTTAAAAAACGCTCTCTTAATCTTTGGCGATGCCCTATATAATCAGAATCATCTCGTTTCATAATAATTTCCTATTTTTTTATATAAGGAGGTCTATCTAAACCTAAAGGAGAATACGTAAATACTTCAAAACCATCTTTTGTAACAGCCAACGAATGTTCAAATTGAGCTGAAAGCGAACGATCTTTCGTAACAGCGGTCCAATCATTAGATAAAATTGTCGCTTCTTTTTTACCAAAATTAATCATTGGCTCTATTGTAAAAAACATTCCTTCTTCAAGCCTTGCTCCTGTCCCCTTTTTGCCACAATGCATAACATTAGGTTCATCGTGAAAAACCTTACCCAAACCATGACCACAAAACATATCAACAACGGAATAACCATAATAATGTGCTATTTCTTCAATAATTGCTCCAATATCACCAAAATAAGCACCAGGTTTAACAGCCTCAATTCCTCTCATCATACATTCATATGTAACATCACACAGTCTTTTAGCTTTAACAGAAGGTTTTCCTGCATAATACATTCTAGATGTATCTCCATACCACCCATCAACTATTACTGTTACATCAATATTTAACATATCTCCATTAAGAAGCTTACGCTCTGATGATGGAATACCATGGCATATTTCATGATTAATTGAAATACATGTACTTTTAGGATAGCCTCTATACCCCAAACAAGCAGGCACAGCTCCCCGCTCTAAAATAAATTTTCGACACAAATCATCCAAATACTCTGTCGTAACCCCTACATCTACATAAGATGTTATATAATCCAAACATTCAGCGGCCAATCTTCCTGCTTTACGCATTCCTTCAAAATCTTTAATATCGTTATGAATAACTATGTTATCTTCATTTCTTTTAGCCACAATACATTCCTTTTCTAATACAATATTTCCATCTTTCTATCTATTTCTATTTTGTTTTTTTCAACTTTGCAACCATAACACAAAAATTTCACGCCATTTTTTGCTGCATCAAAAATAGAAGCAGCTGCCAAGGCATCTAAATGCCATACAAACTTAGCTTGTACACAATCATTTCTCGGTACAATCATAAAAACATAAACATCTGCACCCATTTTCTTCCTATGCATCATTTCATCAAACATTTTCATTTCAAAAAAGTTAATAGCATGAGGAAACACAGCATAACCATCCATTTTATCATAAATTGAGGTAACAAAAACAAAACTTGAATGCCCGTTTTTTGCTTTCAACTCAAAATCTATACCCTTAGAATTATCATTTTCTCCTAAAGAAATACATTCATCATATTCCATCAAATCAACTATACTTTTTTGCTCAAATGCTTCTTGAAATAATTGTCTACTATATTTAGGATTAGCAAAAACAATGCCTTCTGGAGTTTCGACAAAATCAACGTCGTATTTTACCAACCTTTTAGGAATAGAAGACCTTTTTAACCAAATTTTACCTCCCTTTTTGCATAAATCAGACACCTCTACCGCAGCACAAAAAGCAGATACTTTTTGAGAATCTTCTAGTTTTGCATCTACTATCAAATTATTACAAACAGAAATTACTGTTGCTGGTAAAAGTTTATGTTTATATTCCACTTTTTAGCAACCCCTCTTAAAAAAATTAAAAAACAGCTTAAGTATTATACAAAATTATCAATCTTTCAAGGAGTAAACTTCATGAAAAAAATATTTAAGTTTATTTACATCTTAACTGCCGTATTACTAACATCTTATTTATGTTCTAAATTCACAAACGTAGGATTATCTAGTTGGTATAACAGTTTTAATAAACCATTTTTAACACCACCTAATATTGTTTTTCCAATAGCGTGGTCCATAATATATACACTAATTATCATTTCCAGTTTTATTGCTTTACGTGATGCTCAAAACAATCAACAAACAAAAGTAAATAACTATTTTCTTGCGCAACTTTTTCTACAAATTATATGGTGTTTCACATTTTTTGCAGAAGGATATCTCGGATTGGGGTTCGCAATCATCATTTTACTTGATATAACCGTTTTCAAAATGATCTCTATTTTTGCAAAAATAAACAAGTTAGCTTCTATTTTGTTATATCCATATTATTGGTGGCTTATTTTTGCTACTTTTCTAAACTTTAGCTATGTTTTTAACTTTGGTTTGATTGTAGTATCACAATAAAAAAGTCTTGCCTAATAACAAACTTTGCTTTATCAATAATCAACTAACATTTTTTTGATTTTTGGGAAAGCAAAATGATTACAGTAAACAACATTAGAAACACTTTTTTAAAATATTTTGAAAAAAATAATCACAAGATACTACCTTCTTCATCTCTTGTGCCAAATAACGATCCTACATTAATGTTTACCAACTCAGGTATGGTTCAATTTAAAAATATTTTTACAGGTAATGAAACTGCCACTTTTAAACGAGCAACAACTTCCCAAAAATCAGTTCGTGCTGGAGGCAAACATAATGACTTAGACTCTGTTGGCTATGATGTTAGACACCATACTTTCTTTGAAATGCTAGGTAATTTTTCATTTGGTGATTATTTTAAAGATGATGCCATAGCTTTTGCATGGGAACTCATTACCAAAGAGTTCTGTATTAGCAAAGACAGACTAGCCGTAACATACTTTCATACCGATGAAGTATCTCGTGATATATGGAAAAAAGTATCTGGTCTTTCATCTGATCGTATTATCCCTATTTCCACTAAAGACAATTTTTGGCAAATGGGGGATACTGGACCCTGCGGATACTGCTCAGAGATATTTTTTGATCATGGTCCAAAAGTATGGGGTGGTCTACCAGGAACCCCAGAAGAAGATGGTGATCGTTGGATTGAAATTTGGAATCTTGTTTTTGATGAGTTTGAAGATTTAGCCGATGGAACTAGAATAAATCTCAAACAGCGCTGCATTGATACAGGAATGGGGCTTGAAAGAATTTCCGCAATTCTTCAAGGCGTTCACTCTAATTACGAAATTGATCTTTTTCAAAATCTCATCAAATCAATTGCTGATATTGCAAATTCTGATCCCAATGGTCCATTAAAATCATCTCATAATGTCATTGCTGACCATTTACGTTCTATGTCATTTCTAATTGCCGATGGTGTCCTTCCTTCTAACGAAGGACGAGGTTATGTTTTACGCCGCATCATGCGCCGTGCCATGAGACATGTCCACATGCTTGGAGTAAATGAACCTATGATTTACAAGCTTCTTCCATCATTACAAAAGGAAATGGGTGAAGCATATCCTGAACTTTACAAAGCAGAAACTTTAATCAAAGAAACAATTCAAAGCGAAGAAGAACGTTTCATTAAAACAATGGAAAAAGGACTTAAACTTCTAGATGATGAAACAAAAAATATGAATACTGGAGAATGTCTGGATGGAAAAGTTGCATTCAAATTGTATGATACTTATGGCTTTCCTCTCGATCTTACTCAAGATGCTCTCAAATTACGCAACATCAGTGTTGATGAAAAAGGTTTTAACGAAGCCATGGAAACACAAAAAGCTGAAGCTCGTAAAAACTGGACTGGTTCAGGAGATGCTGGAACTGAAAAAGTTTGGTTCGAACTACAAGAAAAACTCGGCTCCACTGAATTTTTAGGCTATAACACTCTCAATTCAGATGCTCAAATAACAGCTTTAGTTCAAAATGGAGCTATCGTTGAAAGCATATCCTCAGGTGAATTTAGTTTACTTTCTAACCAAACCCCTTTTTATGCTGAAATGGGCGGACAAGTAGGTGATATTGGTATAATAAAAAATACTGATTTTACAGCAGAAGTAATTGATACAAAGAAAAAATGCGAAGGGCTTCATGTCCACGTTTGTCGTCTAATAAGTGGAAGCATAAAAAAAGGCACCTCCGCATCATTCGAAGTAAACGTAAACAACCGATTATCAATTCAAGGAAACCATACAGTAACTCACCTATTACACAAGGCGCTTCAAGAAAAATTTGGTTCCTCTGTAACTCAAAAAGGATCTTATGTAGCTGCTGATAGAATGCGTTTTGATATTGCTTATAACAAACAAATTTCTAACGAAGAAATTCGTCAACTTGAAGAACGTGTAAACCAAATGATACGCTCAAACTACGAAGTAAAAACTAAAATAATGAACCAAGAAGATGCTGTAAAATCTGGAGCAATGGCTTTATTTGGTGAAAAATATAGCGATGAAGTCCGAGTGGTATGTGTTGGAGACAGTATATCTACAGAACTATGCGGCGGTACACATGTCAAACAAACTGGAGATATTGGTAGCTTTAACATACTATCAGATTCTGCCATAGCCGCAGGTGTTCGTCGTCTTGAATGTGTAACAGGCTGTGGAGCAGCCAAACACACTCACGATCTAGAAGACAAGGTTCGTAATGTAAGCCAATTATTAAAAGTTGGTATTAATGATATTGAAGAGAGAATAACCAATATCTTAGCTGAACGCAAAGAAATGGAAACAAAAATATTTGAACTAAAAAAACAGCTCATAAGTGGTTCAAAATCTACAACTGATGACATTGAACAAATCAATGGTATAAAATTTATAGCAAAAACATTAACGGATGTTCAAGCTAAAGAATTAAAAGCTATTGTTGATGACTTTAAGGATAAATATAAAGATAACCTTATTGTAGCCCTTTTTGCCATAAATGAAGGAAAATCATCGGTCGTTATTGGTGTCAGTGACAACCTCAAAAATAAAATATCAGCTGTCGATTTAGTCAAAAAAATCGCTCCTTTTGTCGGAGCGCAAGGTGGTGGAGGTCGTTCTGATATGGCGCAAACAGGAGGAAACGATATATCCCATTTCAATGAAGCAATTACAGAAATAAAAAAATATATCTAATCAATAAAAAAAGCTCGCTTTATTCAAGCGAGCTTTTTTATTTCACTTAATTAAGACTCTTAAGGATGTAACTACTTATTGTTTCTGAATAAAAAGATGGATCAGAAATTGGTTCTCCTTCAGCAACTTTAGCTTGATCTAATAAAATACGAGAAATCTCTTTTACCTTCTCAGCATTAGCATCAATCATTACCATATCCGCAAGCTTAACTATCAAAGGGTGGTATGGATTTAATTCTAATATTCTTGTAGACGCAAAAACTGTCTGCTGTTGATGATTTTTCATTAATCTTTCAAGATGTAAACTCATTTGCCCATTTTCTACCGTAAGACTTACAGGAGATTTTGTTAGCTTTTCAGTTGTTATAACTTTAGCGACATCATTTTTTAAAGATTCAGCCATAAATTCTACTAGACGACTCAAGCTACCTTCATCAGCCTTTTCTTCTTCTCGTTTCCAAGTCATATCAATATCAGCTTGTGAAATATGTTTTATTGCAAAACTCTTATAATTAGTCAAAACCTGTGGCCAAAATTCATCAATAGGCTCATTCATTAACAAAACTTCGATTCCTTTTTGTTTAAAAGCTTCCAATTGAGGACTATTGCGCAAAATTTTTATATCATCACCTGTAATATAATAAATAGCCTTCTGTTCTTCACCGCAACGACCAATATAATCATCTAAATTAGTCATTTTTTCCGTATCAGCTGTTGAATAAAAATATGAAATTGCAGCTATCTCTTCACGATTCTTAAAATCTTCATAAATACCTTCTTTTAAAACGATTCCAAAATTTTTCCAAAATTTCATATAATCATCATAATTTTTACTACGCTTTTTTAGCTCTTTTAAAATTCTATTAACACTACCAGCCTTAATTTTTTCCATAAGCGGAGAATTTTGCAGCATTTCCCTTGATATATTTAATGGTAAATCTGCACTATCAATAACTCCTTTAACAAAACGCAAATAATTAGGCATTAATTGTTCAATTTTATCAGAAATAAACACCTTATTAATATAAAGCTTAAGTGAATTCTTTTTATCAGGTTGAAATAAATCATATGGAGCTTTACTTGGTACAAACAACAAACCACTATATTCTATATTTCCTTCAGCCTTAAAATGAAGCGTCATCCAAGGCTCATCAAAATTATGCGAAATATGCTGATAAAAATCCTTATACTGATCTTCAGTAATCTCTGCTTTGCTTCTCATCCACAAAGCAGAACCTTTATTTATCGTTTCTTCCCCAGCTTCTCCCAAATCAAGCACTATCGGATAATCTATATGATCTGAATATGTTCGCACAATTTGTCGTAAATAAATGGTATCAACATAATTTTCTTCACTTTTTTTCAAAAACAACTTAATTTCTGTACCATTTGATTGTTTTTCTGCTTCACTTATCTCAAAACCATCGATTCCATTAGACACCCATTTCCAAGCTTTATCGTCATCAGCCCTTCTGGTTAAAATTTCAACTTTTTCAGCAACCATAAATGCAGAATAAAAACCAACTCCAAACTGACCAATAAGTTCACAAACAGAACCATTATCTGACGCATTCTTAACAAAATCAGCTGTACCAGATTTAGCTATTGTACCAAGATGAGTTATCAAATCCTCTTTGCTCATCCCGATTCCATTATCTGCTATTATTAAAGTTTTTTCTTTAGCACTAGGCGTAATTACTATTTTAAAAGCTCCTGATTTTTTAGCTATATCAGGATTTGTTAGAGCCAAATATTTTAATTTATCACAAGCATCTGATGCATTTGAAATTAATTCACGTAAAAAAATTTGTTTTTCTGAATAAAGTGAATTAATAACAATATCCAACATTTTGCTAACATCTGCTTGAAAAGCAATTTTATCAGCCATACTTATTCTCCTTTACATTTTTATCATTATCTATCACCTTAGTTAGTAACTTTTTTTTGCCTTTGCAAGATTGTACTTGATTTATTTTATAAAAAGGATAAATTGAAGTCTGATTTTTAATAATTACGTAACTTACTGGAGTTTAAAATGGTATCTGTTGTTAGTGATGCTTGTGTAAAATGCAAATCTTGCGTTGAGGTTTGCCCTGTTGATGCTTTTCGTGAAGCTGAAAACATGCTAGTTATTGATCCAGATGTTTGCATCGACTGTGGTGTTTGCATCTCAGAATGTCCTCAAGAAGCTATTAGCTCAGAGGATGAGGCTGATGAAAAATGGATTAAATATGCTCAAGAAAACGCTAAAAATTTGCCAAATGCAAATGAATAATTTCTTTTAAGTTTAATTAAAAACTCCTCTTTATATAAAGAGGAGTTTTTTGAGTTGAGAAGAACAATGATTCAAAAAACAGAAATATCTACTTATTATGATGTTGTTGGAATTGGTAATGCTATTGTTGATGTACTAGCCAAGGTTGGAGAGAGATTTTTAACTGAACGAAACCTATCAAAAAGTTGTATGACCCTACTTGACGCTCAATCAGCTGGTAAAATTTATGCTGATATTGTCCCTGAACGTGAAGTCCCTGGCGGTTCTGCTGCTAATACTGTTGCTGGTATAGCCTCTCTTGGCGGAGCGCCTGCTTTTATAGGTAAAGTACATGATGACGTACTCGGACAAGAATTTACTAGGGATATCGGTGCAGCAGGCGTTGACTTTTTTACAACACCATTAAATGAAGGTCCTATGACTGGTCGTTCTATCGTCTTAGTAACACCAGATGCTATGCGCTCAATGTTTACTTATTTAGGTGCAAATACCAGTTTAAGCGTAGATGATATTGATGAAAACATTATAAAATCAAGTCGTATAACATATCTTGAAGGTTACTTATTAGATTACGAGCAAGGTTTAGAAATAGCAACCAAAGCAGCTCAAATTGCTCATCAATATAACCGTCAAGTAGCTTACTCTCTTTCTGACATTAGTTGTCTGAAAAATAAAGAAAATACTATTTTCGAATTCATCAAAACACATGTCGATATTTTATTTGCCAACGATGCAGAAATTCAAACCTTATTCAAAGGAGTAGATTTTTATAAATGTTTAGACCTCATAAAACCACATGTCGAAATTGCGGCAATAACACGTGGAGCTAAAGGTTCAGTTGTTGTAAATGGACGTATTAAAAGTTTCATTGAGGCAGAGCATGTTGACAACATTGTTGACACAACGGGAGCTGGAGATTTATATGCTGCAGGTTTTCTTTATGGAATGACACAAGGACGTTCTCTTGGTACTTGTGCAATTATCGGTTCAATCGCTGCTGCTGAAGTCATAACTCACTATGGCGCACGACCAGAAATATCCTTAAGAGGATTAGTCAGAAACAAATTGCTTTCCTATGGTAAAAGAGCTTAGAAAAAATGACCTACAATTAGGTCATTTTTTAATAAAAATATTGAAATTTATTTTCAAACATATATTGTATGCAAAAATATTCAATATAAACATGGAAAATGTTTAGGAGAAAAAGAAACTATGAATATGAGAAACATCGCTATAATAGCTCACGTTGACCACGGTAAAACAACTATGGTTGATGGATTACTGAAACAAAGTGGAACTTTTCGAGAAAATCAACAAGTTGAAACTTGCGTTATGGATAGTAACGAACTAGAGCGTGAAAGAGGTATTACAATCCTGTCAAAATGTACATCTGTAAATTGGCAAGGCACGCATATCAATATTGTAGATACACCTGGACACGCCGATTTTGGAGGAGAAGTAGAACGCATACTCTCAATGGTCGACGGTGTAATTTTATTAGTCGATTCTTCAGAAGGTCCTATGCCCCAAACCAAATTCGTATTAGGCAAAGCTCTAAAACTAGGACTTTGTCCTATCGTAGTAATAAACAAAGCAGACAAAGCCGATGCTCGCTGTGATGAAGTATTAAATGAAATTTTTGATTTATTTGTAAGCCTTAACGCTAATGATAAACAGCTTGACTTCCCCGTTTTGTACGCTTCTGGACGCAATGGTTGGGCTGTTAAAGAGCTTGAAGATGAAAAAAATGATTTAACACCTTTATTTGAAATGATTTGCTCATATGTTCCTGAACCAAATTGTCAACCCGATGCTCCTTTTTCTATGTTAGCAACCACTCTAGAAGCTGACAAGTTTATCGGTCGTTTACTTACAGGCAAAGTTCAATCTGGAACATTACACGTTAATGATACTGTAAAAGTGTTAAATAGTGACAATAAAGAAGTTGAACGTGTTCGTATCAGCAAAATTTTAGCTTATCGCGGATTAAATCGTGAAAGTCTAGAAGTCGCACATGCAGGCGATATTATTGCTGTTGCTGGTGTAGTTAAAGGAACTGTGGCAGATACAATATGTTCATTTGAAGTTAGCGAAGCAATTCACGCCCAACCTATTGATCCTCCAACTCTAGCCATGACTTTTTCAATTAACGATTCTCCTCTAGCTGGACGCGAGGGAGATAAAGTAACATCAAGAATGATTTGGGATAGACTATGCAGAGAAGCCGAAGGAAACATTGCTCTTAAAATTTCACGTACTGATACATCTGATTCTTTTGAGGTTGCTGGACGTGGTGAATTACAATTAGGAGTTCTCATTGAGACAATGCGCCGTGAAGGCTTTGAACTTTCAATCTCTCGTCCACGTGTATTAATGAAGAAAGATGAAAATGGTCAACTTTTGGAGCCAATTGAAGAAGTTGTAGTTGACGTAGATGAAGAATTCTCTGGTGCTGTAGTTGAAAAACTAGGACAACGTCGTGCTGAAATGACCGAAATGATTCCATCTCAAGTTGGTAATAAAGTGCGTCTAATTTTTAATGCCCCATCTCGTGGATTAATTGGTTATCACTCTGAATTTTTAACAGATACCCGAGGTACTGGAGTTATGAACCGTATTTTCAAAAATTATGAACCACACAAAGGAGAAATTGATAGTCGCCGCAACGGTGTTTTAATATCATCAGAAACAGGAACTGCTATAGCTTATTCTCTATGGAAATTACAAGATCGTGGACCAATGTTTATTGATCCCAGTGTTCCTGTTTATACAGGTATGATTATTGGTGAACACACCAAACCCAATGATTTAGAGGTAAACCCTTGTAAATCTAAACAATTAACTAATATTCGTGCTGCAGGTAAGGACGAAGCTATCGACTTAGTACCTCCTCGCAAACTTACTTTAGAACAAGGACTATCATATATCCAAGAAGATGAATTATTAGAGGTAACTCCTAAAGCTTTACGTCTTCGCAAAAGGATACTTGACCCAATCGCTCGTCGCCGTGCTAAACCAGATATTGTATAGTAAAAAGCTCCCTTGCGGGAGCTTTTTACTTATTTAATTAACGACTAGAATCTCTATCTTTATATTTTCCTGCAACTGCATAACTTCGTATTGGTGGATTTCCATCTCTTCCACTCAATTTTCTCAAAGTATCTCGCATTCCCCTAATTCCATTTCCATATACTTTAACAAAAACATTAGGTTTAGATTCTCTATCTTTTATTCCTAACCTTTCTTCAATTTTTTTATTTGCATCTTCTATTCTTTTTTCTACACCCTTCGGCAAAACACCCATAGCTATCAAATTATCATGAACTCTCAATGCAGTTTTATCCCTTAATTCCCTAAACTTACCATTAGCTATAAGCTTGCCAGCTTTATAAACATCTTTCACAATATTAACAGGAAAACGAGCCATTTCACCGAGATCTTTTAAACTTGCCTTAAGATCATCTCCCAATGAATTAAAACCTCTTTTTAACTCATCCAATCCTTTCCTTTTTCCTCTATCACTATTAGCATGAATAGTCCCCATTATATCACTGAGTAATTTTTCCTGTTCTTGCGAAAGATTAACCTTACCATTTTTATCTCTTGCAACAACTTTTCCCGTTTTAGGATCAAAAGAACAACTTGTAAGATTATTATCTTTAACAAATATCTCCAAAGCACTCATCGCACTAGATTTACTATCTTTTTCTTCTGCAAAACCTTTAATTCCAGGACTGTTTTTTTGTTGTATAAATGCTTCTTTCTTTAAATTTTCGTAATATTCTTTTTGCTTTGGTGTCATCTGAGCTTCATCAATATTAGCCCGCACACTACCATCCTTAAACGTTTCAACCCTTAACTCTGTTCCACCATCTTCTAAAACATCAACCTTATCAAGTTCTTTTTCCTCTGGCTTTGCCTCTCCGCCACTCCCCTGACTAGCCCCATGATCCTTAGCAGCTTTCACGACAGAAGAAGGAGGAGTCGCAGTTACCTCTTTACCGTCTTTGTCAACACCTGTATAAGAAATATTCCCCTTATCATCCCAATGAGCTGTCCAACTAATACCGTCAACAATAATATCAAAATCCGCAACACTAACTCCCCCCATAGCACAGCCCTCCAATTTTATATCATACTTTCGTCTATTATATCACAGTTAGACAAAAAGATCAAACTTTATCTTCCATCTCGCCTTTGATGTTTAATTATTGGGTTTTTATTAGTTTTTTCGGGTTCACTCTTAACCATACTAGCGAGCACCTTCCAAACACCTTCCAAAAACCGTTTATTCACCATTAGCATCCCTTGCAAATTACTATGAATCTTTTGTGCAACAACTCCTGTCAATTCACGATACGAACCACTAAGCAACAAACTATACCCTTTAACTACATTGGCTTTATATTTAATTCCAGCTTCAATCATAGCCACCATCTGCATTTGACGATGTTTCTCTACTTCTTTAGCCTCATCTTTAACAGCCCCTATAACCTCTTCTAAGGCGGCACGTTCTTCCAAGCTCAAAATAACTCCCTGTGGTAAAATCAAAGTATTAGTCTTCGCATCCCACATAAAAGTCTTTACTTTTTTTAAAAGCCAACCATAAACGCCTCCAGCTTCTTTAATTGTTGGTTTTACTAGCTTTTCTTGTTTATCTGTTTCTTCTGTCGAAACCATTATAAAATCTCCGCTATCGGTCTTATAAAAATTTTGTCTATTATTTCATCGTTTTCTACTTTGTCAACAACAAAAGCTTAAAAAGCCAAAAAAACAGACAACAACTAAACTTTTATTGTTTTATTATCTAAAACTATATTATATAATCCCTTAACATCAAATTAATATCATGAACAAACCTATGGCAAAAAATGAATTTATTTAGGTCAATAGCAACTTTTGGTGGCTTTACTCTTCTTTCTCGTATCACAGGATTTTTTCGAGATATGATTCTCGCTAACTTTCTTGGAGCTGGATTAGCTTCTGATGCCTTTTTTGTAGCATTTAAACTCCCAAATTTATTTCGTTCACTTTTTGCAGAAGGAGCTTTTACCACCGCTTTTGTCCCTATGTTATCACAAAAACTAGTGTGCGAAGATAAAAAACAAGCCATCCTTTTTGCCGCTAAAGCAATATCAGCACTTTGTTTTTTTGTTGGGCTTTTTGTATTATTAGTTGAATTTGCAATGCCATGGGTTATCACTGTTTTAGCTCCTGGCTTTAGTGATAATTTGAGAAAAATTGAATTAGCGACAGAACTTTCTCGTATAACTTTCCCTTTTTTATTATTTATATCAATTGTTTCATTCCAATCAGGTATCTTAAATTCTTTAAATAAATTTGCAGCCCCCGCTGCCGCACCTGTTATATTAAACATAATGATGATACTATCTGTATTTATTTTTGTTCCATTTAGTCCATCTGCAGCTCATGGTATTGCTTTCGGTGTAACCACTGCAGGTTTTTTAGAAATTATATGGTTAACTTATTTCCTACACAAACAACAAATTTATATAAAACCTCAAACCAACATAAAAGCTATTATACAAGATAATGAAATAAAAACATTATTCAAACGCATCACTCCTGGTATACTAGGAGCAGGCATTTACCAAATTAATATGGTTGTTGATACAATTTTGGTATCCTTAGTAGGAACAGGCGCTATTTCTTGGTTATATTACGCTAACCGCCTTCAGCAACTTCCTCTTGGAGTTGTTGGAGCAGCAATCAGTGTTGCTGTTTTACCAATACTTTCTCGTCACATAAAATCCAACGAAGTAGAAAAAGCTCAAGAAATTCAATCCAAAGCTTTTGAGTATGGAGCATTGCTATCGATTCCAGCAGCTTTTGCTCTAATCGTTCTAGCACATCCCATTATTAATATTCTTTTCCAACATGGTAAATTTGGATTGGAACAAACTATTATGACATCCAAAGCTGTTATAGCCTATGCCATAGGTCTCCCTGCCTATGTTTTAGTTAAATCTTTAGCGCCAAACTTTTTTGCACGAGGCGATACTAAAACACCTGTAAAATATAGTATGCTTGTTTTATTCACAAATTTAGCCTTCGCCATAATATTGATGAAACCATTTGGACATGTTGGAATTGCCTCTGCCACAACTATTGCTGCCTTTATTTCTCTTTGGCAATATCTTCACGGCCTAAAAAAACGTTCCTTTTGGTGTTGCTCTAAAGAACTTATCATTAAAATAATAAAAATATGTTTTTGCTCTGCCATAATGAGTATTACTTTGATTTTTATACAGTTTTTACTAAACTATCATTTTGAAAATTGGCTTCATTTATCAATATTCCCTAAAATTTGTTTATTTTTATTTACATGCTTTTTAGGCTTGGTAACTTTTATTTTATGTGCTAAACTATGTAACGTACTTAACCTTAAACAAATCATATCGCAGCTGAAAAAAGGAAATTCCGATGTATAAGCAATTTTTAGAGCGATTTATAACTATGGCAAAACCATACCTCATAATTATAACCAATATAGTTTCTTCCACTTGGAATAGAATAATTATGCTTTCGCAAAAATATTTTACATCCTGGTGGCAAATTGCTCTAGCTTTCGTGTTTGCTATCATTTTCCTTTATTATCCATTAGGAGGGTGGCTTATTCACAATATCGACACTTCTGTATATAAGTCCCAAACTAATGATGGATGCTTAAAATCTATAGATACAATCAGTTATCTTATAAATCGTGAAGTTCATCACAAATTATGGACTCCTAATCTTCCTTTTATTTTCCCCTCATACTTTTTAGATAATATGCCATCATTTCAATTAGGTTTAATGTCTGCAATTGCAAATACTGCAAAAACTTTTAATGCAATTCCGCTAATTTCAGCATCAGACACAGCTAGAACAAATTTAGCAGAAGGCGTTGAGCTTTTACAATATTCAGGAAAAATATGGCTTTTTTCTTCACAAAACTCTTTACTTCCTGCTCCATCATCTAATACCCAATATAAAAAAGGACGTAAAAAACTAAACAATTTTAATCGAGAACTTGCTAGAGGCAGAGTTTTTATAGATAGAAATGCTTCCAATTTATCACTATTTCTTCATATGATTAAAAAAGACATCAATAAAAATATAAATAATATTGAAAAGCATATTCGTGAAAACAATTTATCATTTTTTGATTTTGAAGCCGATAATGCCTTCTATTTTACACAAGGAAAACTATATGCTTATTCTCAAATATTAAAAAACCTTGGTAATGATTTCAAAAATGTTTTAATAAAATATGATATCTATACTATTTGGACATCAATGTTAAAATCTTTAGAACAAGCATCGGCATTAAATCCATCTATTATTCGCAACGCAAACACAAATTCTTCATTTGCACCCAATCATTTAATTACAATAAATTATTATGCAACAAGAGCTCTAAATCGTCTCAATTCCATTATCAACAAACTGGATAAATCAACGGATATACAATTATGATTATTGAAATACAAGAAACACCAGATATAAATGTCGTCAACTTTTTTCCTCCAGAAGCTCTCCTAAAACAAGGAAGTGCCGAATTTGTTGATGCTAAATCAATACGCAAATCACCTCTTGCCGAACATATATTTGATCTTGGAGGTATTGCATCATTATTTATAACAACCGAAATGGTTTCCGTAACAAAAGAAGAAAATGCATCTTGGGAAGAATTAAAGCCTATGATTATGGCTGAAATTATGGATTATATATCAACAGGCGAAGATATTGTTATCTCTTCTTCATCTGATGAAACTAATATAATAGGTCAGATAACGTCTCTTCTCAACGCACGTATCCGCCCTGCTGTAAAAAAAGACGGAGGAGATATAAAATTTATTAGTTTTAAAAATGGCATTGTCTTAGTTGAAATGCAAGGCGCATGTAAAGGATGTCCTTATGCCATGAGAACACTCAAAGACGGTGTCGAACGAATATTAAAAACATACATTCCAGAAATAAAGGAAGTTCGCAATATCGATGAATCAAATATTTAAATTCTTCCTTACAATAGTTTATTTTTCATTGCTATCATTCAAAGTAGCCGCAGGAGATGTATGGCTAAAAAATATCCCTACAAAACAACTAAAAGAACTTTATAATCAAATAGGTTACGATGGGGTCAAAGGGTATCTTATGTTAGATACTCACCAATATCCTCGCATATTCCTAAAAAACTTTCCTAAAGATTTTTCTTCCATAACTGACGAAAATGAACGCAATATTTTATTTATAAAAATTGTAGCTCCTTTAGCTTTAAAGCTCAATGAAGACTTAATGAATGAAAGAAAAACTATTTTAAATATTAAAGAACGCCTTGATAAAAATAATACACTGTCCAAATCAGACATAGACACTCTAGAAACAACAGCAAAAAAATATGATCTTTTTACAAGACTCAAAGGATCTGACAGATACAATCATCAAATAGCTGAATTATTAAACAGAGTTGACCGTATTCCTCCATCAATAATTATAACAGCCGCTGCCATAGAAACAAATTGGGGTGCTTCACGTATTGTTAAAGAGGGAAATTCTTTATACAAAATACTAGAATGGCATACAGACAAAGGATTAAAGCCTATTGGTGAAAATGAAGATGACAGTTACCGTATAAAAACATATCCCGATATCTATTCATCTATTCAAGATTATGCTCTAAAAATAAATTCTCATAGAAGCTTTGCTTTATTACGTAATTTTCGCCGTGAGATTAGAGAGCTTAATAACAATCTTTCAGGCTCAATGATTGCCCCCTATGTCTATGGTAGCTCTAACTTAAAAAATTATGCTGGACTTTTTGACTATACCCTATCCTATTATGAATTTCTTGAGATTGACAAATCGACTCTCACTGATAAAATAACAAACAATGATATAATCAAAAAGTTTAAACGTTATATAACAAAATGTAATTAGTCACACTTACCTTTTTGTTATAAAGTAAAATCTATAGCACACAAACAAAGAGGATGCTATGAACGAGGAAACATTAAATAGGCATGATGTCGAAATTTTAGCAAAAAAAACAAACGTTGAGACAAAATCAACGATTGCCAATAAAGTAGCTTCTTATTATCGAACATCAAAAATAACTGCTCAAGAAGCAAAAATTGCCGAAGATATCTTTAGAATCATGGTTCGAGATACTGAAATTATTGTTAGAGAAGTTCTCTCAGAAAGCCTAAAAAAATGTACCCATTTACCTCAAGATATTATAGAATGCATAATTAATGATTGCAACAGTGTTGCTATTCCTTTTATTCAATATTATGAGAATCTCTCTAATGATGATTTAATTAAAATATTAAACACTTCCAATGTTGAGCGCCAAAAGGCTGTTTCAAAGCGACACAATCTTTCTACTGAAGTATCAAATTATATTGCTGAAAAATGTAGCGAAGATGTCGTTAGCGACCTCATTTCCAACGAATATACAGATATCCAAGAAACAACTTTTGCTATCATTATAAATAAATATTCTGAGCATGAAGATATAAAAAGACGCATAATTTTTCGCTCTAAATTACCAGTATCTGTTATTGAAAAAATAGCAGATAAGCTTTCTTTTGATTTAAAAAATTACCTTATATTACACCATAATCTGCCCAAAAATTTAGTAACTAATTTAGTTGAAGAAATCAAGGAAAAAATAACTTTGCGTATATCAGAAAAATATTCTTCAGACAACCAAATTGAAGAGTTGGTTCATCAATTATACAAAGCTAATCGTCTAACTTCAGATTTAGTTGTAAGAGCAATTTGTTTAGGAGATTTAAAATTTTTCGAATACGCATTAGTATATTTATCAGAAACCCCTATTGCTGAAGTTCGTAAAATATTATTTAGTAATCAAGCTGACTTTATGATACGAAACCTTTTACGCAGAGCTTTTATTCCTAAAAACTTATTTCCTGCAATTTTTAGTGCTCTAAAGATAATTAAAGAAATTCGTTTCGATTGCGGATGGTCAAATCACAAAACTTTCAGTCATAAAGTAATTGAACGCATATTAAGTTTTATCCAAAATACCGATGAATTAAGCTCTGAAGATATAAAATATTTAATATCAAAAATTAATTAACCTCTAGATTTTTTTACAAAAACTTTTTACAATACTCAAATATTAATTAATTTCGGAGCATTATAACTTTGCCAAATATTTCAGATACCTTCACTGATAATATTTTTAGTTTGTTTAGCAGCCTTAAAAACACTGATGATGTCAACTTATCTATAACTCAAATAATTAAAATAGCTGCTGACATAGCTAACGCGGATGGTTACTTTTTTTTTCATATAACACCTAATCATTATATGAACCTTATTTGCAGTTACATTCAAGGCATAAACACTGGCTTTTCAGGAATTTCAAACGCTCAGTTTTTCGAATCCGTATATTTACCAAACATAAAAAACAAAAAAAACAAATGCCCTGCCGAAATGTGCGCAATTAACAAAGAAATTATAAATTCAGCAAATATTTTCAATGAACCTAACATTGAAGCTGCATTTATAAAAGAATTTGATAAAATAAATAATTACACAACTGTATCAACCCTTTGTTTTCCTCTTTTTGATAGCAAAAAAAATGTTATAGGCGTTGCTCAATTTATAAATGCAACAGATCCAAAAGGCAAAATTATTAAATTTTCCTCAAGAGTCCAAACTCAAATAATTGCAATATGTCAAATTATTTCATTAATTTTAGAACGCAAACAAATATCTGAAACCTATACTCAACTTTTAGAATCTTTCATTGAGATTTTTGCTAAAAATATTGATGCTAAATCACCCTACACAGGTCTTCATTGCCAAAAAGTCCCTATAATAGCTCGTCTTTTAGCTTCTGCTGCAACTAATGAGAATGAAGGACCTCTTAAAAATTTTGATATGTCCAATAATGATTGGTATTCCTTACACATTGCTTCATGGCTCCATGACTGTGGCAAAATTATTACTCCAGAATATATTATGGATAAATCATCTAAACTAGAAACCATATACAATCGCATCCACGAAATTCGTACACGTTTTGAAGTTCTACGTCGTGACGCACATATTGAATATCTACAAAAACGCCTCCAAAATATTGATACCAAAGAAAATCTACAAGCAGAATTTGTAAATAAAGTAAAAAATTTAACTGATGATTTTGAATTTATTGGAAAATGTAACATTGGTGATACAGCTTTAAGCAGCGAAGACATTTCACGTCTTGATAAAATCGCAAAATACAGCTTTACCAGAAATTTTAGCCGCACATCTGGTTTATCTTGGCTTGAAAAAGATATCTTAGAAAAACAGTCTATAATACCAGAAAAACAAGAGATTGAATACATTCTACAAGATCGTCCAGAACAAATAGTATCTCATTACAACCAAGGAGAATTAACTAATATAAAAATTCATCAAGGTACTATAAACGCAAATGAACGCCAAAAAATTAACGAACATATTGTAAATACAATAAATATTTTAAGAAACATTCCTTTCCCTTCCGAGCTATCCAATATTGTAGAATATGCAGGTTCTCACCATGAACGAATTGATGGAAAAGGTTATCCTAATGGTCTTACTGGTGAGCAAATGTCTATTCCTGCAAAAATTATGGCAATTGCTGATGTATATGAAGCTCTCACAGCTAAAGATAGACCATATAAAAAACCTAAAAAACTATCAGAAGTATTAAAAATTATGCAAGAAATGAAAAATACTGGCCATCTTGACCCTGATTTATACAATGTATTTATCAAACGAGGTGTTTACCTAGACTATGCTAAGGAATATATTGATAAAAGCCAAATTGATGATATTAATCCTGAGGAGTTTTTATAGATGTTAAAAGTGATTCCCGTCTTATGTCGTGCTGGATATATGGATAATTATGCCTATATAATAATCGATAGTAACACACAAATATCTGCAATCATTGATCCTTCAGAAGCTCTACCCATTATAAAAAAGTGTGATGAATTAAACATCAAACCCCAATTCATTCTAAACACTCATCATCATTTTGATCATGTTGAAGGCAACATTGAACTTGCTGAAAAATATAATGCTAAAATAGTTTGCAATCAATCTGACATGTACCGTATCAACGGAGCTCAAATTGCTCTTATCCCCGAAACCACCTTTAATGTTGGTGATTCTATTGCTGAAATTATTGACGTATCGGCACACACTCAAGGTCATATTTTATTTTATTTCAAAAAAGATAAAATTTTATTTACTGGTGATACGTTATTTAATCTATGTATCGGCGGTTTATTTGAAGGTACTCCTGAACAAATGTTTCTTGCTCTTAATAAAATAAAATCCTTACCCAACGATGTCATCTTCTATCCTGGACACGAATATACAATGGGATGTGCAAAACAAGCTTTTATTTATAACAACGGAAATTCAGATATTCAATCATATCTCGCCAAAGCCCAAGAACGTATAAAACAAGGTTTACCCGTTGCGCCAATAACTTTAGGCGAAGAAAAACTTTGTAATCCGTATCTTAAAGCTAGCAATCTCAAAGAATTCAAAAACCTATAAAACCTCTCGCCTTCCAACATGATCTGCTGCAGAAACTATACCCTCAGCTTCCATTCTATCAACAATAGAAGCGGCTCTGTTATAACCTATACGCAACCTCCGTTGGACGTAGCTAATAGAAGCCTTTTTATCACTCTGAACTATCTGTACAGCCTGACGATACAAATCTTCATCACCATCAGTTGCTCCAAAATCGCCATTATCAAATACTGCTCCTCCAACTGATTTTCCATCTGTAAGTTCTCCTTCTGTAACAGCTTCAACATACTCTGGTTGACGTTGCGACTTCAAAAATTCTACTATTTTTTCAACCTCACTATCTTTAACAAAAGGAGCGTGCACACGACGAGGTCTTTGCCCTGCAGGCATATATAGCATATCACCCATACCTAACAATTGTTCAGCTCCTTGTTCTCCTAGAATTGTACGGCTATCTATTTTTGATGTAACCTGATAACTTATACGAGTTGGAAAATTAGCCTTAATAGTACCCGTAATAACATCAACAGAAGGTCTTTGTGTTGACATAATAAGATGAATACCCGCTGCACGAGCCATTTGAGCTAACCTCTGAATAGCTGCTTCTACATCCTTACCTGCTACCAACATCAAATCAGCCATCTCATCAACGACAATAACAATGTATGGCATAGGAGTTAAATCTAGCTCTTGTTCTTCATACAAAGGTTTTCCTGTTTCCATATCAAAACCCGTTTGAACTGTTCTCTTAATCTTTTCACCACTAGATCTCAATTCTTCCAAACGCTGATTATATCCTGTAATATTACGAACATTCAATTGTGCCATAGATCTATAACGATCTTCCATTTCTTTAACAGCCCACTTCAAACCAATAACAGCCTTAGATGGATCTGTAATAACTGGAGTCAATAAATGAGGAATACCATTATACATAGTAAACTCAAGCATTTTAGGGTCTATCATGATCAACTTACACTCTTCTGGTTTCATCTTATACAAAAGAGAAATAATCATTGAATTTACACCAACTGACTTACCAGACCCTGTCGTACCTGCAACCAACAAATGAGGCATTTTAGCTAAATCAGCATATGTATTTTTACCACCAATATCTTTACCCAAACTAATTGTTAATGCTGATTTTGCACCCCTAAATTCATCATTATCTAACAAATCTCGTAAATAAACAATTTCTCTAGTAGAATTAGGCATTTCAATGCCTATGGTATTAGATCCTGGAACAACAGCTATACGTACAGAAACAGCACTCATAGAACGAGCAATATCATCAGCCAAACCAATAACCCTTGCAGTTTTTATACCTGGAGCAGGTTCTAACTCATACAAAGTAACCACTGGACCAGGTCTTATTTGGACAATCTTTCCAGAAACACCAAATTCTTGCAAAACTTCTTCTAATCTTGCAGCAATTTTTTCTAATTCTTTTTGACTTAAATGCTGAGTGTTTTTATCCTTACCAACCGATAACAATTCAATATCAGGAAGCATATATCCATCTTCCATTTTTTTAGAAGGTTTCGCTATTTTAATTGTTTCAGTATTCTTTATTGTTTCCTTTTTATCGTCTCTAAGTTTCGGCTCTTTTCTCTGACGAGGAATTCTCTTGGTCGCTATCTTTTCTTTATCATGAACGACAAACAAACCCCAAAACTTACTTATACTCATTGCCACCAAAAAAATTATTTTTACTAAAAATAGCACAACTTTTTTTAATGAACTATACCAACTAGCTAAGGTTATTCCACAAGCATAATTAAAAGAAATCAAAGCAAAAAACAACAATACAACAGCTAAAATATATTTATTGTAAGAAAAACTATAAAAACGCGCCATCAAGCTCAATAACTGTCGAGCGAAAAATACACCTAAATCCCCACCAACATCAAAACGCCCCACCTTTGTAAAACAAATAGCAAAAAAAACAGATGTACAAAAAACACCAAACAACATTGCAAACATTCTACCATATGAATGGATAAATGTCTTATAACGAATAATCTCATAACCCCAAACTAATGGAGCTATCAAAAAAATTGGCAAACCAATACCAAACCAGTCTAATATCCAAGAAGATGTGTAAGCTCCAAAAACTCCTAATACATTATTAATAGGCATTGAGTTAGCAATATTATATCCTGTATCAAAAGAATTATAAGCTAAACAACTTACAATAACAACCAAAGTAAATACTAACAAACTGCTACCAATACCTAAAACTGCTAATTTTGCTAATAATGATTTTTCTTTTTTGCGTCTAGCCATTTTTCTTCTTCATAACATCTAAAATTACACTACCATATTTAACAGTATACAAATCAAATTATCAAAAATCCCTTAATGTTTTTAACATTTTATAACTATCTCAAAAAACTTGACTTTTTGTAACTATTAAATCAATCTCTAAACAGTTTCAATTTAATATAAGGAAAAAAATATGTTCAGACTAGATGGAAAAGTTGCATTAATCACTGGAGCTGCTGGTGGATTAGGTGATAAAATAGCTCGTACTCTTCATGCTCAGGGAGCAAAATTGGCTCTTACAGACATGAGAGCCGAGCCAATGGAAAAACTAAAAGCTGAACTCGGTGGCGACATAGAAATTTTTGTAGCTAACTTGTCTGATTCTGAAGCAATTAAACAATTAGTTGCTGATGTTGAAAATAGATTTGGACAAATTGATATTTTAGTAAACAATGCTGGTTTAACTAGAGATAATTTATTTATGCGTATGAGCGATGAAGAATGGCAACTTGTATTAGATGTAAATCTCTCTGCTGGTTTTAAATTAGCTCGCGGAGTAATTCGTGGTATGATGAAACGTCGTTTTGGGCGTATCATTGGTATCGCATCTGTTGTCGGTGTTATGGGTAACCCTGGACAAGCAAACTATGCTGCATCAAAAGGTGGTATGATAGCTATGAATAAATGTTTGGCTCAGGAAGTAGCTTCTCGCGGAATTACCGTAAATTCTATTGCACCTGGTTTTATACGTACACCAATGACCGATGTTCTTCCTGACGATGTAAAGTCAGCTCTTTTAGCTAAAATACCTGAAGGAAAACTTGGCGAAGCTCAAGATATTGCTAATGTTGTAGCATTTTTGGCATCTAATGAATCACAATACATCACAGGTCAAACAATCAACATCAACGGCGGTATGGCAATGATTTAATTATCCATACAAAAAAGGACTTTGTTATTTAAACAAAGTCCTTTTTTACGCCTCTTTATTACTGAGAAAATCTATTTGATTGAAAGTTACATTCAATAATCTTGGTACCATTAGTCCTCCCATAAGACACTCGACAAAACGCATGCATTTTACCATCTACTGTAATAAACTGCATATCATTACCTAATGTCAGAGGAGCCTCGTTTACCTTAAAAAACTGAGGTCGCTGCGAGTTAAGTAAAACGACCTTCTTAAACTTTCGATTTTCATTCTCCAAATCAAAAAGAAAAAAAACCTCCTCATCCGAAGCAAAAAAAGGTGTACCCTTACTTGAAACAAGACTTCCATGATAAAAAAGTTGATCATTCTCAATAACAAACTTACCCTGAATAATTTTGCGAAGTCTAAAAAACATTGATTTATTCATAACGATAATATTTAAATTATTAGTACATAGTCTTAAAAAAGTTATTTAAAACTATCCGACTATTTCACATAAATCAAGCTTTTATTTTTTATTTCAAATCTTGAGCAACATGTGGATCATGCAATAACTTTTCTATTTTATCCACTTCTTCAAAGGTCTTATCAACCCTAAAATTAATTTCTGGAACATAACGAAGAGCTGTTTTATTTGCCACTTGTTTCCTAAAATAATTTGCAGCTAGCTGCAAACCACCCAAAACCTCTTGTAGGTAATCACCATTTGATGTAATAAACCACACCGTACAATATTTCAAATCCGGAGACACCGTAACTTTTGTAATCGTTATTAAAGTCTCAATTCCTTCCAAATTACGCACTTCTCCTCTATCTATAAACTGTGCTACAATTTTCTTAATTTCTTGCGCTACTCTCAACTGTCTTTGTGTTGATTCTTTTTCTGACATAATCAATCTCCTAAAAAGCTAATATCTACAGAATAATTACAAACTAGTATTTTGGCAAGAGTTTTATACTTATTGACTTATAGCAAAAAATCTCATATCACGGAAAACGAGGAGAAAATAATGAAACATTCCAAAGGTGATAACATAAACGGATGGCTTATAATAGACAAACCAGAAGGTATAAATTCAACTACAATTGTTAACCAAACAAGATATCTTCTAAATGCAAAAAAAAACGGACACACAGGAACTCTTGACCCTTTTGCATCTGGAGTACTCCCCATAGCTTTTGGTGAAGCTACAAAACTAATACCATACGTAATGAATGGCGACAAAGAATACGAATTTACCCTACAGTTTGGTTCAACAACTGACACTTTAGATTTTACTGGCTCTATTACATCAACTTGTACCCATATACCAACCCAGCAAGAAATTATAAATATTATCCCTGAATTTATTGGAACAATCGCTCAAATTCCTCCAACTTATTCAGCTATAAAAATAAATGGAAAAAGAGCTTATAATTTAGCCCGCAAAGGAAGAGATTTTATCATACCTTCTCGAACAATTAAAATAAATCGACTCGATATAATAGACTTTCCATCAACAACATCTGCCCGATTCCTTGTATCTTGCTCCAAAGGAACTTATGTCAGAACTTTAGGGGCAGATATTGCAAAAAGACTGGATTCTCTAGGGCACTTAACCAGTTTACGAAGAACAAAATGTGCTAATTTTAACTTATCTAATACGATTTTACTAGAAAACTTAAAAAATATAGAGTATATTGGCGAACGCCGAGAAAAATTATTTCCTCTATTGACATCACTGTGCGACATCACGGTGATTGCCGTAAAGGAAGAAGATGCTAGCAAACTTAAACAAGGTCAACGGATTTCTCCACGAAGCTACAATATAAGTAATCTAACAGGGAAAGATGTTGCTGCGACCTTAAACAACGAGCTAGTAGCATTGGTACGGGTTGAAGAAAATAGAATTTCTCCTATCCGTGTGTTTAATCTTTAATAATATAAGGAAAAACTGATGTCGAAACAAGAATTAATTAAATCTTACGGTTTAAACCCAAATGATACAGGTTCTCCAGAGGTTCAAATTGCCATCTGGACAGCTGAAATTAATAATTTGATTGAGCACTTCAAAACTCATGCTAAAGACAATCACTCACGTCTAGGATTGATGAAAAAAGTTGCTCGTCGTCGTCATATGCTTGACTATTTAAAGTCTAAAGACGAAAGTAGATATCAAAATATTATCGCTAAATTAAATATCAGACGATAATACTTTCATAGGTTGCGGGGCTTCAAAAGCTCCGCAACCTATTTGATAAATCCTGCATAGGGCAGGTAGAGGTTATATATGGAAATGAAAGGTAAAGAAATATGATCGAATTTAATGAAATCCGCAAAGAAATGATGTGGGGCGGACGTAAACTTATTTTAGAAACAGGAAAAATTTCAAGACAAGCTGCTGGTTCGGTAATTGTTACTTATGGTGAAACAATAGTTCATGGTACAGTTTGTGCCGCAAAAGAGGTAAAGGCCGATCAAGATTTCTTCCCTTTGACCGTAAACTATCAAGAAAAATACTATGCTTCAGGTAAAATTCCTGGTGGCTTTATGAAAAGAGAAGGCAAGCCCTCTGAACGTGAAGTTCTTATTTCTCGTCTTATTGATAGACCTATTCGCCCTCTCTTCCCTGATGCCTTCAAAAATGAAGTTCAGGTAATTTGTACTGTCTTAGCTCATGATAAACAAACCGATTCTGATGTTGTTGCAATGATTGCCGCTTCTGCTGCTTTGGCTGTTTCTGGCATCCCATTTTTAGGTCCTATTGGCGCAGCTAAAGTTGGTTATAAAGATGGCAAATACATCCTAAATCCAACAATGGAACAGCAGCCATCATCTGAATTAGAATTAGCCGTAGCTGGTACTAATGAGGGCGTTTTAATGGTTGAATCCGAGGCTAATGAGCTTTCCGAAGAAACAATGCTCGGTGCTGTAATATTCGGATTTGAAAGTTTCCAACCTGTTATAAAATTAATCAACGAACTCAAAACCGAAGCAGGTAAAGAAACTTGGGAAACTCCTGTTTTTCCTGCTGAATTTAATGAATTATATTCCCGTATAGAAAAAGATTTTGAATCAAAATATACTAAAGCATTTGAAGAAACAAATAAACTCGCTCGTGGTACTTTGGTTGGACAAGTTTCTGAAGAAGTCCGCGCAACAATAGATCCTGAAAACGAGATTGAAAACCGCTACATTCTTGATGTTATCGAAAAATTAATGCATAAAGTTGTCCGTGAAAAAGTTTTAACAACTGGTCGTCGTATTGATGGACGCGATACTAAAACCGTTCGTCCAATCCAATGCCAAGTAGATGTATTGCCTACAACTCACGGCTCAGCTTTGTTTACTCGTGGTGAAACTCAGGCTCTCGTTGTAACAACTTTGGGAACAGGTGAAGACGCTCAAATAATTGACGGTCTTTTTGATGAAACAAAACAAGATTTCATGCTAAATTACAATTTTCCACCATTTTCTGTTGGCGAATGTGGTCGCATAGGATCTCCAGGACGTCGTGAAATAGGACACGGCAAATTGGCGTGGCGAGCTATTCACCCCATGTTACCTCAAGACAAAGATTCTTTCCCTTATACAATCCGTGTTGTATCTGAAATTATGGAATCAAATGGATCCTCTTCTATGGCTACAGTATGTGGTACAACAATGTCATTAATGGCAGCTGGTGTGCCTATGCGTAAACCTGTCGCAGGTATAGCCATGGGATTAATTAAAGAGGATGATGGTCGCGTAGCTGTTCTTACTGATATTCTTGGCGACGAAGACCATCTCGGAGATATGGATTTTAAAGTAGCTGGTACAAAAGACGGTGTAACTGCGCTCCAAATGGATATCAAGATTACCTCAATCACCAAAGAAATTATGGAAAAGGCTCTTCATCAGGCTCATGAAGGACGTCTCCACATTCTTAGTGAAATGGCTAAAGCAATCTCAGAGCCTCGTCCATATGTTTCTGACAAAGCTCCTCGTATTGTTGCAATCAAAATACCTGTAGATAAAATACGTGAAGTTATCGGAACTGGCGGAAAAGTTATCCGTGAAATAGTAGAAACAACACATACCAAAATTGATATTACGGACGATGGTATCGTTAAAATTGCATCTCTCAAAAAAGAAGATGGCGATGCTGCTCTGAACTGGATTATGGGAATTGTTGCTGAACCAGAAATAGGAAAAATATATCATGGTACTATAACCAAAATAATGGAATTTGGAGCTTTTGTAAGATTCCTTGGTGCTACAGAAGGTTTAGTTCATATTTCTGAGGTAAAAAATGAACGTATTGCTTCTGTATCTGACTTCTATAAAGAAGGTGATCAAATTTGGGTTAAATGCCTTGGTGCTGATAATCGTGGAAAAATCAAGTTATCAGCTAAACGAGTAAATCAAGAAACTGGCGAAGATTTAGAATAACAAATTATTTGATACAAATGTATATTAAGAATCCCGAAAGTTATCAAATCAGCTTTCGGGATATATTTATAGAAATTACAAAAAATATTATTAAACTAATTTTTGTTATTACTTAACTCCTTTAGCTAAAAAATACTCACCACTATATCCCTGTATAACGTCATCAGCTTCTTCTAATCTCTTTTCACAAATAGCTGCATATCCTTTATCTATTTCTATTCCTACATAATTTCTCTTCAACTTTTTTGCTACAACAGAAGTTGTTCCTGAACCTAAAAATGGATCTAAAACCAAATTTCCTTCATTTGATGAAGCCAAAACTAGTTTAGCTATCAATTTTTCAGGCTTTTGTGTTGGATGCTCAGTGTTTTCCTTCATAGACCAATATGGTATAGTAATATCAGTCCAAACATTAGATGGAGCTGTCAATCTGTATTTTTCACCCTTTTCTAAAAACCAATCCTTAGCATTTCCATCTTTATCTTTATAAGGTGCTAAAACAGCTTTCTTAATCATTACTTTATCAAGATTAAAAACATACTCATCAGAAACCGTAGCAAAATAAATATCTTCAATATTATTTTTCCAATTTATTAAACTTGCTCGCCCCTTTTCTCTTTCCCAAGTAATTCTATTTCTAACTATAAAATATTTTTTCATTACTCCCCAAACAAGAGGTGAACTGCTCCAATCACAACAAACATAAATTGATCCTGTAAACTTTAAAATACGCTTTAACTCTTTAAGCCACAAATCCAACCATTTACAATAATCGTCATCCTCCATTTTCTTAAATGATTCTTGATTAAATCTCTTTTCAATATTATAAGGAGGGTCTGTTACAATTAAATCCACCGAGTTAGTAGGCATTTTTTTTAAAACTTCAAAACTATTACCAATAATAGTTTTATTTTTTACATCATTAATATTTTTTATTTTTTCTTTTATTTCAATACATTTAGGAATATACAAATTCACAATATCTTTTGTAATATACAACGTCTTATTTTTTGGACTCTTTTTATTTATAACCATTTTTAAAAAACCTATCAATTACCAACTAATCCACGGTATTATTTGCTTAATAAATTTTTCTAACCCATCTAATTTAAAACAATTTTAAACATTATTTACACCGTAAACAAACATATAATAAAACACTCAAGCTGTCAACAAAGCTATCTTTTGTTTAAGCCCAAAAAAAAGCGATCCTTAAAAAAGGATCGCTTCAATACATTATTTTTTATTTTAGAACCCCATAGCTCCCATTCCTGGAGCGCCAGCAGCACCATGACCACCACAACCGCATTCTTTTTGAGGAGCCTCTGCCACCATGGCTTCTGTTGTAACAACAAGCCCAGCTACAGATGCAGCATCTTGCAAAGCCGTTCTTACAACTTTAGTTGGGTCTATAATACCAGCTTTAATCATATCAACATATTCGCCTTTTTGTGCATTATAACCAAAATTAATATCTGTGCTTTCAAGTAATTTACCAACCACCAAAGCGCCATCTACCCCTGCATTTTCAGCAATTTGACGAATTGGAGCTTGCAAAGCACGTCTAATAATATCAACACCAACTTTTTGATCTTGATTTATCACTTCCAATTTATCCAAAGCCTTAGTTGCATACAGCAATGCACAACCACCACCTGCAACAACACCTTCTTTAACAGCAGCTCTTGTTGCATGTAAAGCATCATCAATTCGGTCTTTTTTCTCTTTAACCTCGACTTCTGATGCCCCTCCTACTTTAATAACAGCAACACCACCAGATAATTTTCCTAAACGCTCTTGCAATTTTTCACGATCATAATCTGATGAAGTCTCCACAATTTGTTTTTTAATCTGATTAATTCTTGCATCAATCAAATCCTTTTCACCTACACCATCAATAATAGTCGTATCATCTTTAGATATTTCAACTCGTTTAGCATTACCAAGCATCTCTAAACTAACATTTTCAAGCTTCATTCCCAAATCTTCTGAAATAACCTGTCCGCCTGTCAAAATAGCAATATCTTCTAAAATTGCTTTTCGTCTATCACCAAAACCAGGGGCCTTAACTGCACAAACTTTTAAACCACCGCGCAATCTATTAACTACTAAAGTAGCCAAAGCCTCACCTTCAATATCTTCAGCAACAATCACTAAAGCTTTTCCTGATTGCATTACAGCCTCCAAAACAGGAATTAATGGCTGTAAATTGGTAATTTTTTTATCATAAAGTAAAATAAATGGTGCATCATATTCGCAAATCATTTTATCCGGATTTGTTACAAAGTAAGGAGATAAATACCCTCTATCAAATTGCATACCCTCAACAACATCTAACTCTGTATCCAATCCTTTAGCATCTTCAACCGTAATAACACCTTCGTTGCCAACTTTTTCCATCGCTTTAGCTAAATATTCACCAATAGATGTGTCGCCATTAGCAGAAATTGTACCTACCTGCGCAATTTCTTCAGAACTTTTAATCATAACAGAGCGAGACTTAACATCATTTACTACCGTTTCAACCGCTAAATCAATTCCACGCTTCAAATCCATAGGATTCATACCTGCTGCTACAGCTTTACAACCCTCTTTAATAATAGCCTCAGCTAAAACTGTAGCCGTTGTTGTACCATCACCAGCTTTATCAGCGGTTTTTTGAGCAACTTCCTTAACTAATTGAGCTCCCATATTTTCAAATTTATCAGCCAATTCTATTTCTTTTGCTACAGATACACCATCTTTAGTAATTTTAGGTGCTCCATAAGCTTTATCCAAAATAACATTTCTACCTTTAGGTCCCAGAGTAACTTTAACAGTTTTTGCCAAAGATTCAACACCTCTAAGCATTTTTTCTCTAGCAGATGTCCCAAATTCAATATTTTTTGCAACCATTTAATTAATCCTTTTCTAAACAAAACTATTCTTCAATAACACCCAAAATTTCAGCTTCTTTAATGATGAGGCGTTCTTCACCATTCAACTTAACTTCTGTTCCAGACCATTTACCAAACAAAACTTTATCTCCAACTTTAACATTTAATGGAACAATTTTCCCATCTTCTGTTCGGAAACCATCACCAACAGCTTCCACCAAACCTTCAGATGGTTTTTCTTTAGCTGTATCTGGAATAATTATTCCTCCAGCAGTCTTGGTCGTTTCTTCCAATCTTTTAATTAACACTCGATCATGTAAGGGTCTGATTTTCATTTTTAGTACTCCATTTGTATATTATAACTAAGCCTTTAGTTAGTTATCAAAAATGTCTTTGTCAAGAGAACAAATAAAAAAAGTTGCCCTTTGCAAAGGACAACTATAAAAATACAATTCCATTAAGCTTTTTTCCTTATTGTTTCAACAACTTGAACCACCGCAGATACAATAAAACTAATAATCAATAAAAATGAGAACAAAATCACACTTACAAAATACATCCACGCTTCAGGATAAATCAACATAACAGGACGAGCAATAGCAGAAGCCCAGCCATCTAATGTAAATATCTGAAGCAAAGTAAATATCGCAGCCCCTAAATTACCAAATATCGAAAACGTATCACCATAAAGACTAACAGCTATTATTCCAAAAACATAAAAGAACACAACAAATATAGCCAAAAATGAAACAAAAGCTGGCAACAATTCAATAAATATTTGCACCAAATTATTTATTTTTGAAAAACGATTTACATATTTAAACAACCTAAACAAACGAAATGTTCTCAATACAATAAATGCACTCATAACAGGCAGCGATGAAACAACAACTATAACCAAATCAAAAACATTCCATCCTGATTTAAAAAATTTTCCTTTTAAGGCAAAAATTTTCAAAAACATTTCCGCCATAAAAATTCCCATAAAAACCCTATCTAACAAAAACAACCCATTATCAAAATAAAATTCCATTGTTGGCGAAGTCATCAAACCCAAAATAACAGCATTAGCTAGAATAACTACCATTATAAACATATCAAAACTGAAACCTGTTACTAATTTCGCCAACCTGCGTTGATCATCGTTATAATATAGCGATGATATAATTTTCTTTGATGATGACTTATTTTTTTCAACCATATTATCTCTCCTCAAGTTTCAAACATCCACATCATTCTAAACTAAAACAACCAGAATGCAACAACAATTCCTGACAAAGCTATCATAGGACCAAATGCTAACACAGATTTCTTTCTAATCAAACTATACACAATTCCTAAAACAGATGCCAAAACAATCACATAAAGAAGCCCTTCAGTTCCTAACCAAGCTCCCAATGCTGATAACAACTTTATATCTCCTCCTCCAAAAGCATCCTTATTACGCCAAACAATCAAAAGACTAACTAACACAGGTAAAAAATAACCAATAAAAGCTCCTATCGCACTTTCATTAAAAGCAACAAATCCCATATTTAAACTTGAGGCCAAAAAACCCAATAAAAGCAATGGAACAGTCAGTATATCTGGTAATAAAAATATTCTAAAATCAATTTCTGCCATAAGTAACAAAAGCCATATATACATAGCTATAAATCCAAAACCATGCATACCAAAATGTACATAAGCCCAAGCAGTAATCATAGCAGAAATAAAAGCCTCAACCATTGAACGCCAAATAAACTTTTTATACAATTTATTACTTCTGTATGAGTGAACTTTTTTAGTCAGACGAAAAATTTCAACCAATGCCCCAGCAAAAGTCGCAGGCATAAACTTAGCAAACCTTCTCGCTGTATAAGGTATAAATATACCCAAAACAAAAGCTAGCAAAACGTAAAACATCATCGATTCTCTCCATTCTACACTTAAATGCTAGCTCCAAAACAATAAAATTTAATTAAAATTGTTGTTTAATATTATCTTGATATATCATAGCACAACAACATATAAAAACACTAACACTATTCAAAATAAATGAACATAAAGCATCAAATAAACAAATTTCTACAATTAATTTCTTATGTAAAAACAATTTGTTATAAAAAGTAATGTGCGTTTAAACCAACGTTTTTGTAGAGGCTATTTTTAGCCTTTTTTATAGTATATAATAAAATTAGTAAAAAAGCAATTAACTCATTTTTTATTACATATTTTCAAT
>JAZSQL010000019.1:0-34888 GCA_045537965.1 Alphaproteobacteria bacterium
TGTGGAGGAGAAATAGAATGTAAAATAGGTTCAATATTATATGATGATTTAAAATGTTATGCCATTGATAACGTTCCTAGTGATAAAACACCAATAGCTGTAGTATTTGATACTGAAAATAGGTTGGCTATTGGGTTAAATAATGCTCCTAGTACTATGGCGTGGTCTAGTGTTAGAGAAAATACACCGCTTCCTGACTATGCTACAGAAGAAGAGGCATTAGCAGCAAAAGAAACAGGCAAAGAAAATACTGCTACTATTGTAGCTTTAGGAGGAGATTATGCTTCTAGTAATTATGCTCCAGGATATTGCTATAATTTAACTGAAGGAAATCAACCCGAAGGAAGCTGGTTTTTGCCTGGTTTAAAAGAGTTAAAAGCTATATATGATAACAAAACAACTATAAATACAGCCTTTACCAATGCTGGTGGAAGCAAATTGACGGAAAGTATTTATTGGTCTTCTACTGAATTTTTATCCGATAGTGTTTGGATAATTTATATGTACCTCGGCAGCGGCAACGACGGCTTTAAGATAAACAATGACTTCTTAGTTCGTTGTGCTATAGCTTATTAATAAACATTACACATCTCGCTTCCTAATCTGAATCGCATCAAAAATTGGTCAATTAAATTCGAAAGTGCTTTTTTTTGGCGTACCCGGGGGGATTCGAACCCTCGACCCTCAGCGTCGGAAGCTGATACTCTATCCATCTGAGCTACGGGTACATTTACCAAAACATTTTCTAACTACACCTATTTTATAGAAAATTCCAGCAAAATTTATAAAATCCTTAATAAAAAAAGCTTCAACGCAAAATTTCTCTTGACTATTCAGCCAATAATATGTATTAAAAGGCAACGAGCTTTTATAAAAAGGGATTAAGACAATGGCTAGAAAATGTGATATTTCAGGCATCGGCGCTATGAGTGGTAACAATGTTAGCCACGCTAACAATCGTACTCGCCGTCGTTTTTTGCCTAACTTGCAAATCGTTTCTTTGTTGAGTGATGTTTTAGGAAAAGTTTTCAAATTGAAAGTTTGTTCTAAAACTTTACGTTCTATTGAGCATAATGGTGGTTTAGATTCTTATCTTGAAAACACATCAAGCAACAAACTAACAGATGAAGCTAAAAAAATCAAAAAAGCTATCGCAAAGAAAAAAGCTTCTGCTAAATAGTTTTTAGAATTCTTAAGCCCCGCTGTTTTAGCGGGGCGTTTTTTATCCCCAATATTCACAATCTTTATATTTTATTTAACAAAAAAGCTTTTGAGTTTTGATATTTTATTGATATACAAAAACAAATAACTTTCTTCAAAAGGACTCCAATAAATGGAAAATTTGCAACCAGAACAATTACCTAAAAACATTGAAGCAGAACAAGCATTAATAGGCGCAATACTTGCCAACAACAAAACTTTTGAAAAGGTTTCTGAATTCCTAAGATCAGATCATTTTGCAGACCCAATTCATGCTAAAATTTATGAAATCATATCAAAATTAATAACAAAAGGCCATGTTGCCGACACCATAACTCTTAAAAACTATTTTGAACAAGATGGATCACTTGAAGAAGTAGGTGGCTATAAATATCTCATCAAATTAGCCGATTCTGCAACACCTCTTACCAACGCTGAATACTATGCTCAGTTCATATATGACAAATATCTAAGACGCGAACTAATAGCCACAGGATTCGAAATTGTAAACAATGCAACAAAAGAAGATCTTGATAGTGATGCCTCAGAGCAAATCGAAAATGCTGAAAAACGCCTTTTTGATCTTGCCAATCAAGGAGAAACTCAAACTGGCTTTGTTGACTTTGCAACAGCTTTAACCGATTCCGTAAAACGTATAGAATCAGCTTACCAAAAAGAAGGTAAAATATCTGGAATACCAACAGGACTAGATGCTCTTGATGCAAAAACAGGAGGACTTAATGATTCTGATTTAATAATATTAGCTGGACGTCCCGCTATGGGGAAAACAGCCTTAGCAACAAACATTGCTTATAATGTTGCAGATTTTTTTGCCCATGATAAAAATACCCCTATAAAAAATCGTGGGGTTGCTTTTTTCTCCCTTGAAATGTCTGCCGACCAACTTGCTTCTCGCATATTATCAACCGTTACACAAACAAACGGACATAAAATGCGCACAGGAGAACTTGATAATGCTGAGTTTACTCGCATTGCTGCTGCTGTTCGAGAGCTTGAGCAAATTCCTTTATTCATAGATGATACTCCAGGACTCAATATTAATGCAATACGAACCCGAGCTCGCCGCTTAAAACGCAATAAAGGATTAGGATTAATAGTTATTGATTACATCCAACTCATTAATGGTACTGGCAATAAAAAAAATGAAGGAAACAGAGTTCAAGAACTTTCTGAAATTTCGCGAGGATTAAAAATTTTAGCGAAAGAACTACAAGTTCCTGTAATAGCTTTATCTCAACTCAATCGCGGCGTTGAAAGTCGCGATGACAAAAGACCTTTAATGTCTGATCTAAGAGAATCTGGGTCTATAGAACAAGACGCTGATATTGTTATGTTTGTTTTTCGCGAGAATTATTATATTCAAAACGAAGAACCTAAACCCAAATCAGGTGAAACACCTGAACATTTACAAAAAAGAATGGATGAATGGGAAGCTCGTGTAAGAGCTACAAAAAATATTGGTGAAGTTATCATTGGTAAACAACGACACGGTCCCACAGGAACTGTTCAACTATTTTGGAATGGCGATTATGCTCAATTTGGTAATCTTGCACGTGAAGAATATCTACCAGAACGCATAGGGGTATAACCATTGAAACAAAAAAATTTTTGGGAAAACAAGGAATTATCAGAATTATCTGAAGACGAATGGGAACAAATTTGTTGTCATTGTGGAAGGTGTTGTTTAATAAAATTACAAGATGATGAAACAAACGATATTTACTATACAAATATTATATGTCATCTGTTTGACACAGAAAAACACCTTTGCACAAAATATGCCGACCGCTGTTCTTTAGTACCAGAATGCATTAAAATTACACCAAAAAACATTCAAAATATAACTTGGATGCCAAAAAAGTGTACTTATCGTATACTTTTGGAAACCAAAGACTTACCCTCTTGGCATCCTTTGAAAGAAAATACTCCAAAACCACCCCTTCCAAACAATCTAATAAAAAACAATTTAGTCGATGAAAAATGTCTAGAAGACTATATAATTGAAGATGAGGAGTTTTAAAATGTTTGAATGGCCTGAAAAAAAATCCACTAATCAAAATCGTTTTGCAAAAATAAATGATTTTGAACTATATTTTTGGCAAAAGAAACCGTTAGAAAAAATGAGTAAAGAAGAATGGGAACTTTTATGTGATGGTTGTGGCAAATGCTGTTTAAACAAAATAGATATAAGAGGAAAAGTTTGTTTTACTAACGCTCGATGTCGTTTTTTAGATCCCGATACTTGCCTATGTCAAATTTATGAACACCGTTTCGAAAAAGTTGATGATTGTCGCGATATAAATTTACAAACCGTTATATCCGAACCAGAAATACTTCCTAAAACATGTGCTTATCGTTTGTTAGCTGAAGGAAAAGATTTACCCTCTTGGCACCCACTAATAACCAGAGAATCTTCTTCTGTTCATCAAGCAAATCAATCACTAAAAAATCGCTCTTTAATATCAGAAACAGAGGTTGAAAACTATGAAGATTACATTGTTGACTGGTCAGATCTTTAATTTTTCTAATAATTTCCCCTTTAAAATTAAAACGATTAAATCTTCAAAAGCAAAAAAACTAATTTTACGAATTGATGAAAAATTACATTGTGCTGTTCTAACTATCCCAAAAACATGTACCCAAAAACAAGCTTTATCATTTTTAGATTCTAACAAAGATTGGATAACAAATATGATAGCTCGCCTCCCTCAAAATACCCATTTTTTCGATGGTGCAGAGTTATCTTTTTGGAATAAAAAATATACAATTCAACACACACCTCTATTACGAGGCAGCTGTTTTGAAAACGATCTCTTAAAAATTGGAGGAAATATAGAATTTATCCATCGAAGAACCACCGATTTTCTAAAACAACAAGCGCTGAAACTCTTATTACAACTAACTACTGAAAAAGCAAAACAACTCAATGTAAAAGTAAACACAATATCAGTAAAAGATACTAAATCTCGTTGGGGAAGCTGTTCAACTCGTGGTAATATTAACTATAATTGGCGAATATCTATGGCTCCTCTACACGTAATAGAATATCTTGTCTGCCACGAAGTAAGTCACCTAAAACATCCGAACCATTCATCTGATTTTTGGCAAACACTTGAAAACATCTGCCCTAATTATAAAGAGGGCAAACAATGGTTAAAAATCAAAGGAAAAACCTTATATAACTACATTTAAGTTTTTATCTTTATTGATTTTTTAAAACTATTTACCTATATTTATAGTAACAACAACTTAAAACAAAGGAAAATTATATGCAAAACGATACTTTTTCATCTGTAAAATCAACCACTCTTGATGAAGGTTTACGCAGTTATATGCTAAAAGTATATAACTTTATGGCAGGAGGTCTGTGCTTAACTGCTTTAGCCGCTTGGATGGTGTTAAACACCCCCCTACTAAACGCTTTTTATTCTATTACACCCCAAGGAATGTCTTTATCAGGATTTGGTTGGCTCGCCTTAATTGCACCTATAGTTTTAGTCTTCGCATTTGGCTGGGTAGTAAATTCAGGAACACCTTCCCAAGTAAAACTCCTTTTTTGGTCTTATGCAGCCCTAAACGGTATCGGATTCGCTCCCATATTTTTATTATACACCCAAGCTAGCCTTGTTCGTGTATTTTTAATTACAGCAGGAGCATTCGGCGCATTAAGTCTTTACGGTTACACAACCAAAAAAGATCTATCAGGAATGGGGTCTTTTCTGGTTATGGGCTTATTTGGTTTAATCATAGCTTCAATTGTTAATATTTTTCTAAAAAGTTCTGGTTTTGACTGGGCATTGTCTATCATTGGTGTAGGCTTATTTAGTGCTTTTACTGCTTACGACTCTCAAATGATTCGTTCTTTTTATAGTTCTGTCGATAGCAATGATATAGCTACAAAAAAAGCTTTAACTGGCGCATTAAAATTATACCTTGATTTTATAAACCTATTTCTATATTTACTACGTTTTTTAGGAGATAGACGTTAATTTTAACAAATAAAAAATAAAAAAACTCCCCTCAACTATCTAATTAAGGGGAGTTTTTTATGGCGCCAGTGAGAGGACTCGAACCTCCTACCCACAGTTTAGGAAACTGTTGCTCTATCCTGATGAGCTACACCGGCACCGCACAATTGTTTATATATTCATTCTTTACCTTTTGCAAGGGCTATTTTTTTCAAAAACTCAATTTGAATTTGCGCCAGTTTTTCAACAGAATCAATTTCAACATATTCATCCGAAGCATGCATACCACTACCAGAACCTGAGTGCATAATAACTGTAGACCCCCTGACAGCAAACTCTCTTGCATCTGTAGCCCCTCCTTCATATTCAAATTTAATTTTTTTCTCTAAACAAGATTCTGCTAGTTTTTTATACTGTAAAATATAACGATTTTTTTCATCCATAACAACAGGAACACTTGATGATACAATCTCAAAATCAACACCTTTTATCATACATTTTTTCAGATTTCTAACCAAATCATCAACAGAACTCTTTTCTGTCAGTCTAAAATCACATAAAACCTCACATTCATCTGATATAACGTTAGATACCTTACCTCCTTCAATTTTTGCAAAATGCAACGTATCTACCCATTTATTTCTTGGTTTTTTCCCTTCCAAATCATAGGCAGGATATATTTTTCTAATATTAGAAATAACCTTAAACATTAATTCATTAGCATCAACTCCATCCCAAGGTCTTGAACCGTGAGCTTCTTTTCCTTTAGATTTTATTTTTACAAATACAGGATTTTTGCATTTTACAATAATCTTTGTTATATCCCCTCCAACATCATTATCTAAAACAATATTAGCTTTAAATTTTACATACTTTTCTAAAAAAGCTCTTGTGCCTTTAGAACCTTTTTCTTCGTCAGAAGAAAATATAATTCCAAAATTCAAAGGTAATTTATTCTCAATAATATATTGCATTGTATTAAGAGCTACAGCCGCAAAAGACTTCATATCAAGAGAACCCCTACCCCAAAGTTTATCGTCCTTTATTACTGGTACAAACATTTTATCATCTGCAGGAACAACATCTATATGCCCTAAAACCAAAACATCTAAATCATAAGCATTACAATTACGAATAAATATCACTGGCGCAGTATCTTTTTTTCGAAAAATATCAACTCTTGCTCCGATTAAAGTCATCATATTTTTAATATATGCCATTGCATTGTTAATTTCTTGCTCATTACCTGTTTCAGTTTTGAACTTCATTAACTCTTGAGCAATTTCTATTACTTTCATTTTTTTAATCTCCTTTTACTTTTTATTCACTTAATAATGAAATAATAACTTCCAAGGAATAAAAAAAGATTTAAAGGATTTATATAATGAAAAGAATCTCACTTGTTTTCTTTATTTGTACTATTGCTGTTTTAGCTGCTGTAGCCCAAGCTGTTATCCCCCAAACAACAAAAAAAACCACCAATTTACCTCGTTTTGCATCTCTTCGTTCCCAACCAATTAATGCTCGATCTGGTCCTGGAATAAAATACCCAATTGAATGGGTATATATGCAAAAACATGCCCCTATTGAAATAATTGCAGAATTTGAAGATTGGAGAAAAGTTCGTGATTGGCAAGGTTCAGAAAGTTGGATAAAAGAACAAATGCTAACCTCAAAAAGATTTGTAAAAATAACCGCACCAGGTGAAAATAATTTATATACAAAAAGCAATCTTAACTCTCCTGTTATAGCAAAAATAGAAGACGAAGTTGTTGGAGAAGTTAAGAAGTGCCCTGCAAACAACGATTTTTGTTTAATATCCTTCGAACATATTGAAGGATGGATGCCCAAAAGAAGTCTTTATGGTATATACTCTGAAGAAATAATAGATTAATTGGCTAAATCAAACAAATTTTTTGGTAAATCATTTAATAACACCAAAGTTATCAACATCCATATAAAAGCATACACCTGTAACATATCGCTGATAATTTTATTCTGTAACAAACTAAAAATTTTCGAATATTTTTTTAATAAATTATTTAATAAAAGCAATATGCTCATCATGCCTAGTGCTTGAAAACCAAGCCCAAAACTTATCAATATTTCTTTCACTGGCATTAAAATATTAAAAAGTAGTGAGAAAAAAGATAAATAACACACCACTAAAAAACAAAAAATCTTCTGCACTTTAATATCATGAGCATGTTTTTGCTCTTTTTCTTCTTGTACTTTTTCTGGCAACAACCTTGTTACTTCTATACCTCTAATTTTTTCTGGACCATTTTTTTGTCTTTTTATAACATTGAGATTTTTATTAAATTTACTTTCTATAGAACAAAGACCACATCCTTTTGAAGTGAAAAAAGAATGATTAGGATTATTTTTGCAAACCTTTAAACTATGCATTAATTTCCATAAATGCTCTTGCCATTCACAAGCTGACGGTCTTTGACAACCTTTAGTAAAAGATCTTTCAAAAAATTCCATTGTTTCTTTATTAAAATATTCATGAATACTATAAGGATGAGGATATTGATATTTATCTGACCACAAACCATAAGCATAATGATATTGTTTTATCCTTGTTTGTATCGTCAACATATCCTCATTACTATTTTTTGGTTTTCCAGAAAAAGGATGAATACCATTATTTAACAATCTAAAAATAATTACAGCTAAAGCAAATCTATCTTGTTCTTCTCCCATTTCTTCACAGGATTGCGTCATTCCTTCTGGATAAATATATTCTTCTGAAACAAACTCTGCTGGATATCTATTTTTCTCACCATTAATTGAAAAACCATCACAATCAACCATAGCAACCAACATATTATCTTTGTACACATACAAATTTGATGGCTTTAAATCAATAATATAATGACCACATTCATGTAATGCCGCAACCATTGATGCAACATTATATGCTGCAAAAATTCTATAAGCATATTTCTCTGAAAGATTTAATTTTTTTCTAACAGCTTTTTGCATAAGATGATCAAGAGATACTGCCTTGTCCATATCTATTAAAGGCATCATATAACCAACACAAAACCCTTTTTCGTCGTCTAATAGAGCTTCAGGCCATGCTATTTGAATATATTCTTTTCCTTTTACCTCTACTGGTTGAAAATTGGGCTTATTTAACAACATCGCTTGAAGTTTTTTTCTATTAGTTGCAGATTTTTCAATATTATGAAAAACCTTAACCACACTCTCAGGACGTCCCTCAACTAAATAAATTTTACCAGATGCCCCTCCTTTATTTATCATTCTACCTAACACTATTTTATCAAAAGAACCATCAGCAAAAACAGCATTAAAAACTTGTTTTTTTTCAATCATTTATAATCCCCCTATCCAAACCAATGTTTTGTCATCAGGATTTAGCCTTTGAGCTTTCGGTGTATTAAGGGTATTTGCAAGAGCTTTGCGAGCCTTAACAATACTTTTTTCCAACAACAAAAAATTATTTATAGGATTAATAAATTTATATTCAATATCTATAAAATCTGGTTGAAAAGCAAACGATGTTAAACCATCTGACATCAATAAAATACTTGACGCTCCCGAAAATCGAGTAAATCTTAAATTCTCCCTCCACGCCAATTGCGTGAAAAAAAATGTTTCGCAAGAAAAACAACCATTTTCTGGTCTAGAGGCAACAAAACTACTACCGCAGCCTAAAGATATTGCAGCCCCATCACCTATATGAAAAAAAACTCCACTCCCTTTATTGTAAACAACACCAACAACTGTTGCAGCAAAAGAGTTAAGACCTTGCTCATTTTTTGTTTTATTAAATCTATGCAATAATAATTTCTGTCTAGCAAGCCTAACAGATTGAACTATCTTATCTTCTATTTTATCAAAACTACTATTTTTTAATAAATCACAAATAGTTGAACATAATACTCTTGCACCTACTCTACCATATTTAGCAGAGCCAGCACCATCTGAAACTACAGCTACAAGATTACGTCCTAAACTATATTGATAAAAATCTTGACAAGGAACTTTTTTGCTAGCATGAAATTTTCCCGCAACACTAGCGGCAACAATTTTTGGTTTCATACAATTACTCTTCATCCCAATCGCCTGTATCATCAAGCAAATCTGGTACATTTGGTGCTGCCCTTGAAACACAAGACACGCTTCGACTAAGCCATAAGAAAAATTCTGTAAACCTTAAACCGCTTAATCTTTTCGGAGTGTTTGTTGAAAACATTGCCAATTTATCTAAATTAGCACCATGTGTCCCTACAGCATGAATCACAACTTTTTTATTTTGCTGAGCAACTCTACATTTTCTAGCAATAATCTCCCAATCATAATCTGTAGGTTCCCCATCACTTATTAAAAAGATCCACGGTCGTTTAGATGTTATCCCGCAACTATCATAAAGACACTTTTGTTCTTCTATTTTTCGTAAAGCAAGTTCCATGGCTTTACCCAGTGGCGTTAAACCTCCCGCTTCCATTTCTGGTGCTTCAAAATTCATAGCATCAATCCAATCTGAAGAAACAACAGCCTCATCCTTTCCAAATGCTTTAATTATTAGTAGCTGAACTCTCGATGAAGCATCTATGTCATCTTTTAACTCTTGTTCTAAAGCTTTTAAACCAATATTAAGCTGTTTTATTGGCTCCCCTCTCATTGATCCAGAACAATCCAAAACCAATACACATGGAGTACGCTCATTTGCATTATCCGCAAATTCAACATAGGGTATCATTTCATTATCAATATCATCTAAAACCATCTTTTATCCTTTACTTTTCTATTTGTTATATGGATATGTATGGGGATATCCGCTGTTTTGATAAGGAACAGGGTTTGCAGCTTTTCCACAAGAAGCTATTTCCAAAACAGCTATAACCAGAAGAATAAACATAAATATTTTTTTCATATACAATTCCTTTACCTATTTACTTATATAATACACATATAACCATATAAGAGTTAAGCAAAATTTAAGTTATACAAAAGAAATGTTCAGAAAAATTTTATTAATTATATCTTTCGTCTTTATTTCGAGCACCGCTTTTGCTTACCGTGGCGCAAACATTTTTGCATACCCTAGACCAACACCTGAATCAAAAATTTTCAATCAATATGGTCAGGCTTTCAGTCTTAAAGATTTTTCTGGTGATTTTCTAATAGTTATTTTTTGGTCAAAAACATGTATTCCCTGTTTAAGAGAACTAGATGATTTAAATAATTTTGTAAAAAAAACCAAAAACAACAACATCAAAGTAATTCTAATATCACCACATGATGAGTGGCAAACAAGAGAAGAACAACGAACTTTTTTAAAAAAATATGGAGGATTGGAATTGGATTTTTACACTGATAAAAAATCGAAACTTGCCAACGATTTTGGAATTTTCACATCTCCTCACACTGTCTTAATAAATTCTTCTTCATTAGAGATCGGACGAATCAGAGGATCTGTTGACTGGGATGATAATGATATTATTGAATACATTTACAAAATCAAAGCTCAAAATTAAACTTCTTCATTATTATAAAATTTGACCGAACTTTTCTGATTTGCTTGAGCTTCTTTTATTGCTATAATCGTCTGCTCAATCGTTTTTTTAGCTGAACGAGCAGGATAAGGAAAAGAAGAAACTCCCACAGAAAATAATAATTCATGATGCATAAAGTTATCATCAACCCCATCTTTTAATACATCAAAAATCTTTTTTACATACTGAGTTATATCTTTTTTATTTTTTAAACCTGATAACATAATCCAAAAATTATACTTCAATCCTTGTGCTATTGTTGTTATTTTTGGCAAATTTAAAACCAAATTATTAGCTATTTTTTTTATAATCATATCCTCAATATGCATTTTACGAAAAACTTCAATATTATCAATATTAACAGCTGCAACCATTATTATTGATGTATCTTTAATATTATCTTTTGCATTTTCCAATGAAATTGCTACTTGAAGCCTATCTTCAAATAAAAAAAAGTTTGGTAAACCTGTGATTTCATCATATAAATTATTAAATGTAGAACTCACTTCTTTTTTTATATGATCACCCAACAAAATAAAAGAAAAATGCTCAATATCCGATAAATAAATGGCACGAAAACTAATAGGAATAACTTTTCCTGTAGTAGATTTAAGCCTAATACGCATAGTTTTCGCATCAGTAATCATCTCGCCAATATTCTCAGCTAAAATTCGCCAATCTTCTTTTACCACCAAATTTAAAAAATTATTTCCTACAATACCTTTCTCAACTCTTAAATCTAATAACTGAATAGCTGCAGAGTTAAGATATTCTAACTTATCATCGCTAATCAAAAAAGCTGGTCTGTCCGATGTTGCAATTATCATATTAACAACATCAGACAAATTAACATCAAGTTTTCTCCATCCTTCTGACGTTTTTTTGACTCCAATTTCTTTTTGAGGTTCTTTTTCCGAAAAAATTTCTAAAGCATCTAAATCTACGCCATACTTAGTAGCATTATTTAAAATATCAATATTCACATTTTCAACAACACTCAAACCATCTCTTCCTTCTAAAAATATATCTATATCTTTTCGGCTTATCATTTTCTCAAACCCTTTTATACGTCATGATATTATTATTTATTTTCTAAAAAGACAATGCAAAAATATTTGTATTTTATTAATAATCTACTGTTATAGTACCTATTGTTTAGAACAATCTAAGAGAAAGAATCCAAAATGACGGAAGAACAATTAAAAGAAGCCGCATTAGAAACAACAATATCAAGCTTTTTATTAAAAGAACGCTTCGAAATCTGTTTTGATATTCCTTTACCAGAACTTAATGCAAACGGAGCTAAAGCTTTTGACGTTAAAGACAATATAAATCCTCAAAGGTCCTTATTTGCTTTAATTTGTGGAAAAGAACTATCTCCACGTCTATCATATTTACCATATATGAAATCAATTGATGCTCCTAATATTTTAAAATTGGTAGAATATGGGACTATAAACGATGACAACCATTCAGAAACAATAGCTTTGATTTACAACAAGCCTTCAGGATCTCGAGCAGATAAATTTGACGAAACAACCGCTAAACTATCTGCTGAAACATTCAAATCCTTGGCCCTTTCTCTTTTATCTGCTTGTGATGTTCTAAAAACTTTTGGACTAACACATAGAGCTATACGTTTGGATAACTTATTTTTTAAAGATTCTTCTCATTCAGAACTTATTCTTGGCGACTGCTTAGCATCTTTTCCTGGTTTTTATCAAACATCATCTTCCGAGACCATCGAAAACATGCTTTGTGAACCTCAATCTAAAGGTAACGGTATTTTTGAACACGATTTATATTCCTCTGGGGTAGCCCTTTTAGGATTAGCCCTTGGACGAAACATCTCATTTGATTTATCTTCGGAAGAACAAGTTCGCCAAAAACTAAAAAATACATCATTTGTTTTTTTATCCAATGGTGAAAAAATTCACAATCAAATAAGTACGGTTTTACGCTCCCTATTAGATGATAATGCGGAAAACCGTTGCGATTATACCCAATTAATTAATTATTACGATGGTAAAACCACATCATTTATTTCAAATGACAACTTTGATCGATCAAGCAGAGCTCTTATCATTAATGGTGAAAAATGTTATACAAGAAAAAGTGCTGCCTTAACTATGCTCTCTAACCCCGATTTTGGTATAGAGGTAATCCAAAGCGGCAAACTTTTAGAATGGGTAAAAACAGGATTAGAAGATGAAAAGCTACATGCAAAAATAGAAAAACAAATATCCATAGAAAAAGAACAGCCAGATAAAAACTTATTACTGTATCGCATTTGTATATTCTTAGATCATTCCCTTCCATTAAAAACATCAGAAGGATATCTTTTCCCTGGGGGACTAGCAAAAACCATTTTCTACAACAAAAAAAATGCTATCTCTCTCACTCCTATACAAACTCTAATTTCTACAGACATCATCAAATTATGGTATCAAGAACAACCTTCTTTACGCGCACCAACCAATGCTGGAGAATTTAAACTATATATCTCTCGCAACGATTATGGTTATGGTTTTGATCGTATTATGTATGACTTTGATGAAGATCTACCTTGTATAAGCCCTTTACTTAATGGATGGTTTGTCAATTCTCTATCTAGATTACTAAAAGCTCTTGATAGCTTCAAAGGAGACTATCAAGCTCTTCCTTTTGATAAAAACATAATAGCTTATCTACGTTGTAAAATGGGTAAAAAAATTGATGGAATCATTCTTGATATCAACGCCAACCAAGATGCTTTAAAACTTGGAGCAATAATTCGTCTATACGCCAATATTCAAAACAAAAATGGTCCAGCACAATTACCAAACCTAACCCAGTGGCTTGTAAATACGGCAAAACCACTGATTCAAAGTTATCACAACATAAAATATCAAAAATACCTTGAACAGAAACTTCTACAAATATCAAAAAATGGAAAAATAATAGAAATCGTTGAAATTTTAGAAAATGAAGAGGCTCGTATCAAAGATAAATCAGAATTTTCTGAAGCTTTAAAACTTACCAATATTTTACTCGCTGAAAAAAACAAAATATTATCAGGAGATTCAAAAATTGAAGAAGAAGCTCGCGATTTAGCTAAACGTTTTACCTCCATTTTAGCGGTTTTAACAATGCTAAGCGCTTTCGTTTTTAGCTTAATATACTGGATAATAAAATGACAAAACCAATAAACAACCTGGCTTCTAAAAAAAATCAAAAAAAAGGAAAGATTCATCTTAATCTTTTTCAAAAAGTACTAATATTCGTAGCTTTTTTAATAATATCTTTTACCATTCTACCCGCTGTTGTTGTTCTATTTTTAGGACTTCTTCCAACATTAACTGTTGTTGTAACAGACACCAAAAACATCAATAAAATAACCACCATTGGCTGTTTTAATATATCAGGAGTAATGATATGTTTAAACAGTGTATTTAATCAATTTAAATCTCCAAACACTTTTTCAATAATAGACAATATATACAACATAATTATAATGTTAACAGCAGCTGCTATTGGAATGATATTATATCACGTTTTACCCGATTTATTTGCCTATATATTTAAAAACTCAGCTCAACATCGTCTAAAAGTTATAAACTCAAAACTTGAAAAATTAAAAGAAAATTGGGCAAATATTATGCCTGAAGATCGCTAAAAGACAGCTTCTATTGCTTTGCTAATTTTCTTTATAGAATTAATTTCAATTTGTCTAACTCTTTCTTTTGAGATACCATATGCTTTGCTCAAATCATCTAAAGTAACAGCTCTATCCATTAAGCGCCTTTTAAACAAAATATCTTTTTCTCTTTTGTTTAATACCACCAATGCTTTATTAAACAACTGTTTTCGATATTTCATCGTTTCTCTATATGCTAAAGTTTCTTCTTGGCTTGGTTTAGAATCTGCGATAAAATCCATCCATTCTGCACCACTATCACCAGAAACATCTACTACCGTATTAAGAGAGCCATCATGAGATTTTAGCCTCATATTCATATCTGTAACTTCTTGCACACTAACATCTAATGTTCCTGCTATCTTATCTAAAACATCTAATGACAAATCTCTATCATCACTAAGATTTAGTCTGTTTTTTATTTTTCTTAAATTAAAAAACAACTTTTTTTGAGCAGCTGTAGTGCCTATTTTAACTAAAGACCACGAGTTTAATATATATTTTTGTACTGTTGCTCTAATCCACCACAACGCATAAGTAGAAAATCTAAAACCTTTTTCTGGTTCAAATTTTTCAATAGCATAAAGCAAACCTATATTTCCTTCTGAAATCATTTCTGCTGTTGATAAACCATATCCTTTATATTTAGATACAATTTTAACCACTAACCTCAAATGAGAAGTTACCAAAATTTTTGCAATCTCTTGATCTTTTGTTTGTTGATACTTAACTGCTAATCTATATTCTTCTTCCTGTGAAAGAATAGGATACATTCTTATTTTTTGTAAATATCTCGCCATATTAATTTCTGGCGAAAAATCAATACCATTTAAAGCAGAAACTTTTTGCATTTTTAACTCCTAAACCATAAAAACACCTATTAGTTTAATAGCTCTTGAGTCCTAAAAATAACCATCTATAAGGCTGATTTATAATCCACATCCAAAATCACAATATAACTTTTAGTTTAAAAAAACACTGTATTTAAAATTTAAATTTGTTGCAAAAGATCTATCAAATGCTTCATATCTTCTGGCATATCTGTCTCAAAAAACATTTTTTCTTTTGTGGTGGGGTGAACAAAACCAAGACTCTGAGCATGCAAAGCCTGTCTTGTAAAATTATTAAAAAACCTCTTCTTTTCTTCATCTATACTTTTTTCATTTATTTTTTTCGACTTTACATAAAGTTTATCACCCAACAAATTATTACCAATTTTAGATAAGTGAACTCTAATCTGATGCGTGCGTCCTGTTTCTAAATTGCACTTCACTAAACTAGCAATACCTTTAAAATTTTGTATCACTTCATAATGCGTTATTGCAGGTTTTCCTCCTTTTTCTACTACCGCCATTTTTTTACGATCATAAGGACTTCGCCCAATATTACCAATTAAAGTCCCCTTTAAAGGAAACGGAACCCCAAAAACAACAGCATAGTATGTCCTTTCTATAGAATGTTCTGCAAATTGTTCACACAATAATTTATGAGCTATATCATTTTTAGCTACAACTAAAATACCAGATGTTTCTTTATCTATTCTATGAACAATACCTGGTCTTTTAACACCACCAATACCAGACAAATCTTTACAATAAAACAATAAAGCATTTACCATCGTATTATCCCAAGCCCCTGGAGCAGGATGAACAACCATTCCTGCTGGCTTATTCACCACAACAATATCATCATCTTGATATAATATTGGTAAATACAACTCTTGAGGTTTAGGAACAGCATTTACGGCTTCAGGAATGTCCAAAACAAAAGATTCTCCTTCTTTTATTTTATATGCATTATCTCCTACAGTAACATCATCGCAAACAACATTTCCTAAAGCTATAAGCCTTTGAATTTGCGAACGAGAAATGTCGGGAAAACAAAAAGATAAAAACTTATCTATTCTTTGCCCCTTAAAATCTTTATTAACTATTGGTGTGTTATAAATATTACCATCAGACATCTGTTTGTTTTTTTACTTAAAACGACAATCACGGATATAATAAAAATAAAAAAAGAAACTTTCAAGAGAGGCTTTTATGAATAAGCTAAAATTTATCAAAATCATAGTCTGTTTACTAACATTTTTACTTGTTTCTGGAGCTATAATGACTCTTAATACCATCAATAAAAAAGTAAACAACACCAATATTGTTAAAAATATCGAACTAAAACAACCTAATGGAAGCTCTATAGTAAATTATAAAATAGAAAACAATAATATCTTTATATTTATCAAGGGTGGTGGTACTTCTGATAGAATAATAATTGCCGACATTTTTAACAAAAGACCCATTACAACAATAAAAATAAACTAGGAGATCTTTCTCATGTCTAACGATAATTTCTCTTCTGATGATTTTGATAAACTATTAGACGATTTTATAGCCTCACAACTAGAAGATACTGAAAAATTTTTCTCTGAAACAATTGTACCAACAACAACTGAGGATAACAAAACTTTAGAAAAATCAGAAACAGAAAAAGAAAATATATCTCTATCAAACATCATTGCAGAAGTCATTGACCCTGATGCAGAAAAACTTCCACTGGAAGAAAAACGCTTATATGGAGCCATTTGTGAACTAACAAAATCTGCTAGAGCTTGTGGCGATGAGGCAGGAATCGAATATGGTGAATTTTATCTACAAGCAAAACATTTACTACCTCGTTTTCGCCCTTCACAAGTAGGGATTATAAATAGAGACATTATCACCGCTTGGGAAATATTAATTGCTGCACAACCTGTTCGTTTATCTTCCTTACCCTCCAACGCTTCAGATGAACAGATTTTAAGTTTTGCCGAAAAAACTACCGACAAGAATCTTCAAATGGCATTAATATCCTACGTTGAATCTCTAATTGAACTAGATGCTTGTGAAATAGCATATAACTTGCGCCGTGTTAAATATGAAAGACACAAAATAGAAAGAGATCTTTACCAAGAACAACAACGCCGCCGAGATCAAATGCGCAAATACATTGCTGCAATCAAAGAACAAAATTTTCCTATTGATGCCGAAATGCTTGTAAATAATTTCTTTAAAACCGTTCGCAAAGATCCTGATGGAGCAAAAAAAATACTTGAAAGCAATCCTGCAACATTTGCTCCTATTCAAATAAACAAAATACCACCTCGCTTTTTTGGTATGATAAAAGCTAAACCAGAAGATGGAATAAAAATAAACAAAAAACTAGGCAGATTTCTAAAAAATCTAAAAGCTTAGTTTTGGTACAAAAATATAGACAAAAAACAAAAATATTGTTATAATAAAATAAAATATAATTTTTTATAAGGATAAAAGACATGGCAAATCCTAAAACACCAACTTCTACAAATTCATCATCAAATATTATTAGAAATAGTGTTCAAGCTGTTCTGCAACAAAACAAAGATCAGACTATACAAAATGCTACACGTTTTCAAACAACATCAAATACAACTTTACGAGATAGCAGAGCAATAACAGCTGCAGCAGCAATGTACAGAGCAACTACTTCTTCTTTTAAACCCTCGGATGAACAAAAAAGAGATTATTATGCTGCTGCATCCAAAATTGCCGAATTACAAGGAATAAAACCAGATAATGATGGTAATTTTAGTGATGAACAATATAAAAACGAACTGAGTCCTGAAAATATCTTAAGAGCATATTCTGGAAGTATCACTCATGATAACGGAGAACAAGCTTTTGAAACTTTTATAAAACCAGCAATTCAAAGTGCTTATACCGATAAAGAAAACAATGAAGATGTTGCCGTCACACCGCCTTCTGCAATAATGGAAATAGGAAATATTTCTTTAAAAACTGATGAAGACTTTCTAGGGCTAAGTGAAGATGAACAAGACAAATATCTTGCCTCCATTGGCGATTTTGAAAAAGAACGCCTAACAAAAGAAAGAAACAAAGCAAAGGAAAGCTATAAAACAAAAAATGCAGGTGAGTTTAAAGGATTTACCAACGATCCTGACTTTGGAAATAAAGATGATGAAGATCTAAAAATTGATTCGGGAGATATTATTGATTATCTCATGAAAGAAGTTCTTCTTAAAGGAGCATCATGGACTCTTGATAAATTTATAGCATCTCCAGCAGGCATTATTGTTTATGAAACAGTTCATGGAATCCATTATGGTATCACTAAACCAGCTAAAGAAAAGTCATTAGAAAAAGTCACTTCTTGTTGGGATAGTTTCCTTAATATATTCAGAACAAAAGATAAAAATCAAACCTCTGAAGAACAAAAAGCTAATGAAGAAAGAACTGTTTTATTCAAAAATCTTTCTGCTAACTATATTGAACGAATTGACGACATAAATAAACATATAAATTATTATACATCAAACGATTGGGAGCTTTTATCCAAAAAACAAAGACTTTTGGCCAAACATTTTAACATCATTACGGATAATGGCATTATCACTTATAATAAAGAAGAAAAACAATCAAAAACTATTCCTTACAAAGATCCTTATAACAAAGAAAATCTAACCAAAATACAAGAAAATATTGATAATGAACAAATAAAAACGATTAATGAGCGATTAAATCCTCAAAACAATCCTGAAACACGAAAAAAGATTGAGGATCAATACAAAAAAGCTGTTGAGACAATACATCAAAGTGTTCGTGATGGAAAAGAGCACACTATAACAGACGGAGAAGTTGAAGGTTTTGCTAAAGCTTTTGAATATGCTCAAACTAAAAGCATCCATAAAATTGAACACACTCCTGCAATTGAAACAATATTTGCTCAACAAGCATTATTTGCCTCACATTACAGCCAATTCATCTTATCTCAAGAGTTGCTCAAAAATCCTCACACCTTTGACAATGAACAAAACGTTGCTGAGCTTTCAGTAAAAAGTAACGAAGAAGCAGCCAAAATTTTTGCAGATGTATATACAGGAAAAAACAATCCCCGAGGTATATCTTGTGAAGCCTTAGTAGCTGAAGCAGCCTCTCTTGTAGAAAAATCTAAAAACGGAAAACCTGTAGAAAACACTATTGAAGCAACCTACTCTCCAAAACAAAATCGTGGTGATGTTGCTTTTTCTGAAGCTTTCAATAATATGACTCTTGAAGAAATGTACACAAAACAACTAATAAACCTTGAACGAAGAGAAACAGAATTGACAGCTCAACAGCAAACAACAGACAATGTTAGAAATAGAATTAATCAAATAAAACAACAAATAAAAACTCCCAACAACGAAGAATTAAAAAAATTCAAAGTTGGTGATATTAGAACTAAAAACACCGAAAGGACTAACTAGATGAAAAAAATATTACGACTATTTCGTTCAATCCTAATTTTTGTAGGTTGGACTTTTGTGTTTATATCTATTTCTAATTTTGCTATATCTTTAACTTGGAATTTCAACTTCTTATCGATTAAATCATGGAAAATTCTTTATACTTTCTGGAATAATGGTGGTGTTCTAAAAACATCATCAGATATTTTGTTAATAACATCTTTATTATCCCTTCCTCTTTGGTGGCTAATTGGTTTTTATTTTGCATTAAAAATAAAATATGTAAGCGTTTTACTGAGCCCTATAAAACTTTTCTATAAAATTTTTGATGGAAAATTAGATGCTGAACCCGAGCGTATTATTCTAAAAAATATCAAATCAAGCCAACAAATGATCGATGATATCAAAACAGAAATAGAATCTTTAAAACCCGAGAAATCTAAAGAAGCTGGAAACATCAGATCTGAAATTACCAAAAAAATCTCCAAAGAGATAAAAAACTAAAAAAATAAACTATTGTTAACCTATTTTATATTAGTATAATAAAAGAGAATTTTCAGGAGATTTTTTTTTGAAACCATTGCTGATATTGCTAAAAATAGTACTTGTAGGCCTTTTTTGGAGCATATTCTTCATTGAGGGAATACGTGTTATTATGCTTACAAATTGGCACTTTGATATCTTCCGTTCTTCTCATTGGTTACATGCATGGAATTTATGGCTTTCTGGTTGGGTTATAGATGAACCAAAAGAATGGGCTTTTATTCTTATAGTTTTAACATCTATCCCTGTATGGATTACCGTTTGGGCAGCTTTAATCACTATTAAATGGGGTTCTATTTTTGCTTTTCTGAGCGTTTTACCCATTAAAATATTTAATAGCATCTTTGAAAAACAAGTCAAAAAAATTACTAACACCGCCTCCGTTAAAATTGTCAAAAAGAAAAAATCATACAAAGAAATTCGTCCCAAGAGTCTCCGTACACCTATTGAGGATAATTCCACCCAAAAATCTATTTTTGACGAAGAACGTAAAGCTGCATTATCTGGCATAACAATAAAACCCAAACCTCGCCCTTCTTTGTCATCTCCAACACCTATTAAAACAGAAAATAAAGAATTTACTCATTCCCTTTTTGACATTGGAGATGCTGAACCTCTTGATTTTGATCTTTTTGCAGAAACAACAGCTACCATAACAGAAGAAAAGCCTTTACACACTGAATTTTCGCCTAAAAAAGAAGAAAAAACAGCAGAAACGAAGAAAAAAACTCAAGAAAAAATTTCAAACAATCAACCCAATAAACAAAAATCTGGTGGAGCAAGCTCTTCCTTTGAATTACTAAAACAAAAAGGTTACGATATTATAACTGGTGCAACAATCAAAAACACTTTTATCGATTTCATTGGTATATCAAAAACACAAATATGTATATGTTTAAACGATAAAGAACCTGGCGATTGGTTAGCGGATGAAGAACGATTTAATGATGAAGAACCATTGTGGTTTTCTGAAAGCTCACATCGTATTTCTCCTGTACGCAAGGCAGACCTTGCTCGCCTAACATTAGAAGAAAAACTCAAAGATGCAGACTTATCTTTTGAAGTTACCCCTTTTGTTATTGAGCAAATAGGAAATATTATTAACGCCGAAGATATGTTAGATATTTGGAAAGATATTGGTGTTAAAGTAACCCGCATCGACAGAGGAACCCCAAAAGAAATACCTTTATTTGCTAAAACACTAGAAGACGCTGATGGCAACGTAGATAAAGCAGTATTCGAAAAAATAAAAAAACTATTACGTAGTATTGTATAAAAGAGGAAAAAAATGGCATTAGAAAAAGAAGGTGAAGAATGGAAAGAATATAACAGCGCTGTACGCTGGATGGTAATTGCTGTAACTTTGTCTATAATTATAACGCTTTTTCTTGCTCTTATATCTATGCCTCTAGCCTACATTATCGGAAATGGTATATCAAAAGAAAGCATGAACGATGTTGCAAAATTTTTCTCTTTAACCTTCAACAAAAATGGGTTTTTGTATCATCGTTATTGGGTATGGTTAAAACAATTGTTTAACTATAATGGTCCCTTCTCAATCAGTCTTTGGATACCTATATTGCCATTTATAAGCCTTCCTCTAGGTATACTTTTTGGGGCTATAACAAATCCATACAGATTCCAATCAAATATTCATGGATCAGCTAGGCTTGCTACAGAAAAAGATATCAAAAAAATGGGACTTTTTGATGGATTCTGTATTGTTGTTGGAAAATTCAAAGGTCGCCTTCTAAGAATGAATGAAACATTATCTGTTCTTTGTTGTGCACCTCCTGGCACAGGTAAAACCGTCGGTATTGTTATTCCAACAATTTTTAATTCACCAGGTATGAGTATCGTTGTAAACGACCCTAAACCAGAACTTTGTTATTCAACATCTGGAGCAAGAGCTAAAATTGGTCCTGTATTCATCATTAACTGGGGTATGGAAGACAATCCCGAAGAAGGTATATATTATCCAAGCTGGAATCCTCTATCTCCTGGGGCTGTACCTGCTCCTGGTCCTGGTCGTGATATGTATGTCGATTCTATGTGTAATACTCTTGTAGAGGACCCTAAAGGAGGTGCTGATCCTCACTGGTCAAAAACAGGGCGTGCTGCACTAAACGGTTTTATCCACTTTATTGTTTCAAAATGTGAAAAAGCTCGTGCCAACGATTATTTCATTGGTCGTGTATATGAAGGCAAAATTGACGAGGAAGATAAAAAAGTTCTTGAAGGATATTATCTTGAAATGAACGACCCTATGGCATCTCGTGCCCTTCAAAACTTAAGAGCTGGAACTCTAAATATTGATAATTACCTTCCTATTGGAACATGGGCGCTACTACCAGATAAATGGATTGGTCATGAATCATGTCTTGCAATGATCCTTGAGTGGATTACCGAAGCACAAATTAAACAATCGCAAGAAATAAAACGTCGTATGGATGAAGGCGACCAAATGGCTGCTATGGCAGATCCCATGCGCGACCTTCTTGAAGCAGCTATTGAGGAAGCTCGTAAATTTGGATATTCTGCACGCTGTATCGTTGAACTGAGTCAATTAAGCTCTATGCCTGATAAGGAACGAGGTTCTGTAATGTCTACAGCTTTTGCTGGCATAGGTATATTTAAAAACTCTGCTGTAGTTGCAAGAACCAGTTTCTCAGATATTCAATTTAAGGACTTACGAGGATTAAAAGATCCCATCACAGGAGAATTTAAACCTATATCTGTTTATTTATCAGTAAATCAGGTTGATGCTCGAGCTTTAAGCGTCATTTCTGGTACTTTTTTTGACCTAATGTCTTCATACCTAATAGCTAACCCTCCTAACTTTGTCAATCCTACAGACGGTAAAATGGGTCCTTTCCCTTGTTTATTTGCTATAGACGAGTTCCCAACACTACCAAAATTAAAAGCCGTTATTGATGGTCCGGCTGTTGGTCGAGGTCAAAAAGTTTCTTATTTACTTATTGGTCAAGATTTAGGGCAAATTTCTGGTAAATATGGCAAAGATGATCTTGAAACGGTTATATCTACCACCGCATGTAAAGTTATCTTATCACAAAACAACGAGGTAACAGCTGATCGATTCTCAAAAATGATTGGTAAAAAAACTGTTCAAACAACATCATATTCCAAAAATGAGGGATTCGCAAAAGGTGCAAATCCTTTTGCAAAAAACGTATCTTATTCTTTGCAAGGTGTTAGCGTTATATCAACTACTCAGTTACTAAGTTTACCAACATCAAAACAAGTAGTATTAATGCAAAGCTTTATTGATAGACCTATTATGGCCGATTCTCCTCGTTGGTATCTCGATCCAAAAATGAAAGCTTTGGCAAAAATACCTCCAGCACCAAATGTTCCTGACTGGATTGTTGCTCAACGAGAGGATATAAATGATGATATGCTTGCAAAACTTGGTATAGATTATGATCCAAACGAAGATTTTGATCAATATGCCGAAGAATTTGAAAAAGAACCAGAACAAGCTTAACAAAGTGAGCTACAGTTTGTGGCTCACATCTTATTTTCTTTTGGTAACAACGCTTCTTGAAGCTCTTCCATGTCTTTATCATTTAAATTTTCAGCAGCTATAGTATATTTCTCGCTAAACCAATTACCTAAATCTATATCAGCACACCTTTTACAGCAAAAAGGTTTATACTTAGTATCGTTTAATTCTTTTTTACAAATGGGACACTTCATTTTTCAACTCTTCCTATTCCTTGGCAAACAGTACATTCCTCAGAAAAAACATCCATCAAACTAGGTCTTCTACGACTACGAATAATTTCTACATTACCAGCTCTACTCAAACCCAAAACCCTAGCATTATAAACATCTTGAGCTAAACCATCTACCAAAATATCTATAACAGGTTTCAAAAATTTAAATTCACTGTTTCCTGCAAAATCAATTATAATTTTCCCAGACAGGTTACGTAACAAAATCTGTTTAACAATCTCTTTTGCAGCTTCTCGATTTAAATAATTAAAACCACCTTGTACACACCCTTCTCCACTATCAACATCTATAGCAACAAAAGCTCTAGTTTCTTCAATAATAATTCTACCACCGCTTTTAAGTCTTATTTCTTTTCCTAACGCATCACTAATTTTTTCATCAATACCAGCGTCTTCAAAGACCTTTGCATTAAAACAAACAGGAGCCTTATTCAACAATTTTTCTTCTAAAATATGGCTGTTGACCTCAACTTTAAGCAAACTCTTTTGGCTTCTATTTATCATTTCATCCAAATAATTATCCCTTGTTAATAATATTATAGGAGCTTTTAAATTCTTAGCTTTTAACAAAACATCATCAAAAATACTTTGCAACATCTCTATTTCACTCAAAATATCTTCTTTTGATGCATTCAAAGCTTGTGTTCTCACAATCCAGCCCCCTTGCTCAACATTATCTATCATTAAAGCACTCAATTCTTCTTTTCTATTATCATCTTTTATTTTAGATGATACTTCTATTTCTTCTCCATACGGATTATAAATTAAAAAAACTCCCACAATTTGCAAAAATCTAGTTACTTTAGCACCTTTCTCTGCTCTTTTTTCTTGCAATACTTGAACTATAATATTCTGCCCTTCATAAGCATTTAAACTCTCTAAATTTCTTTCTTCTGCATTTATAAAAGCTTCTTTATCATCCCCAATATCTACAAAATATCCTAAACGACCATTTGCTGTTCGAATTTTTTTTACAATTTTTCCTAAATAAATATTACCTTCATTAGCTTTATTATTATCGACAACAATAAACTCTCTTAGTTCACCATTTTTTAATCCAGCAATTTGTTTTATGTTGCTCTTTTCTTTTACTAATATTTTATCGAACATTTACACCTGCTCCCATCAATAAACATCGTGTTTCATAAAGAGGCAATCCAATAACCCCGCTGTATGAACCTATCATTTGTTGAACAAAACCACCTAAAACACCCTCTATTTTATATCCAGCACACCCTAGCCATTCCTCAGATTCTACATAATCTGATATTTCTTTTTGCGAAAGCTTTTTCATTTTAATCTTTGTTGTGTTTAACCTCATAGACGATTTACCCTGTTCATTAATAACACAAACGGCTGTTATCACTTTATGAGATCTGCCAGATAGTAGATCCATTACTTTTTTTTGTTCTTCATGTGTTTTGGATTTTTGAATTATTTTAGTGCCACAAACTAGAATCGTATCAGAAGCTAAAATCACTTTATTTTTATGATTTTCTGCAACATACTTTGCTTTTTCCAAAGCCATTCTTTTAACATACTGACTTGGTTTTTCACTTTGTTCTGGTGTTTCATTTATATTAGCTGGTTCAATTTTTTCTGGAACAAAGTTTATTTGCTCAAGCAATTTTTTTCTTTGAGGCGATTGCGATGCCAATATAAAACTTTTATACATATCATTATCCATATAAAAATGGGGTTTTAGAATTAATATCTAAAAACCCCAAAAAAATCAAAATCAAAAACTACGCTTCATCATCGTATGTTTTTTCCATTCTTTCATGACGTTCTTGTGCTTCAATAGACAGAGTAGTAACAGGACGAGCCTCCAATCTATCTAAACCTATTGGATCTCCAGTCTCTTCACAATAACCATACGACCCATCTTCTATTCTTTTCAAAGCCTCATCTATTTTAGAAATAAGTTTTCTCGCTCTATCTCTTGTCCTCAACTCTAAGGCTTTATCTGATTCTAGCGAAGCTCTGTCTATTTGATCTGGTTGATTCAATCCACCTTGTTTCAAATCATTCAAAGTATCTTTAGACTGTCCTATCAAAGATTTTCTCCAATACATCAATTTCTGACGAAAATATTCCAACTGCATTTCATTCATATATTTTTCGTCTACAGATGGTCTATAATCTGGTGGAAGAATAACAGTACTATCCATTTTTTAACTCCTTAAACTTCTTATATAGATTTTCCACTAAAGATATATTATTCAAACAAAAATTCAATAAAAAACTACTATTTTTCCTTCAAGATTTTTTATTTCATAAGTTTTGCCAATTCAACCTCTACTCTTAATTCTATTTCTTGCATAATTTTCTGTAACTTTTCATCACCACTACTAACATCTTTTATTTTAACCATTCTAGATATTTCTATTAACTTATCCTTAGAAAACTCTCCAAACAATAAACCTTGTCGTATTTCTTCCAAACTATCTAACAAAACATTACCTTTTCTTATCAGTTTCTTACGAATTTGTTTTTCTTCTTCATCACTAACCATTTGCGCAGCAAAAATAGCATCTGCAGAAGCCACAGCAGAAGTAGATTGAATATTATCAATATTCTTTGCCATACCAGTCTTTAGATAATCCGCAAAATTTTCAGATAAACCAACCTTTTTAGTTAATTTAGTTTTTGACATTTCTGCAGATTTTTTTATATCCTCTATTTTAAACACTTTATCCTCTAAAAAAATACCCATTCAATAGTATTATCATCATCATTACTACAAGCCTTAGTAATATCCGAAACCGATACAGGAAAAATTTTTGATCCCTCTTGCTTATTATAAGGAACGTCAACAATCAATTTATTTATTTTATCTGAATTTATCAACATTTTAAAAACACTAGATTTCTTTTGTTTATTCCAGTTAATTTGAGCTGCAAGTAAACAAGTTTTATCAGTTAACCCCCAAAAAGTCATAGCATATTTATTATAATCAGCAACAAACTCTTCGTCTTCATAATATCCGCTAGGTATAACCCATACAGCACCCCCCATTCTATGATACATTCTATCTCCTGAACACATTTGAAAAGGAGCTATTTTATTATCACAAATATACTGTACAACTTCTTCATTTGTTCTGTCTTTAAACAAAGATTCATAATTTCCTTCAAATTTATATCTATCAGTTATAGCTTTTTGCAAATCTTGAATTTCACTTACAACCATTCCTTGCTTAAACATAGCCATAATATTACCAACCAACTTTATAGAAGATACTCCAAGCATAATAACAATCGTTAATACACCCAATGTTTCCAACATTGTCGCTCCAGTTTGATTGCTTTTATACATAAACATACTCCCCCTCTCATCCTACAGATAATGATAACATTAAAATATTAGATAAACAATAAATTATATTATTTTTTACTTTTCTTTTTTACTTTATACATCTATAGTATGTATGTATTTAAACTTAAGATTCATAATGAGGAGCCTTTAATGAATAAAAAAATCACCTTATTAGCTGCTGTTTCTGCTTTAGCCTTAACATCTAGCGCAAATGCTTTAGAATTTAGACCTTATGTTGGCGCACAATACAATTATACAACTGTTGACGCAGAAATTGAGCCTAAATTTAATTCTGGTTCTATTATCATAGGAACAGAATACAATAAATATTTTGGAACTGAAGTTTTTTATCAACTATCCGATGAAGATGAAGATGGTGGTATTGAATCTGATTTCGAAACATATGGTTTAGATGCTTATACATATCTTCCTCTTGGCTGTGATAGAGTTTGGTATGCCTTTGCAACAGCAGGTATTGCTAACTATGATTTAGATATTAAAGAAAAAAATAACAAAGGTGAAGATAACGGCTTAGGTTATCGCCTAGGTGCAGGTCTTCAATATAGTATAACAAACGATATTGCTGTTCGCGCTCTTGGTCGTTATGTTTGGATGGATAAATTAGAAGGTGTCGATTCCTTTACTGAATTTTCTCTTGGTGTAAAATATACTTTCTGATACAGCCAATAAAAGAAAAAGGAAGATTAGATCTTCCTTTTTCTTTTATTTAAATTATATTTATATTAAACTAAATAGACAATTTTATTGTAAAGATATCTAAAATGAAAAAAATGTTGTACACTATACTTATTACTGTTTTTATAGCATCATGCTATGATAATAACAATACTACCGAAAAAACGAAAGAAGCAGAAAAAAATATTAATAAAGATACTGTTTTTTCTTTTGATATAAATAATCTAAAAGAAGGTTGTACAAATAATTCTGATATGATTTGTACAATAAATACAGCTATAAAATGTACACTAAATCCTTTCTTCTCTGAATGCGCTAAATCAAAAAAAATTTTACCATCTTTTATCTTTATACAAGACGAAAACCTTAAAAGACCAACCTTTCAAACATATAAAATAACAAAACTGTCTCCCAGAAATGACGGAACTGTAGAAGTATATACTCAAAGCTCTTGTAATGGTAATTGGTTTGGTTTATGTAACGGAAATATTGTATATATTATGAAAAACATAAATTCAAAATGGATTATTACAGATATGTATGCAATAGAATTTTAATTTTTTAATATTCTATCTGTTATTCTATAAAATTCTTCTTGCTGTATAGATTTCATATTATCTGATACATGTTCTGTCACTTCAAAAACATCTCCTGTTTGCATAAAAGTTAAATCTTTATCTAATTCCTCATTATTAGGCATAACTCTACTATTAGCAAACACAGCCATATCTACCATATATTTATCATATTTCTTTTTATATTCAGGCACTGTTATTATAATTTTCTGTTTTTCAACATTTATTTCTCTTTTAATTTCTTTAATATTTTCTAATTTTGGTAATTTTTCAGGTTTATGCATTCTGTCCGCTTTCGGAATAAAAAAATTAGGTTCTCTAACTTTTCTAACATAGCGAGCATCAGCCAAACGAAAAGAAACAACAAAAAATAAAATAACAACAATTATTTTTTTCATTTTTCATCAACCATAATTTAACTAATAACACCTAAAATAATTATATTATGAAAAATCTTTTTTTTATATTAACAATTCTTTTTTTCGTCAGTTCTAATACACTAGCAGCTGACTGTGAGTCTTTAACTGTTAATCCCAAAATAACAATAAAGTCATCTTATGGAAAATTAAACTACAATACATCTAAAACTACGGATGAAATAACAGATATAGCTAAAAGATTTAATCTTGTAGAAACGGGATTATTTGCATCTGGATTATCAACTGTTAATGTTACTTTTGATATAACTATTAACACTTTTAGTAATATTATGGGAAATTCTGAATTTTGTGTAACACCAACAGAAGTTATTATCTTTTTGGGCTTAGAACAACCTACAATATACATATCAAAAGAATTAAAACAAAATTCTTGCCAATATAAAGTTGTCTTAAGACATGAAAAAGTTCATCAACAAATAAATAAATCAACTCTAGAATATTTTTTACCTCTATTCAAAAATTCAGCAACGTCTATAATAAAAAATATAAAACCAGTCCACGTAACAGACATAAATAATATAAAAAATGCAACAGCTGAACTAACAAAAACATATAATAAAAAACTAACACCTTTGGTAGAATATATAAAAAAAGAAATGCTCACAGAACAACAAAAGCTTGATAATCCAAACAATTATTTATACGAAAATTCGCTTTGTTTTTAATGTTATATATTATTTACTTAAAACATCATCTAAAAAGCTTAATATACCTTTATAGGCATAATCTATGTATGTCTTATCTTTTGCAGAATTATTATTATAGTATATTCTAACAGTGGTCATACCCGATTCTTTAGCAAATTCTAAATTAGAATAACTATCATCAACAAAAACACAATCTTCTGGAGAAACCTTTATTTTATCACAAAATTGATAATAAACCTTTGCATTTTCGTTTTTCTTAAAAACACCAAAATCCTCAACAGAATAATATCTATCTTTAAAAAATTCAAATAAACCTAAATGTTTTAATATTTTTTCAGAAGCATATTTATCGCTAGCTGTAAAAATATATTGTTCAGCTGGAACTTTTTCTATTCTATCTATCAAATTATCATAAGGCTTTATTTTTTCAACAGGTTTACGTTTATGATAGGCTATAAATAAGTCTTTTGGCTGTATATTATAATCACGATAGAATATCTCTCCACCATCCCTATATATTCTGTAAGATTCCGTAACCAAATCTTTTGCCTTAGATAAATCCATATCTAAACCTAAATCATAAACCAAAGCCTCGGCCATTGTTGTATCTAATATATCTGCAAATTCTTGAGTTTTATTATATAAAGTATCGTCTAAATCATATATAACAACATCTTTACCCAAAACCACAGCAAAAAACTCCTTATATTTTCACAAACAAACTAAATCTATCAAACAAAAAAATTAAATCAACTAAAATCAATTACTCCAAATAGGATTTTTTATTTTTTGTTCCAAAAACTTTTTATGGATTTCTTCCATATTTTCTTCCATTTCAAAACATCTTGGTTTTCTATAAAGCTTTTCTTTATTAACTTCAACTTTATTTTGCCCTTTTTTATTATTGTTACTATCTAGTAATAAACTAGGTTCTTTTCCTCCTAAAAGTTCCAAATAAACTTCTGCTAGAAGTTCAGCATCAAGCAACGCTCCGTGAAATGTTCTAGCGCTATTATCTATATTAAATCTTTTACAAAGAGCATCTAAACTACATCTCGCTCCAGGAAACATTGAACGAGCAATTTCTAAAGTATCTATACACCTATCCAATCTCATTTCCGATTTACTAATCTGTTTCAACTCATAATTTACAAAATTCATATCAAAAGAAGCATTATGAGCAACTAACTTAGCATCTCCAATAAAATCAATCCAACTATCTGCTACTTTATCAAATGTTGGATATTCCTTTAACATTTCATAAGTAAGCCCATGAACTTTTACAGCATCATCTGAAATTTCTCTCTCTGGATTTATATATTGGTGATATGTACGACCTGTTGGCATATGATTAATTAATTCAACAGCTCCTATTTCTATTAATCTATCACCCTTTGTATAATCAAAACCTGTGGTTTCAGTATCAAATACTATTTCTCTTACCATTACATTTGTTCCAATATTTTAATTAATTCAACTTTTAATAAATTAATAGGCTTGCCTGTATCAATTATGATATCAGACAACATTTTTTTATCATTATTTTTTATTTGAATATTATTAATTTTATCAAAATCATCAGCTGTTATATTATCTCTTCTCATAACTCGACTTTTTTGTATTTCATAATCAACATCTGCTAAAATTATAATATCACAATATTTATTCCACCCTTTTTCAAACAATAAAGCAGCATCTAAAAAACAAATAATATTATATTTAGCATACCTTGTAATTATATTTCTTATCCTCACATCTAAAAAAGGGTGTATCAAATTTTCTAACAATTTTAATTTATCAGAATTATTAAAAACCACACTTCTTAAATATCTCTTATCAGCTACACCATTTTTAACGCTACCATAAAATTCATTTTCTAATTCAGATAAAAAATATTTATTATGATAAATTTTTCTAACCCAAGCATCTATATCAAAAACAGCATATCCCAACTCTTTAACAATTTTAGCTAAAGTCGTTTTACCACAACCAATAGAACCTGTTATACCTACTAATTTCATATTTTTCTCAAATTTCAAAAAGTTACATATTTTTTCCACAAACTACTTTAAATCTGTGTATAAACAACTATATATCAATACAGCATTTTAAATTATAACCAAAGCATAAAATTTAAATTTCAAACTTATAAACAAGGTTTTATTTTATAAATATTCTGTTGATAACATAAAATATACACAATATGTAAAAAAAATCCTTTTTATATTTAGTATTATGAAAAAACGAATAAATATATAATAACATAAATAGATTCGAAAAAACTTACTAACAATCTTATTTTTTGTGCAAAAATACTGTATAAAAATTTAATCCTCAACACTAACAACAATATACTAATAACAACTAATTCTTTTAAATATATTTTATAGATAATTCGATATGTTAATAAAATAATTGACATTTACACATAAAGGCAATATACAATCTCCATAATATTTCTTTCTATATAATATCCCAAAAGGTTAAAATGAATTTAAAAGATCTAAAGCAAAAATCTCCTGCTGAGCTATTAGCTAAAGCTGAAGAATTAAGTATTGAAGATGCTTCTTCTATGCGTAAACAAGATTTAATGTTTGCAATATTAAAAAAAACTGTCGGAGAAGATGAAGCAATTACAGGTGAAGGAACTATAGAGGTTATGCAAGATGGTTTTGGATTTTTAAGATCATCGGAATCAAACTATTTAGCAGGACCAGATGATATTTATGTATCACCAATTCAAGTAAAAAAATATGGTTTAAGAACTGGTGATACAGTTGAAGGTGAAATTAGAGCTCCTAAAGAAAATGAAAAATACTTTGCTCTGGTTAATATTGATAAAATTAACTTTGATGAACCTGAAAAATCAAAATTAAGAGTAAATTTTGATAACCTTACGCCATTATATCCTACCGAAAAATTAAATTTTGATATTATTTGTGATGAAAAAGATTATACAACTAGGGTTATTGATTTAATATCTCCACAAGGAAAAGGACAACGTGGTCTTATTGTTGCTCCTCCTCGTACTGGCAAAACAGTCATGTTGCAAAATATAGCTCATGCTATAGCGTCTAATCACCCTGAATGTTACTTAATGGTTTTATTAATAGATGAAAGACCTGAAGAAGTTACAGATATGACACGTTCAGTCAAAGGAGAAGTTATATCCTCAACTTTTGATGAACCAGCAACTCGTCATGTTCAGGTTGCGGAAATGGTCATAGAAAAAGCAAAACGCTTGGTAGAAAATAAAAAAGATGTTGTAATTTTATTAGACTCTATAACACGTCTTGGTAGAGCATACAATACTGTTATACCTTCATCAGGCAAGGTTTTAACAGGTGGTGTTGATGCAAACGCTTTACAAAGACCAAAACGTTTACTAGGAGCCGCAAGAAACGTTGAAGAAGGTGGGTCTTTAACCATTATTGCGACAGCCCTTATTGATACGGGTTCCCGTATGGATGAGGTTATTTTTGAAGAATTTAAAGGAACTGGTAATTCAGAAATAATTCTTGATAGAAAATTAACAGACAAACGTTTATTCCCTACTATAGATATTACACGCTCAGGAACTCGTAAAGAAGAGCTTTTGGTTGATAAAGATACCTTAACAAAAATGTGGGTACTTCGTCGAGTGTTAATGCAAATGGGAATGACTGACGGTATGGAATTTTTGCTTGATAAACTAAAAGTAAGTAAAGATAACAATGATTTCTTTTCTAATATGAATTCTTAAAGTTATTGAATTGTTTTAATTTTATCTAGTAAATATTTATGAGAGTTGTTCATAGAATGTTTTCTTGCGTATTTTTCGTTATATTCAATAACATAGTTTTTAATAGCTATTGAAGATATTTTTAATATCTATACAATCATATGTATTTTAAAATACTCAGATAAGATTATATAAATTAACATATTTTATAACAAAAAAATATTGACAATAATATATTTGCTTTTATATAAAGAAAAAACGTATTAATTGGAGCAAATATGAATATGCAATATAATAATTTAAATAATTTGCAATTCTTTTCTACTATTTCGGTTGATTTGGTAGGTGCTATTGCTCTATCCATTATCTTTATCCTTATCCTCATTATTAACCTCTAAATGCTTTTAAAGAATAACGAGTTTTAGCATTTAGAGGGAAAAGATAACAAACTTTTTTAACAATTTTTTGAGGATAAGATTTATGTCAACATTTTTATTTATATTTTTATACACATTTTTTATCGTGTTTTTTATGAACGCGACACTTTTGTGTCATCACTAAATTTTTACAAAAAAATATTTTCATAAATTTTAATAATAAGAGAAAAAAAATGCAGAAAGTAAAAGAAATTAATAAACAATTAAATAATGTTTTAGAACATGTAGTTAATAAATTTAAAGAACAAAATATTAACATTGTTATGCCAACATATATACCACAACGAGGTGAAATATTATGCGAATTTGCTTCTCGAGGTGTTGAAACGGTTATATCTGGAGGTATTAAAGGAGCAAGATGTTTTAAAGAAATACCTCAATTTGGTATGGAAGAAGATACATTGCCATATGTAGATGGTTTTCCTGAAAGAATCACTCGTAGTATAACCTATTTACTCCCTGAACATAATCTCAAGGATCGTAAAATAGCTATTTTTTCCTATGTCAATAATTTAGGTTGGAGTAATTATATTAAAGAAAGAGGATTAAATACCGAAATAGTAGCTACATTTGAACAAAATTTACGAAATTATTTTGAAGAAAAAGGTAATTTATTGAAAATTCTCGATACAGCAGGATTATCTAATTATAAAATTCCAACTGTTCATGTTAGTCATGAAACACCAATAGATGATCTTATAGATATATATGAAACAATAAAAAATGAAGAAGGAAGAGTTGTTATACAAGATTGTTGTTCAGAAAATGGTAACGCTGGAGGTAAAGGAACAGTATTTATAGATTCGTGTGAGGAATTTGTAAGAGATATAATAAATCATAAAGGTAATCGTAAAGTCGCAAGATTTATTAATGGATTTGAAAGTAATTTATCTTTCTTTGCTGGAAATATTAAGGCTGATGAAAATATGTTTGGTGCTAAAAAAATGAATCTAACATCACAAATGAATGCTTTTAATCCAAACACTCTTGATGATTTAATAAAACAAGCTGAAGACGCAGGAATAAATGAATCTAATATTGTAACAATTGTTGGTAGAGGCACTTTAAAAGCAGTTGGTGATGAATATTTGACAAGCGTTGAA
>JAZSQL010000020.1:0-4413 GCA_045537965.1 Alphaproteobacteria bacterium
ATCTGTAGCAGACATCGTAAAACCTAGATCTGCACAAGTTGGTATTTTTGTACAATCAAAAGCAGCATAACCTGAAGAAGCTACAATTAAACTAGCAAATAAAAGCAAATATTTTTTCATAGTCATCTCCTTTATATCTAAACCCATCCCTAAAACCTTGCAAAAAACTGAACAGTTTTTTTCAATATATATTTTAATTATATAGCAAAAAAAGTAAAAAAGCAATTAACTATTTTTTATTACATGTTTTCAATGTGTTATATTCTTTTTATTTCTTTTATTTTCACTTTAAATATTCGTTCAAAAAACCTTGAAAAAAACTGTTCAGTTTTTTGCAAGGTTTTAGGGATGGGTTTAGATATAAAGGAGATAAGGTTATGAAAAAATATTTGCTTTTATTTGCTAGTTTAATTGTAGCTTCTTCAGCTTATGCTGAATTTGATTGTACAAAAATACCAACTTGTGCAGATCTAGGTTTTACGATGTCTGCTACAGATTGTGCTGGAAAAAATATGCTTAAATGTCCTTTTGATACAGATAAAGTATTTTGTGGTGGAGAAATAACGGGGCTAGTTCCAAGTGAGACATGTAAATCACAAGGTTACACATCTAGCTGTAGTGGTGAGTCAAAAAAATGTACAGGTTGTAATATGCGATGGAGCACATGCCCTAGTGATAGTGAAAAATGTGGTTGTATAAAAATAACCGATAAAGAAATACAAGAAGAAGCAGATAGTTCGTGTAGTGGTTATACTAAAAGTGTGAATTCTTCTCCTGCTGCTTGTAGTGCTGGATATGAGCGAATATACTGTGATACGTGTGAAGGAAATGGTAAAATAACTTTGAGTGATGGAACGAGTATAGTTTATTCTAAATGTGCTATTCAAACTTCATCAGGAACGATAGGAGGCACACTTCCTATAAATGGTGATGCTGAAGGTGATGATGTTATTGATGATGAAGAGGAAGAAGAAACAACACAAGTAGAATGTAGTGATGGTGAGACTTCAAACCCATACAAATGCTGTGGCTCGACTGGTGGTGTTCAGTGGGGAAAAGGTATTGGAAGCACTGCGTGTTATAGATGTTGCTCACCAACAAGAGCATCCGTTCAACCAGATGCTAATTGTGATCTTAATGGTGATGGTCTTATTGATGGAGAAGAAATGGCATTCTGTATGCATAATGGTGGCGGTGTAGGTAATGTTGGCAGCGGAATTGGAGGTGGAACCCCTGATCCTATTGATATAATCATAGAGAATCTAAATAATAGTTCTGACGATTCTTGTTATAAACTAGAATGTACAGTGGCCTATTAAATTAAAATATAGATACACCTCATCAAATCCCCGCCATCAAAAGATGGTGGGGATTTCCTTTGTATACAATTGCTTACCTAGCTCATTAACTTTCGCTTGAACAATAACTAAAAAGACAAAATTGTACCTTAAATGAATAAAATATGCAACTTACTCATAGTCATATCACAAACGAGCTTTAGTCAAAACATTTCCCTATCAATGTCATCGCCTAAGCGAACGTTAGTGAGCTTTGGTCAAGTCATCTTCCTTGTTTTTAATATGAAATACACCTTAACCAAACCTTGCAGTTTGATGGCATGACAGTAAGGAGGGCAGAATAATAGTATATGATGAAAAATAATTTTAAATTTTTTTGCGCTAAAATTGATTAAAAATATGGAAAATCAAATAGTTGAAGCGTGGTAAAATATTACCTTAATATAAGGTGTTGAAAAATAACAAAATTTTGTTGTTGACAAGTATTTTTATTTTGTTATATTGCCACCGAAGTTAAATTTTCAATCAAAAGAGAGAAAAATCTATGAATACATATGCAACAAAACCATCAGACATTGAAAGAAAATGGTATGTAGTTGATGCTGAAGGAGTTGTTTTGGGTCGTATGGCTGCTGAAATCGCTAAAATTTTGCGTGGTAAGCACAAAGCTAATTTCGTTCCAAACATTGACTGTGGCGACTATGTAGTTGTTATCAATGCTGACAAAGTAAAATTAACAGGCAACAAATTAGCTGCCAAAAAATATTTCAGACATACTGGTTGGGCTGGCGGAATCAAAGAAACTACTGCTGGCAGAGTATTAGCTGGTCGTTTCCCTGAGAGAGTTGTTATCAAAGCTGTTGAACGCATGATTTCTCGCAACCCAATGGGTCGTCAACAAATGACAAAGTTAAAGGTATATGCTGGAAGCGAGCATCCCCATACAGCACAAAATCCTGTTGTTTTGGATATTGCTTCTAAAAACCCAAAGAATAAAAGGAGCGCTTAATTATGGCTGAAAAAATCGAATCTTTGCAAGATATTAAAAAAGCAGCCAATAGTGAAGCTGCTGAAGTAGCTGTTCGCAAGGCAAAAAAGGACAAATTTGGTCGTGCTTATGCTACAGGTAAAAGAAAAGACGCTGTTGCTCGCGTATGGATTAAAGCAGGTAAGGGCGAAATTACAATTAATGACAAATCAATTGATCAATACTTTGCTCGTCCAGTATTGAAGATGATTATTAACCAACCATTTGAAGTTGCTAACCGTGTTAATGAATTTGACGTTGTTTGTACTGTAAAAGGTGGTGGTTTGTCTGGTCAAGCTGGTGCTATCAAACACGGTATTTCAAAGGCTTTGGATTTGTACGAGCCAGAATTGCGTGCTTGTTTGAAAAAAGCTGGTTTCTTGACTCGTGATGATAGAACAGTTGAACGTAAGAAATATGGTAAGGCAAAAGCTCGCCGTTCTTATCAATTCTCTAAACGTTAGGTTTTGTTTGTTTACAGAAAAGGCTGCAAGAAATTGCAGCCTTTTTTTGCATATAGAAAAAGCTTGGACTTTTTATCCAAGCTTTTTAAGTAGTCATTACATTGTTTCAAAAACATCACAGTAACGCAGTTTCGCTGTTTCTGTATCATTACAATAATCAGAAGTCATGTTATCTTTTGTAATTGTAACGATCAAATTTTGATCATTGTTGTAACAAGATGAGCAAAAATAGCGTCCTTCAACTATGGGGAGGCTCAATTTTGACAACGTAGCGTTAATTTCGTTTTTTACACGCATAATTGCTTTCCAAAAACCGATATAGGGGGTAAGTTCTCTATTAGCCCCAAATCTCTTTCCTTCTTCAATTTCTTCCGCATACAAAAATACAGATGATTTTTCAAAAGGGAAAATACCAACTACTTTTTCATCTTTTCTTTTATCAAAAGACATTCTAGTTAATTTGTCTCCAACGAGACACAGCAAATCGAATTTTTTCATAAACATATTTATTATAGAATTAATAATTATTATCTAAGCAAGCATTATACAAACAAAGTAAATCATTGCAATAAAAAAATAAAATTATCATAATATATATATATTAAAACTTTTATAAAGATATTTTTCTTTATAATCAATATGTTAGATTAATAACTTTCTTAGCTATTAAATAGTTGCTAAAGACTTTAAAATATGATATTATAAACATATCAAAAAAATTATTTTAGTTTATTATTCTATTGTCTGGTAAGTTATATTTCTGCTTTGTCAGTTTTAGCTTCAATGGGGTAGTAAACTTTATTTAAAGAAATTACTAATCCAACAACATATTTACCAGAGTATGTTGTAAAAAGAAAAGAAATATGACAGAAAACGGAAAAAAGGAAAGAATTTCACAGAAAGAAAAAGTGAGATTCTACATAGAAGAGAATGAATCTGCATGGTGGGAGATGACACCAGCAGAACTCAGAGAACTTCTTCATGAGTTCCAGCGCAAACAAGTAACTCGTGAAGAAGAGTTATGTATCATAAAAGCTTCGAGAGAAAAAATCCAAGAAATCTTGGATGAAATCTCTGAAGATGAAGATACAATAATCTTCGATGAGTAAAAAAATACCTTGGGTTCCTTTAAAAGAACTCAAGGTGTTTTTGTTTTTTAAACAATGAAAACAACAAAACCCCCTCGCCAAAACTTATTCAAGATGTGACAAAAATATTGTCATACCACCAAACCGCATGGTTTGGTTAAGGCATCTTTCTTACTTTGAGCAAGTGTAACAAGTGCCTTAGGAAATTCATCGCTTTGAGGAGGAACGACGAGGATTAGCGATTTTTTTTGTTTTTAAAAATATTGAAGATGGCTTATATTTTTGCAAGCAAAAATAGCCATGACTTTTGGGGTATGTAAGGCAAAAAACTATAAAATTTGCTCATTTAGATAAAAAACAGTAATTTTTATATATTTTTTCTTATGTAAAAACATATGGTTGCCAACCTAAAACCTTGCAAAAAACTGAACAGTTTTTTTCAATATATATTTTAATTATATAGCAAAAAAAGTAAAAAAGCAATTAACTTGTTTTTATTACATGTTTTCAATGTGTTATATTCTTTTTATTTCTTT
>JAZSQL010000057.1:0-3546 GCA_045537965.1 Alphaproteobacteria bacterium
ATACCAGTTACTTGATATAGTCTCACCTATATTCGTTAATATTTCATTTATCTTAACGCTATTTTCAAGTAATTTCATACTTTCTTTAACAGTAGGTAAGAACCAGCTACCTTCTTTTTGCCCTCCTTCGGTTGAATAATAGCAATATCCTGGAGCATAATCACTAAGTGCATAATCTCCTCCTAAATCTATAACCGCTTTTGTATTGTTTTTACCATTATCTGTTGTATTTAATATAGTTTCAAGAAAACCGCTTCCCATATCATTCCATGCTCCAAGATACAACACGTTACCCATTTCTACTATAAGTTCGTCTATCCCTTCAATATTACATTCTACTCCTCCATTGGACACAAGTCCACACAAACCAGGTTTCATCCAATGCATAGGTCCTGCATCTTTTAATCCAATAGCTAATCTATTTTCAGTATCAAACACCACAGCTATTGGTTCAACTCCTGATGCTATTTTATCTAGGGGTTCATAACAATTTAAATCGCTATACAATATATCTCCTACAGCACAATTTTGAGGTTTGTTTGCTTCTATACCATCACTCGAACTCTCGCCTGTACAAAATACTTTATCTGTCTCAAAAGGACATTTAAGCATATTTTTTCCAGCACAATCTGTGGCTGTTTGTAAATAACCTAGATCTGCACAAGTTGGTTGTTTTGTACAATCAAATTCAGCATAAGCTGAAGAAGCTACAATTAAACTAGTAGCTAAAAGCAAATATTTTTTCATAACCTTATCTCCTTTATATTTTAATTTATAAACATCATCCCAAAAAGCTACAAAAGCCTTAGAAACTCTTGGCTTGCTCCCTCTACAAAAACCAACGTTTTTGTAGAGGCAAAAAGAAACATTTTAAAAAAGAAGAAATAAGAAAAACAAAAGAAGAATAACTTATTGAAAATAGGTAATAAAAAATGAGTTAATTGCTTTTTTACTAATTTTATTATATACTATAAAAAAGGCTAAAAATAGCCTCTACAAAAACGTTGGTTTAAACGCACATTACTTTTTATAACAAATTGTTTTTGCATAAGAAAATTATCATAAAAATTACTATTTTTTATCTAAATGAGCAAAATTTATAGTTTTTTGCCTTACACGCCCTAAAAGTCATGGCTATTTTTGCTTGCAAAAATATAAGCCATCTTCAATATTTTTAAAAACAAAGAAAATCGCTAACCTAGCTCGTTTCACTCGCTCAAGCGATGACATTATTAGGGCGTTCGTTACACTTGCTCAAACTGTGACTATACTGGGAAGATTCTTTGGCTAAAAATAATTGATAGGTTTAATGAAAAATATCAAAAAGGAAAGAAATTAGGTATAATTTAAAAACAAGAAAGAAGGCATCACCTATAATCAGACTATTGTCCTGCATAAAAATGCTTAATATAGGATATATCCTTCCCTTCTGAATATCTCCATAACACTAAACTTTATAAAAATCAACATAATTAGTAAAAATGAGCATTTATATGTAAAATCTAACATTATGTTGGTTTATAAGCCTTCTAATAGTGCTTCTATCAACATTAAACATTCTGGTCATTTGAGTTTTAGGGATATTTTATTCTGTTAATTGTAAGATTTTGACTTTATTTTTCTTCAAGTCATTTTTTAATTTATTTTTTACAAAATATATGTTATAATAAACTTGAGTATGGGAAATTATACTCTGAGTGCCTTTAAGGTGCGAAAGAGCTGTCGTAAGCTCGTATTATGTGCGGCAATGATGATGCCGAAAGGTTATATTGTATTTTGCAATATGCCACATCACCTCAGCTATGATATGGTTGGGGAGCTTGTGGTGTATGTCCAGAAGCTATATAACTATCTCTGAAAAAATATGGTTTTAAAGATCACAAGAGTCATTTCACATAATATGATTTACGAACTCTCCGACCACCTTATTGAAAAGGTGGTTTAGTTTTAGGATAGTGTTTGGATATGATAATCCAAATACCATTACAGTAAGGAGAAAAACAATGACTGATGATGAAAAAAAAGCTTTCTTGAAAGATATTTATGCCAGAAGATTAGAGTTTGCTACTTTCGAAGAAATAAAACAGAGCGAAAGTCGAGGGAGACAAGATGCAAAAAGCAATAATGAATATATGAAAGAAACATCTAATGATTTGGAGTTATTAAATGAAGAACCTTCTGCTCTAGTTGTTTCTAGTTTATCTGATAATCATTACTACAAAGATTCTTGTATAAAGGCTGCTTATGAACTTTGCAGTCAAAAAGAATGCGTAACAAACATCCAAAAATTAGGAGAAATGAGAGGCGATGTAACTTTTATGCAAGAATGTATAAAAGATCCTGTATATAAAGAAGCTTTCTGCGATGTTATGTCTAACGGATATGCTAAAAAACCAGTCTCTCCTAAATTACCTTTTATGGATAGAGCTTTGAAAAAAATTGGAATCAAGACAAAAAAAGTAAAACAAGACGAAACAGAGAAAAAACGATTTGAAGAATTTGTTAATAAGGTAAGTGCTTACAATAAAATTGCACGATATGGAACTAGGCTTAACTTTAGATTGGCAGCAGAAGTGAAAAAGAATGGTAATCTTTCCCGTTACGATGAAATATTTAAAGAAATCCTGGAAAAAGAAACTCAAATATTGGCATCAAAGGCAAATACTTTTTGTAAAGAACAAGCTAAAAGAGATGCTTACAATTTAGCTATTAACAATATTAACGAAGCTAATAAAGATGCGCATGTTGAAAAAATGTCTCATCAATTTGATGCTCAGTTTAGGGATACTGATCTTCGTAAAACAGATGATGAAAAAACAGCTGTTGCAAAAGATAGATATTTAGCAAGAAAGATTTTGAAAGATAGAGGTTTGCTATCTGCCCCTAAAAAAGGAGTGGTAAATAAAACAGAATTGCCGCAAGCTATATTGCATAATGTTTCTCAAAGAAGTTAAAATAGATAACGTGTCATTATTGTCGACAGAATCTCACCATAAACAAACACCCTCTTTTTTAGGAGGGTGTTTGTTTATGGTGGGCGATTACCACCCAAAAGGAGAAGCCACAACAATACTGGCATATTTAACCGCAAATTCAATGCATTATAAGAAAAACAGATATTGGTCTGACCTCTTAAGTTTGTGTATCCATCCATTTGCACACTTTTTTTCAGGAACGACCAGACCAAAAAAATTATTTAATTTAAAAAATATAGATACGAGTTCCGACCAAACCACATTTCTCAGTGCACAAAACACCTCAAATTTTGGAGAATAATTCAAAAATTATCTATTTATATTACAAAATCATAAAATAAAAAAACTCTCAAACTGCCGAACAATAAATTGCAAAAACATGAAATGATTTTTTGTAAAATCATCAAATGAAAAATTGCAAAAACATAAAATAAAAACTTGCAAAATAATAAAATATAGTTTATATTAATAGATATTATCAAGGAGTTTCAATATGAAAGAATATAAAACAAGATTAGCGGATAGTATTTTACAGAAAAAATTAGCCAGTTCCGGTGCCGTGCTAATTGAA
>JAZSQL010000010.1:0-46380 GCA_045537965.1 Alphaproteobacteria bacterium
AGCTTCTTCGGCTTATGCTATTACGTGTGAACAAGTACCAGAGTGTAGCTCATTAGGATTTACACAAACAGCCACAGATTGTGCTGGAAAAAATATGCTTAAATGTCCTTTTGATACAGATAAAGTATTTTGTGGAGGCGAGAGTTCAGGAGGCAGCACAGGACAAGGTTGTGATACTGTAGGAGATATATTGTATAGTGATTTGAATTGTTATGAACCCCTAGATAAAATAGCATCAGGAATTAAACCAATAGCTGTGGTGTTTGATACTGAAAATAGGTTGGCTATTGGATTAAATAATGCTCCTAGCACTATGGGTTGGGCTAGTGTTTTGGAAGACACACCTCTTCCTAACTATGATACAGAAGAAGAGGCATTAGCAGCAAAAGAAACAGGCAAAGAAAATACTGCTACTATTGTAGCTTTAGGAGGAGATTATAGTTCTAGTAGCTATATTCCAGGATATTGCTATAATTTAACTGAAGGAAATCAACCTATAGGAAGTTGGTTTTTGCCTAGTTTAAAAGAATTAAAAGCTATATATGATAACCAAACAACCATAAATACCGCCCTCACTAACTCTGGTGGAACGGCTTTAGCCGACACTTCTTACTGGTCTTCTACCGAGGCCGACTCCCTTGGCGCGTGGAGGTTCACCATGGGCAATGGCTTCATGAACCCGGGCAAGAAGACGGCCAGCATCTACGTTCGGTGTGGTTTAGCTTTTTAAACTTTTGTCTATAAAAAATATAGCACAGTTTATGACTATTTTAGATAAAAAAATTTGATATTTTTATATGGTTATAGCTGTGCTATACCTTGGTTATATATTGTATTATTAAAGTTAAAGCTTATTTAGTATTTTAGTTTATTAGAAGATATTAAAGAGGCTTTAGCTATGCGTAATTATACCATTTATAAATACATATTTTGGACTGTAGCTGTTGTTTTAATTTATGGCTTCTTTTTTTATAATCCCACTGCTTTGTCTAGTACTCCAAGTGACAATGCTTTGACAATCAATGTGTTGCCATTAAAGCCGCAAGATGTAGAAACAACATCGCAATATGTTGGTTATATCACACCAATAAAATCTGTAGACTTGGTGCCAAATGTTAGTGGTTATATTGATGAGGTATGGGCAGAAGGTGGACAAAATGTTGCTGAAGGCGATAATTTGATATTGATTGACCAACGTCAATACAAGGCACAGCTTGATGCTGCTACAGCAGCTGTTGCGCAGGCAAAAGCTGATTATGTAAATGCAAAATCTTATTTTAATCGTGTAAAAAAAGCAGGCAAAAAGGCGATATCAGCCTCTGATATGGATGATGCTAAAGCAAAGTTTTTAGCTGCTGAAGCAGCCCTCAAACAAGCGCAAGCTGAAGAACAAAAAGCTTTGGTTTTGTATGATTACACCGTATTGCAAGCCCCCATAAATGGAACAATTGGTAATGTTTCCTTAACCAAAGGAAATTATGTAGCTCCCAGTGATAAACCTCTTTTAAGTATTATCCAATTTGATCCTATTAGAGTTATGTTTGCTATTTCAGATAAAGAATATTTGACTGAACTACAAAAATCTGCTGATGGTAAGTTGTTTGCTAATGAAAATATTAAATTGCGCTTGGCAAATGGCGATATATATGAAAATAATGGCAAATTTAGATTTGCAGATAATCAAATTGATAAGACAACCAATTCTGTGAGTATTTTTGCTGATTTTGAAAACAAAAATAGAAAGTTAATTGCTAATTCTTATGTTGATGTTTTGTTATCAAGAAAAATGAATGATGTTTATTTGATTAGGCAAAATTATGCAATTCTTGGCGATAGAGGTGCTTTTGTGTATGTTATGCAAAATAATAAATTAAAACAAGTTCCTCTTAAAATTGTTGGATATTTTGAAGATTCTTATGTGGTTGCAAATAAATTTGCTAATAACGAATTTTTGGTAACAGATAAAATTGGTAAAATAGCTGATGGTACAAGGCTTAAAATGAAAATAGCAAATTTGAAAATGGAGAAAAAATAATGTTTTCAAAATTTTTTATTGACAAGCCCAGATTTGCAGGTGTTGTGTCGATAGTTTTAGTTTTGCTTGGTCTTTTGGCTATTGCTGTTTTACCAATTTCGCAATATCCTAATATTACACCACCGCAAATTATTGTTAAAGCTACTTACCCTGGAGCATCGGCTCAAGTTTTGGTAGATACTGTCGCCATACCAATTGAAAATGCGATTAATGGTGTTGAAGATATGCTTTATATGTCATCAAGTTCAGATGATAATGGTAGTTATAGTCTTACGATTACATTTAATATTGGTACAGATCCTGATATTGCCAGAGTTAAAGTACAAAACCGCTTACAACAGGTTAATTCTCAGCTACCTGAAATTGTTACTAAACAAGGAATTGATATTACATCTCAGCTTTCTAATATGTTGGCAATGTTAGTATTGCGTTCGCCTAATAATAGTTATGATAGTCTTTTTTTATCAAACTTTGCTTATAACAATATTCAAAACCCATTATTGCGTATTGATGGCATGGGAAGTGTTGATATTTATGGTCCGCAACACTCAATGCGTATTTGGTTAAAACCTGAAGTCATTGCCTCATTAAACCTTAATAGTACAGATATCGTCTCAGCAATTAGTAGCCAAAATATTCAGGCATCTATAGGTTCGGTCGGCTCTTCGCCTAGTCCAGAAAATAATCCTGTAGTTTTGTCTTTAACAGCTAAAGGACTATTAAATAGCGTGGAAGATTTTGAAAATATTATTGTTACGACATCTGAAAATGGCGGAATTGTTAGACTAAAAGATGTGGCAAGAATCGAAATTGGAGCTGATACTTATAATATGAGTGCCCATTATGATAATGCTCCTGCGGTTATAATTGGGCTTAGCCAAACACCAAACTCAAATTCGCTAGATATTATGAAAAATGTGCAAAAAGAAATAGAAACTTTAAGTAAAAGTTTTCCTAAAGATATGGAATTTAAAGTTGCTTATGACTCAACAAATTTTGTTAGAGCTTCTATTGCTAGTATTATAGAAACACTTGTTATAACTTTTTCTTTGGTTGTATTGGTTACTTATGTATTTTTGCAAAAAATAAAAACTACTTTTATTCCTCTTATTACAATTCCAGTATCATTAATTGCTACTTTTGCTGTAATTTATATGTTGGGGTTTGATATAAATATATTAACCTTATTTGCAATGATTTTGGCAATTGGACTAGTAGTTGATGATGCTATTATTGTGGTTGAACGAGTTGAATATTTGATGGCTAATGAAGGGCTAGATTCTAAAACCGCTTCAATTAAAGCTATGCAACAAATAGGTAGTGCCATTGTTGCTACAACATTTGTGCTATTATCTATTTTTATACCTGTGGGATTAATGGCGGGAATTACTGGAAAAATTTATCAGCAATTTGCTGTAACTATTGCAACATCCGTTGTTTTTTCAGCTATAAATGCCCTTACATTAAGCCCTTCGCTTTGTGCTATTTTTCTAAAAAACGATAAACAAAAAGAAGCTAAAGGATTTTTTAGACAGTTTGATGCTTTTATTGATAAAGGAAAAGAAAAATACATTAAAGCTGTTAGTTTTTTTGCTAGCAAAGTCAAATTAACAGCACTAATTACTTTGGTAACAATCGGCTTGATTGCCTTGTCTTTTAAAATGACACCAACATCTTTTTTACCAGAAGAAGATCAAGGAATTGTTTTTGCTAATATTCAACTCTCTAATACGGCAACAATTAATCAGACTAATCAAGTGTTAGCTGAATTAGGAAGCGAGATATTGGCAATGGATGGGGTCAAATATTTTATATCTGTAGCTGGATATTCTATTCTTGGTGGCGGTGGTGAAAATGTAGCTTTGGGTGTTGTTGGATTAGATGATTGGGATAAACGTAAAAATAAAAATTTGTCAATGGAAGCTATAACTCAAAAACTTGTTATGCAATATGGACATAATGATAAGGCACAAGTTGACTTTTTTGCTCCACCATCAATACCAGGAATTGGTAATGCTAACGGGTTGTCTTTTCAATTGTTAGCACTTGATGGTAATACAACAGGATTGCAACTTTATAATGAAATGGAAAACTTTTTGCAAAGTTTGAATCAAAATCCTAATTTGGCTTATGCATTTAGTACATACACTGCTGATACACCTCATATTTTTTTAGATATTAATCGAACAAAACTTGAAAGCCACAGTATTCCACTTTCGTCACTGTTTAATGTATTAAATAATAATTTGGGTTCTAGTTATGTTAATAATATTACATTAGATGGACAAATAAATAAAGTTATTGTGCAAGCAGATTATCCATATCGCCGTAATATTGATAATGTAATGAATTTATATGTAAAAGCTAATGATGGAGCAATGGTTAGAGTTAAAAGCTTTGCTGATACAAAACTACAGATTTCACCTAAAATTTTATATCGTTATAATCTATATACAACTGCTGCTATTACGGCTCAATCTGCTTCAGGAGTAAGTAGTGGAACAGCTATTGATACTGTTGTAGCTATAGCTAACAAAATTTTGCCTAAAAACTTTCAAATTGCTTGGACTGGTTTAAGCTTACAAGAAGTAGAAGCGGCAGGATTGGCTATATTTTTAATTATGCTAGCTCTTGTATTTTGTTATTTATTTTTGGTAGCCCTTTACGAAAGTTGGATGCTTGCTTTTGCTGTTATGTTTTCTACAGTTTTTGCAATCTTAGGAGCTATTATTGGGCTTCATTTTATGGGACAAGCACTTAGTATTTATGCTCAGCTTGGGTTAATTATGCTAATTGGTTTAGCGGCTAAAAATGCTATTCTTATTGTCGAATTTACTAAAGATTATCGTGAACAAGGCTATTCTATTTTAGAGGCTTCAGAAAAAGGGGCTGGTGAAAGGTTTCGTGCAGTATTGATGACTGCTTTGACTTTTATTTTAGGCGTATTTCCAATGATTGTAGCAACAGGGGCTGGAGCAGCAAGCCAAATTGCTATTGGTTCGTCCGTTTTTTATGGGATGATTGCTGCTACATCTATTGGTATAATATTTATTCCTGCCCTATTCTCTTTGTTTGAACACTTAAAAGAATGGCATCCATTTGAGAGGAGAAAATAATGAAAAAAATATTTTTGATAGGAAGTATTTCTCTTCTTTGTATTGCTTGTAGTGTCGGACCTAATTATCATCGCCCTCCTATTTATAAAAATAATAAAATTGCCGACAGTCTTTATCTTAAGTCAAATTCTAAAAGAAAAATAAATCCTCTATGGTATCAAAGCTTTGGAGACGATAATTTAAACAAGCTTATTGAACAAGGGTTAGAACACAGTCCAAATATCAAAGTAGCAATTGAAAAGATGCAACAAGCACGATATAAACTATATATTGATAGGTCTGGATTTTTACCAAGTTTTGATGCTAAAGGACAATATAATAAAAGCAACCAGACTTTAGCTGGAGCTCTTCCTATTAACAGTGATTATTATCAAGTGGGACTTGATGCTAGTTGGGAACTTGATATTTGGGGTGGAAGACGACGCCTTGATGAAAGTGCTAGAGCAATGCTAAAAGCTACTGCGGCTAACTTTGACAATGTTAAAATATCGCTGATTTCAGAAATTGCTAATCAATATATTAACTGGATATTGGCTGAAAAGCAGTTATCCTTAATGGAAAACAACTTAAAATTACAAACAGATATTTTTGAAACAGTAGAAGCTAAATATAAGGCTGGTTTGGCTGATAGTTTAGATTATGAACAGGCAAAATCGCTTTTGGATTCAACTAAAATGAAAATACCTCAATTAAGATTTGAAGAAAAATCATATCAAAATGCTTTATCAATATTGGTAGGAAAACTTCCTGTAGATATAATTAAAAATAAATCAGATATTTTATATAAAAAATTTTCATTTGAATTAGCTTCTCTCTATGACTTGCCTGTAGATATTGTTAGGAATCGTCCAGATGTGCAGGCAACTGAACAACAATTAATTGCCGAAAATGCTTTAATTGGACAAGCTATTGCTAACTTGTTTCCATCGGTATCTTTAAGTGCTTTTTTAGGATATCAAAACAATACTCTTTCGCCTATTTTTGGACCTGACTTTAATATGTATACTAATGGTGCGGTAATTAATTTGCCAATTTTGCATTGGGGAGAATTAATTAACCAAGTAAAATTACAAGAATCTGCTACTAAACAGGCTTTTGCTTTGTATCAAGCTAGTTTACTTAATGCTGTTGCTGATATTAGCAATGCAATAAATTCGGTTAAAGAAGAAACAAAACGCAACATCTCGGCAAAAGCTATGATGGATTCAACTAAAGAAATCAGTACATTAAGTCTACAAAAATATCAAAACGGTTTAATTGAATTTTCAGACGTGTTGACTGCTGAACAAAACAAAATAAGTGCCGAACAAGAATATTTACAAAGCAATGCTAAGATATATCAAAACATTGTAAGTTTTTATAAATCTGTTGGTGGTGGTTTGGCTATTGATCGTAATAAATCGGTTTGCCAAATGGCTTGCTCAACTGAGGTCTGTAAGCCTTGTAAAGATTGATATTGGTAATTTCAGGAATATCGTGTGTACGGAACCAATACCCTTTTTGCTTCATACATGCAACGTATTCTTGAGGATTCATATCAATATCGTCATAGCGAGAATTAATGATTAGAGGTTGAGCACCAGCATAAGGAATATAAGTTGCCCAAATTCCCCTATCAGAGTTCCAATCTGCTTTAATGTTGATTTTAGTTTCTTCGGTATAAAACCAAGACCGAAAATCAGGAAATAATTTTATTGCTTTGGACTGGAGTAAACATTCACCGTGATCAGATGCAAATTTTTGAACCCCTGTATGAGTACGTTCCCAATGATATACAACCTGCCCTGCTCCTCCGCTAAAATATGAACAAGAAGCTAAAAACAAACAAGCAATAACAGGTAATTTTTTCATATCAAAAGTCCAAATTAGTGTAGTTACGGGCTGGTAAAATACCACGAATAGTATCTTTGAGAATATCCTTGAATGCGGGACGCGATTTAAGCTTTGAATACCACAATTTTGATGCAGCAAATTCATCCCACGGAACATCGCCCAAATAATCTACTATTGAAAAATGAGCGGCTGCTGTTATATCTGCCAATGAAATATCTTCACCTACCAAATATTGGTGCTTATCAAGAAGCCATTCAATATATTCAAGATGATAGCCGATATTATTCAAGCCAATCTTTAACACTTTAGAATCTGGGGCAACTCCACTAGCGAAACGCTTATGAACTTTTTCAGTAACGATATTGCGATAAACTTCACGATAGAATTTGTTATCAAACCAATCTACCATACGGCGAATTTCAGCTCTTTGTTTAGGCGAGCCATAAATAAGTGGTGTTTCGTTAGATGTTTCTTCAAGATATTCAGAAATAGCATAGTGTCCGACAATAACATTGCCATCATTCAAAAAGACTGGAAGCTCACCTGCAGGATTTAGTTTGTAAAAATCAGCAGATAAACGCCAAGGCTCTTCTTCTTTTAAGATGAAGAGCATCTTCTTTTCACTCATTTGCAAACGAATTTTGCGTGCAAAAGGCGATGTTGTATGATGAATTAATAAAACCATAGTATCTTAAATATATAGTTTCTTTTATTTAGCGTCAAGATTGTTATCAAGGTTTTCAGATGTATGTTGTTTTTCTGTTGTTTCAGGCTTTTCTAAGCCAAATGTCGGAGGAACAACACCTTCATATTGTTTTTCAAAATCACTGATAATTTTTTGAAGATTTTTTTGGATAATATCAGCATTATTTTTATCTTGAAGATACTTAGTTAGTCTTTTTGATATAAAATCTCTATGCTGTGATATTTTGGATACCCCTACAAACACAGGAATATTCCACAAGGTTTGTTTGGCTGGAGCAATTTGCTTTTTTAATCCTAATTTAATTGCTTCAATCATGCCATAGTAATAGCTGGTAATTATATAATCAGCCTCGCGAGTAAATAGTTTTTCAAACATTGTATAAGACGAGTCAACTTTCATAGGATTAAGTTCTGCTACTTTTTTTTCTACAAAATCGCTAAAATATTCATACGTATTACGTACACCTTTGAGCTTTTTTAGGTCATCGGTCGATTTTACTTCGTTAATTCGGTTGGGTAACATAAACACTGTTATTGGATTATAGATAACAGCAGGATATAATAGGTGAAGCCCTTTAAATATTTCGGTTTCGAAATAAGCTCCGACAAAAAAATCAATATCACCTTGACGAACTTTTTGTGCTAAATCATCAATTTTTTTTTGATATAAATCATAATTCATCTCAATATTATATTCTTTAATAAACCAATCAATCATTGGTTGAAAAACTGTATTAAATTTGCCATATATATTTGCATTGGTAGTATCAACCCAACCAAATGGAGCGTAATCAATATACCCTGTCATATCCATTTTTGTTTTTGCTAAAGATTTCTTTTCCTCATAAAGAACAAAGGATTTGGCATCGTAAGATGTTATTATAATAGAAGAAAGAATAAAAACTGTGAGCAGGACTTTTTTCATAGTTGCTTTTATCTCCAAGGTTGACTATATTTGTGATAACTATATCATTATATCTGTTAAAAAATCTTTTATTTTGAGGATAAAATAATAAAATGAATACACTAGCTGGATATGCCCAAAATGAAGTTGCTGGAATGAGCGAAGCTGAGCTTGAAGCTAGGGCTCTTATACGTACTGCATCAGCCCTCAATAAAGTTAAAGAAAACTGGGAAACTTCAAAAGATGAATTAGCTTTAGCTTTGGATAAGAATCGGCATCTATGGAGTATTTTAGCATCTGCTATGAAGGAAGATGATTGCCCTCAACCTCCAGAAATTAAGCAGAATATACTTAATTTAGCATCTTTTGTATTTAAAAGAACTGTTGAGATAATGACCAATCCAGAACCTAAGAAATTGGATATATTGATTGATATCAATATGAATATTGCTAGAGGTTTGTCTGGCAAGGCTTAAGTGTTTTTTTATTATAAACAAATGCCACGCCTGTATTGATTGTGGCTTTTTTTGTGCTCAAAATGATATGGTGATAGATAACGTTCTTTGCTCCATAAATGATTGTTGATAAAAATTATTCCTTTAGGATATGGGCAATCAATTTTGCGATAAAATTGCAAATTTTTTTGATAATCTAATAGGTTATTTGAGGTTAGAATATGCATTTTATTGTCTCTTATAGTGGTTTGATAATGATGATATAATTATTTGATTTATGGTTATAAAGAGGATATAAAATCAATGGCTATAAAAAAATTATATTTTTATATAAAAAAAATATTGACTATAGCAAATAAATATATTATCAATTCATTCAGTTTATGGGGGTGTGGCGGAACTGGTAGACGCGCTAGACTCAAAATCTTGTGGCCTCAGGCCGTGTCAGTTCGAGTCTGACCACCCCTACCAAACTGTAATGGCGTTGCGAAAATTTTCGCAACGCCTTTGTTTTTAAGGCTTTGCTCCACTTCGTGTGATTTTCCACACCCAAACTGTAATTGTTGGTTGTAATTTGCTTGTAAGTCTTGATTTACAAAGCTTTGCTTTTGTTCGTGTAATTCTGTTGTGTTTTTCTCTAAAATCTTCGTTTTTGTAAATTCATTAAACGGAAAATTCAATTTATATGAAATTTCTCCTTCGGTTAACGTTATGTTCTCAAATACAAATTTTAGCAATAATCTTTTTATTTCCAAATTATCTGATTTTGCAAAAGTCTGCCCTACTTCTGTTGTAATATCAAGAAGCCCCAATATTGTATCATCAAAACTGTTATTTGCCTTTTCATGAGCTTTAATCTTGACTTTTAAGCGGTCTATCTTTAATTGAATTTCATTTCTTTTGGTATCAAATGTTGCTCTATCCAACTCACCATCAAGTCTTAAATCAAACAAATGGTCTAGTTTTTCTTTTAATTTATTTTGTTCGTTTTTCAATTTTTCAATCTGTTCTTGGCAATATCTTCTTTCTGCCACTTTTGCTTGTTTGAGTTCCTGATGTAATTCTGAAACAACGCAGTTTGGGAGTTTTATGCAATTTAATATCGAACTTATCTTCTGAACTATTACTTTTACACTTATTAATTCAAATCCATTAGAAACTAGAAATTCTATATTTTCGGTAATATCAATTATAAAAGATAGTATTAAAAATGGGATTTAATAATATTAAGAAAACCGCCATAAAATCCATGACGGTTTGTTTTAATTACTTGGTAAGCCATTCTAAAACATTTAGTTGCTTAATTCCATCGTAATCCTTTGTGCCATAATCTCTGGTAAGTATATATTTTGGATAATTATCTTTTACAAGTTTTAATGAAGACAATTCTCTTTCAAGTGTTTTGGTATCATTCATAGTATCAGAAACTTGATAATATTCCAAACCATCAGGTGTTTCTGCCACAAAATCTATTTCTTTGGTAACAACCTCTCTATCTTTGTTTTTATAATCTATCTTTCCTATATATACTTTGTATCCTCTACGCAAGAGTTCCAAATAAACTATATTTTCCAGTATATGTCCGGTATCTTCTACTTTATCATTCATAAGCATATTTCTGATACCCATATCTACCAAATAATATTTGTTTTGGGTTTTTAGAACTTTTCTTCCACGAACATCATATCTGTCAGCCTGATACCAAATAAACGCATCCTTAAATGCATCTATATAATCATCTAAAAGATATGGTTGAATAACTATACCATCATCTTTTAACATATCGCTCATTTTCTTAACAGATATTTCTGACCCGATATTACCTGCCATAAATTTCATTATTCGTTTAATTCTGCTGGCATTTACAATGCCTTTCTTACTCATAACATCATATAAAACGACAGTATCATAAATTCCATTAATATATGTATCCAGTTGTTTTTTCAAATCAGGCATATTCAAATTAACAAAGTATTGAGCATAAGGAAACGAACTATAAGCAAGATAATCTGCATAAGCCTTATCTAAATTATCAGTAGGATTAATTGTCAGAAATTCCTTAAAAGACAACGGATACATTTTTATTTCAATGTATCTTCCTGTAAGAGATGTGGCCCACTCTCCTGATTGCAGTTTAGAATTAGAACCTGTCAAATATATATCAATGTTTTTCTTTTCATACAAACTGCGAACAGCTTTTTCAAAATTCTCTACATTCTGTATTTCATCTAAAAAGACATAATTTTTCTTATCTTTAACCAAATTATCCATAACATGTTGATGTAGCTTGTGATAATCTAAAAGTTCGGAATTTTCCTCTTCTTCCAATTTGATAATTTGTATTTGCTCTGGTTTTATACCTTGTTTTTTTAACTCTTCTGCATATAATTCATAAACGGTAGATTTGCCACAACGACGAACACCTGTTAAGATTTTTATTAAGTCAGCATCCTTAAACATCATTAATTCTTTGATATATTGCGGTCTTTCTATAACAAACTTATCCATGAGCGTGTCTCCTTTAATATCCCTAATATATAATAAAAAACCACAAAGTGTCAAGAGTTTTTATTAAATATCGCAAAAACTACGGATAAATCCATTTTTTTATACTTACTTCATTTTACTTTATAACAGATAGAAGGAACCATAGAAAACAAGATAAAATGTAGCAAAACATTACAAAGTTTAACATTTTATATTTAGGCTCTAACACTTTCAAAACAAAACGCTAGGGAAACCAAGCATTTTAGAGAAAATGTTAAAAAATGCATATTCTTTAACATTATATATAATATCTGAACTGTGATAAATTAATCAACCTATCACTATTTTAGCTTTTTATCTCTTAAAAATACTGGTGGTGATTTTAATATACATCTTATAAATTGAACCTGCTCTTTCATCGCCATAATTTTATCGTAATTTGATAAAAAGAACTGGTAATTAATTACGACTTTTTCTTCGCATTCACGGGATTCTTGCCTACCAAACTGTAATGGCGTTGCGAAAATTTTTGCAACGCCTTTGTTTTTTTAGATTATGTTATCAATCTTGAGACGTAGATAATTAGCAATTTCTTTAAAATCTTCAAAAACCAGTAATGGTAAGGAAGAATTTGTTTTTGCCTTGATATAAGCATCGTCCATAAATTTTCCTTTACCAAGCAAAATTGGTTGGATATTAGCATTGTATGCGCATTCGGTATCTTGTTTGCTATCGCCAATTAGCCAAACATTATCTTTGTCTATCTTATAACAGACATTGTCTAGTGCGGTAAAAACGGGATCAGGACTTGGCTTGTTTTGAGGGGCATCGCCATTACCTAGAATTTTTTTAAATAAGATATTAGGAAAGCAAATGTCGACTTCCTTTAGCAGTAAAGATTTTTCTTTGTTGGAAACAATATATAAGTCTATATTGTTTTGATTGCAAAACTTTAGAAAAGAACTGGCATTTTCCATTGGCAAAACTTTGTTGTAGGCATATTTGGTGTAGTATTTTAGATATTCGGTATAAGCATTGTTAGCATCTGAACCAAAAAAATTGGGGAAGTTTTCTTTTAGTGATTTTTTGGTGTCTCTGTATTTGGTTTTTGTAATATTCCAAGGTTCTTTGTTGTATTTTTTTAGAGTATGTTCCATTGCCTCTATAATCGAATTTCGAGTATTGGCAAGAGTGTTGTCCCAATCTAGTAAAATTGCTTTAGGCATTTGTTATTCCCCATTGATTCATAATAAAATATACTCATGATTGCGTGTTTTTACAATAATATTTTATATTTAACTGTTATTATATGGTTATTTTTTATTATAGTGAACATTAATAACTTTTTCTATTTCGGTACAGAGAATCTCACCTAAACTACTATTAGCATTACCTAATTTTTTCACAGTATTAGCTAAAACAACTCCTAAAACACTTTTTTCTTTTTCTGTAGGTTCAACAATACTTATTGAACCAGTATCAAAAATTCCGATAGTATTAGTATTTTCATCAATTTTATATTGTCCACTATGACGATCTGAATCAAAACGATGTCCAGAAAGCATATTGGCAAATTCCATAGTCACTACAGCTTTGGCAACTGTTTTTTTATTTTCTGGTAACAAGTCTTGAAAATCCTTACCAAAAGCCTTATCCATTATTGCCCAAGTATCTAATTTTTTGACTTTGCCCCACATTTTGACGATGAACCCGATGAGTCCGCAGAACTCCATGCCATTAAAAAAACCGCCATCACAGGCGGTTGTTTTAATGGCGGGAGTGATGGGGCTTTTCTTGCACATAAGCTCTGCTTTTAGCAATCGCTAACTCGCTTCGGTCACTCGTCTTGTAACTCTCGCTTCGCGGCGGTTACCCTTGCTCGCTTAACAACAAGACTTCGCCATCGGCGCTAAAAACAACATTTTGAGGTTGTTTTTAGCTTGATGCCCGCGACTAAGGTCGCTTTAGTTCGAGCGCGGAACTCCATGCCATTAAAAAAACCGCCATCACAGGCGGTTGTTTTAATGGCGGGAGTGACGGGGCTCGAACCCGCGACCTTCTGCGTGACAGGCAGACGCTCTAACCAACTGAGCTACACCCCCAAAAGACGAGTTATCTTATAAACAACAAAAAATATAAATGCAAGAACTTTTTTTATTTTTTTATATATTTTTATATTTTATTCACTTTTTATCATTTATAATGTACTAAGTTATACACATAAAACCTATTAAATACTTTATTTGCGCACCTTTAGTTTGTATAGTGGCGCAGTAAATTAACTTGTTGGGATTAGAAAAGTGAAATTTATTTTGAAATCAAAATATCGACAGAAAGTCATTAACACTTGTTATTTTAGTGCAGTTATGGCTGCTTTTGTTTTGTCTTTGGCGCATAATAATAGAGTGGAAGCGTCAATTGATAATAGAGACTATTTTTCATACTTGATGATTGAAGATAGTGTTAGTCAAAATATTGATGATACTCAAAATATTTCTGAAGAATCCGCTAGTGGTATTAAAGCCATGTTTGAAATGGTGGATAAACTTGTAAAACAAAGAAATGTTGAAAAAGAAGTTGCTCTACAAAGTGGTGATACTTTAATATCTTTACTTACACGTTTGGGAGCTAGTCGTGAGGTTGCAAATGATATTTATTATTCATTGAAAGAGCATTATGACCCTCGTGACCTAAAGGCTGGACAAAAACTAAAAGTTAATTTGGCTATTGATTCGCAAACAGAAGAACTGGCTAATGTTAATTATTTGATGATTGAACCAAATGCTGGTGAACGTATTATCACAGCTCTTAAAAATGGTGCTTTTGAAACATATGTAGAAAAAGATGAATTTATTGATGAAATTAATTCTATTTCTGGCGAAATAGATGGCAATCTTTCTAATGTTATGAATCGCAAAGGTGTTCCAATGCGAGTAATTAGTAATTTTATCAATATATTTTCTTATTCGGTTGATTTTAAACGTGATTTACAAAAAGGCGATAGTTTTGAAATTGTTTACGAAAGCCAAGTTACTCCTGATGGTACTTTAGTTAAAAGTGGTAATATTTTATATGCTGGCTTAGTTTTGCGTAATCAAAAAATTGCTTTATATCGTTTCAAAGACTCCAAAGGAAATGTTGATTATTATTCAGCTAAAGGACAGGCTTTGAAAAAAACTTTGGATCGCAAACCTTTGGCTGCTCGTAATGCACGTATATCTTCGCCTTTTGGTAAAAGATATCACCCTGTTTTGAAAAAGCATAAAATCCACTGGGGAGTTGATTATGCTGCTCCTAGCGGAACTCCTATTTATGCTGGTGGTGATGGTGTTGTTCAGGTTGCAAAATATAATGGTTCGTATGGTTATTATATTAAAATACGTCATAATTCAGAATTTTCGACAGCTTATGGACATATGAGCCGTTTTGCTAAAGGAATACGTCCAGGTGTTAGAGTTACTCAAGGACAGGTTATTGCTTATGTTGGTTCGACAGGTCGTTCGACAGGACCACACTTACATTATGAAGTGATTCAAAACGGTCGTCGTGTCAACCCTAGAACGATTAAAGCTGCAACAGGCGAAAATTTAAGTGGTAATAATTTGGCAAAGTTTAAAAAGCTTGTCGCTAAAATTGATAACGATTTTGGTAAAGCTTTTGCTGAAAGACGTAGTGTTAAATTAGCACAAAAATAATATTTGGCATAAGATTTATAAAGCTCGTTACTTTTCTTCGTAACGAGCTTTATTTTTTTTGCCATCAAATATTTTTAGTATAATCTATTTTTACAAGTTTGTTCATCTAACCCTGCAGCCATACAGCCATGAATAAAACGTTCATCACAAGGCTTGTGATTATGTTCTACCAACAAGAAAAAGATAAATCCAGCAACAATACCGATAACAATAAGAGAACTAATAAACAGAAAAATTTTTCCTATAGTTTTAGCGCTTCTTTTTAACATATTTTTGTATAAGAGTATCACAGTCTCCTTGGAGAGGGCTCGCAATCCTCGAGTAAGTATTAAGCATTAATAATGCTAATCATTTTACCAAGGTAATGGTCATATTCTTCATCTATTTCTATAGGAGTGTACTTTTTGAAATTATCAGACCAAAGTATTGCATAATTTCCCATATTCTTAAATCTTTTGATTTTTAATTCTTCATTATTTGTTTTATACAAGACAACATCATTATCTTTAGGTATATTACAAAATTCCTTTTTGAATACTACGTATGAGCCATCATATAGTGTGGGCTCCATAGAATCTCCAGAAACTTGCATAATAAATAAATCTTTAGGATTGTATCCTTTTAAGCAACTAGGAGGGACGGCAACAAAGTAATCAGGTTCTTCATTATATTTTATTTTAGCATCAATACCAGCTTTAGCTTCTCCATAACAAGGAATTTTTACCAATTGGACGCTTTGACCACTATAGTATTGATATGTTTTATCGTCATTTCTGATTATTTTGCCTAAATCAAGAAGTTTTTTTAAATGATATAATACAATAGGTTTTTGAATGTTTGCATCTATATGATTTCTAATTTCAGTTAAAGTCCTGCAACCATTATTTTTTAAATAGTCGAGGATTTTTTCTTGACTTATACCACTCATAATTAAATCTCCTTATTGATGTTTTATACAATAGCAAAATTTAAAATGCAATAAAAGTTGTATAACTTGTGGATAGTTATATAATAATCTTTTGTTTAAATGCTTTCTTTAGTAGTATAACGACGAAGTAAAAAAGCTTCCCGAGTCTTAATTATTTTAACACTCGTGTAACCACTTGAGATGTTTTTTATATATTTTAAGTAAATTATAACAAATAATCCCGTGAGGGTGAAAGGAAAAAATGAATTACATTGTAAAAAATGTTCCTAATACCAGTAACGAACCTCTACCAAATGGATGTAGTTGTTGGCTAGATTATTGGGAAAATAAAAAAGGAGAAAAAGCATATAGATGTGCTAAATGTGGTAGTTATCACAATTTAGTTGGCGCTCATGTATATTGTTTAACGAGAAACGATAGGGTTGCTGTTTTTATAGTTCCTTTATGTTCATCTTGTAATCAGATATCAACAAATCAAGAATTTTCGATTGATTTGGAGCCTGTATATCTACGTGAAAAATAAAGAGATTATCTATTGCCCTAGATAATCTCGTCTCTAAAGATAAGCCTCAGCTATTCAGTTGAGGTTTATTTCTTTTTAATTCATTGTAGTTAAATTTCAACTAACAAAATATTACAAATTTGAAAAATAATTTGCCAACTTAACAATAACAACCTAGTTTTCTAGTAAAACCTGTTCTTTAACTAATTTCACTTCATCTGCAATATTGGTATATAAATCAATATCTTGAGTTGGATTATTAAACCATAGTGTTGGATTGTTGTATTCCAAGCCCTTAATAAAAGAAACTTTGCTATTGTTAAGTATTTTAATGGTAGTTATTCGGTGGTTGAGGTTTAATTAGTGTTATTTGTTTTAAAATTTTAATTGAAAAATCAGGGATTGATATATAGAGTATTACTGTTAATTCGTCGTGTTAATATTCGTATGGAGGTATTTATATGGACGACAAAAAATATAAATTGGTATCCCTTTTTTCGGGTGCCGGTGGTTTAGATATGGGTTTTGAAAACCAAGGATTTAAAACCATTTGGGCTAATGATATTGATAAGGACGCTTGCGAAACACATAAAAGATGGAGTAGTAGTGTGGTCGTTCAAGGAGATATCGGTAAAGTTAATTTTAATGAAATTCCTAATGCTGATGTAATTGCGGGAGGTTTCCCTTGCCAAGGTTTTTCTTTGGCTGGTCCAAGAAAATTAGATGATTCACGCAATATTTTATACAGATATTTTGTAAAATTAGTTGAATTAAAACAACCGAAAGTATTTGTTGCTGAAAATGTCAAAGGTATTTTAACATTAGGAAATGGAGAAATAATAAAAGCAATAATAAATGATTTTTCAGATAAAGGTTATGATGTTGTTCCAACATTAGTAAACGCCGCAGATTACGGTGTTCCACAAGACCGGTATAGAGTTATAATTGTCGGAATAAGAAAAGATTTGAATGTAAAATATCAATTTCCCGAAAAAAAATCAGAGAAAGTATCATTAAAAGATGTTTTATCTAAATTGCCACCACCCAAAAATGATGAGATTTGTAATGCACCATATTCTTCAAGATATATGAGTAGAAATAGAAAAAGAGATTGGAAAGAAGTTTCATTTACAATACCTGCTATGGCAAAACAAGTTGCTTTACATCCATCATCCCCAAATATGATAAAAATAAATGCAGATAATTGGATATTTGGAAAGGGAGAAACGAGAAGATTAAGTTATAAAGAAGTGGCTGTTATTCAAACTTTTCCTGAAAATATGTTTTTTTGTGGGGATTTAGTTAGTAAGTATAAACAAATTGGAAATGCTGTTCCTGTAAAATTAGCAGAAGTAGTAGCCAAATCTATATATAACATATTAGAAGTTGTTGGAGGTTAATATGGCAAAAGCAAAACAAACTATACAAGGAAAGGCTTTTGAATATGCCTGTTTAAATGCTATATCTCATAAATTAGAAAAAGAAAATAAAATTATAAATAAAACTGAAAACAAAGCATATTTTACAGCACTTAAATCTTATGAACAACTATCTCAACAAGATAAAGAAAAATATACATTAGCTGCTGAAACAGCTGTTAAAATCATATTTCCATTAGAACCAAAGTTATTAAATGAGGATAAAGATATCCCCTTATTACTTTCAATAAGTAACGATACAATAGCAAAAGGTTGTGATGGAGATGTAAGAGATATTATTTGTATTAGATTTAAATCTAATTGGGAGGTTGGATTTAGTTGTAAACATAACCACCAAGCACTTAAACATCCACGAATCACGGAAGCCAAAGATTTTGGTAAAGTATGGTTAGGTTATCCTTGTAGTAATGAATATATTAACAATATGGATAATATCTTAAAACCTATAACTGAACTACAAAGAAAAGGTATATGTTGGAGAGATGTTCCAAATAAAATAGATGATTTTTATGTTCCTATTCTTAAAGAAATAATGAAAGAGTTTCAAAATATTTGTAATCAATATTCTGACGCACCTAAAAAGTTGTTATCTTATTTCTTTGGTAGTAAAGATTTTTATAAAATAATTTCATTGGAAAAAGATAAACAAACAAAAGTTGTTGCCTTTAATATGAACGGAACATTAAACACACCATCAAAAAATGAAAAATCCATATATAAAGTTAAAAGAATACATTATCCAACAAGACTGGTAGATATCAGATTTAAACAAAGTGCTGACACACAATCAAAAACTACTATTTCAATTATATTTGATGGTGGTTGGCAAATAGATATGAGGTTGCATAATGCAGATAGTAAAGTAAAAATTACAGGATTGAAATTTGATGTTCAATTAGCAGGACAACCAAATGATATATACCAACAACAACGGAGTTGGTTTGAATAAGTAAAAATATAAGGGCGGAATAAATCCGCCCTTTATAATTACAACCCAAAATTCTCTTTATATCTGTAATAAGTCGGTTTAGTGATTCCATATTTTTTAAGAATTTCACATACACGCACCTTATTTTTTAGTATTTATTATTGCAAGAAAAATATTTTATTATCAATCCAACCTTTCACATAGCTATGTTACAAGTCAAACCTTTGCAAAAATTCGCAGAGGTTGTTTTTTATGCTCAAAAAAGGCTGCAATTTGCTAAGTTATTGAAAAATATAGAAGTGAGTTCGAAGATGTTGTAAAACAAGCCATCAAAATATGTTCATCTTCGAACCAGCTTAAATGCTTGAAAATAAAAGAAAAAGTCGCCATTTTTGACGACTTTTGAACTCTGGCTGAGGATATTTACTACCTAATAGTCTTCCTATTTGGTTAGCATAATATCTCCCTCATTTTTTTTAACATTATTGTAAATATGAGTACCATCTGTGGCTGTTTCCCATATTTGTGGAGAAATTTGTGCTTGTTGCAGTACTTTACATTAGTGCTAATCTTTGCTCCTTATTTTTTGCATATTTCAAGTTGAAGTCTTAGCTTATTTATCCGTCCCATCCATTCCCAAAAAGCTGGAGCATTTAGTTCAACTAATTCTTGAGCTACTTTGCTTCCAGCTACAGGATAAATAGGACAATTATCATAATTTATTTGCGTACATGAGCTTAAGTAAATCAGATTTAGAAGCATTAGGAGTTGATAAAATTTGTAAATTTTTATTGTTAACATTTTTAATTATCTCGACTTTTTGAGCTATAAAACTGTTTTGACAATGTGATTGTCCTAAAAAATAAATAGTTAAAATAAGGCTTGATAGAATTAAGATTCGCAACCACATTGATTTTCTTCCATTATTATAATAAGGGCTTGAGCTACATCTTTGGTATATTGTGGATTTAAAAACATTGTAGCTATTACAGCTAGTGCTAATGCTATGCAAATATATACTTTTATTTTTTTCATGATTTAAATTCTCCTGTTTCAATAGTATTGGCAATAGTTTTGGCACGAGATTTTACTTCTTTAGCATAGTTAGAATTTAGACATTCTTTAGCTGCTGTTTGATAGTCTTTTTTACGCAATGCCAAAAGCATTTTTCTAAATTTTAATAGTCCGCCAATACCTAAATTAAAAGCCATGTCAATTAAGGCATATTGTCGTTCGCTATCAAGATCTTTGAAAAATTCGATATTTTGTTTTAGACCAAAATAAATTCTTTTTATGTCATTGTTTAATAGATATATGGCGGCACAGCGAGTTATACCATGTTGCCAATCGCCCACTACTTTGCTTTCTTCTGCTGTTATAGGGTTAGTATCTAGGCAACGCCCTACTCCTATGGTTAGTTTTCCTTTAGAACAACGATAGGGCTGCAAACGCAGCCCTTCATGTTTAATTAAACGTTGTGAAATAGTATAGATATTTATCATTTATGTTTTCCTTTTTTTCTTTTATTTGGCTTTTTATTAAATAGGCTGTTATATGCACGATTAGCTACATAAACTAGTGTGCACAAACTTATAAGCAAAGTTATAACTTGGTTAAATACTTGCGCATAATCTAAAATGACAGCTATTGATGCAGAGCCAATAACCTTGCTATCTTCGACTAAATTATCGGGCATCTTCTATTTCCTCCGTGGGATAGGGATTTTGTGATTTTATAACAGCTATTTTGTAAGCACGTAAATTAATTAAATATTCTATTTTGGCGGCAATTATTTCGTTAGATAATTCATCTTTTAGACGACTTATTTGAGATGTTATTGGATCTATTTGATTAAAATATAATAATGCTCTTTTGGCTTTTATTTCATTTATGGATATATTGTTATTTAATGTTTCTATCTGCCAATTTAATGGATTTATAGTTGCATTATTTTTGTTGCACCAAATAGCTGCCTTAGTATAATTTTTTTTGGTTACTTTAGTTCCTATATCAAACATATTTTATCTCCTCTTTAAGCCCCCTTTCCTTGTGCTTGCCACATACAAGACGACGTTGAAGCATTATAAATTGTGATTTGGTTTTGATTGTTTTTAGTTATTTTAGTACCTAAGTTACTGGTGTTTTCACCAATAACCTGAGCAAATGCTATATAATTTTTATCAATAAATGGCTTTAACAATGTTATTGTATTTGAACTAGATGATACGGTAATTCCTCCTTGTTCTAACCAGCCGCTTTTATAAAATCGGTACCAGTTACCTTCATTATCAAGATAGCTATCTATAACGTAGTCAGCCTCGTTTATATCAACTTTGTTAGCTAATTGAGCCAATACTGCACCTATATTTATCAGATTGCTATCTTGACAAGTTTCGCCAACATAAAAATATAGTTTTGCTGACGTGTTATTTTCGTATTCTATTTTTATTGGTAAGCGAAATGTTGTATTAGAAATATCAATAACGTAATCATAATCATTATATTCTTCATTTTTTGCTTTAACTGAAATACCATCAATTACTTTGTTGCCATTGTAAATTTTTAGTAACCATTCATAAAAACTGACATAAATAGCACCAGAATAAAATTGGTTATTAGAAAGCAGCCAACTAACATTATTAGGTTCGCATACAAAATATTGACTCATACCCAAAAAGAACGGATTATTTAGTTCAATCTGCCTAGTAATATCAACAACCTCCTGTACGCCTAAAGCAACTTGAATAAAAAATGGATATTGAACAGACTCTTGTTGAACAGGAGCTTGATTTTGGTAAACATTTGAACTTAAAGAAGCGTCAAATATTGCTGAATAAGCTGTCGATGCAGTTGAACTTGCCTTGTTGCTATATACTTGTTCACCAAGCTTAAAAACTCCTGACATTGGAGTATCTGCAACAAAGCCTATTTTTTCTCGCAGGGTAAATTCGCCTGTAATATTAGGCAAACTTTCATTTTTTATAGAACCAATAGATGTTAAATCCGATAATCCATTGATATTTATGACTTTAGGAAGCCTTATCGTCTTTTTGTCATCATCAATAACAAATTTGCCGCATTGACCTAACTTAGAATTTGCTACTTCAGCTTGCCACTCGTTCTCGTTTACAAGTAAACTTGGATAAAGGGAAGCACGCTCCTTTAATATTTGCGTAAACTCGACAAACTGTTCTTGAGAAATTATTTGTCCATTAAGATAACGGCGCTGATTTAAACTTTCGTTAATACCTAATGGAGCATAACCGATATCACCAATATAACCACTTACAGCTTGATTTATTAAATTTTCGACTTCTTGCTTGTTGATGAGAACATCTGCGGCTGCTTGGTTTGCTTGTGTTGCATAAGATGCTGCATTTGCTTGATAAACTTCAGTTTGTGCTGATTTGTTGCTTGCTAGTTCAGCACTTTGTGAAGCAACATCTACTAGTGCTTCTAGTTCTGGTTTTAGCTCGTTAGTGCTATATAATAGCAAATCATCTTTTATTGAGGAAACACTTTCATCAATTGCTTGTTTTGCTGATGTTGATGCTGATATAGATGCATCTTCTATGCCTTGGGATATTTGCTTGTTCATATCTGATTTGGCATTTGTTATTGTTTCATCTAATCTTTTTTTGAGATTATTTTCAATATAGTTGTCGAGCTCTTGCTCTCCTGATTTGATATATCTTAAAGCACAATCAATATCTAGGCTTACTTCATCTTGAAATAATACCTCTACTTTTTGACCAGAAGTTAAAAATATTGTGTTATCCATATTTTTACTCCGTTACATTTTGACTGATAATAAATTTTGCTACCTGATTAATATCTTGAGGATAAATGGTATGAACTTCTCCATTTTTGAATGTTATTTGAATGTCTGTGATGTAGTCATTATTAGGAGATATTTTTTTGGTATCTTCAGGGGTTATAGCAATATGAGCTTTGCCTTTTGGTGCATCATCAATAACACCTATTTTGTTGATTAGCGTTTTATTATCATTGCCTGTTTTAATCTGCATTTTTAAGTATGCGCCAGAGATATCAATAAAACCATTTTCATCTTTGAACTGTAATTGAATTGTAAAACTATCTCCTTGACGCACTTCTATAAAATTGGGCATTATTCTACCGACCATTATTATTCTCCTTATTCTTCTTTTTTAGCTTTAATAAACCAATTTACAGCATAATTTTGTGGGGTAACATGCTCACCTTTATAGATTGAATTTGCATCGCCTAAATTAATAGATAGAGTTCCCCAACCTCTCCCACTTGATGAGCCAGATGTTGAAAAACGTTGTTCCCCATAGTTGCTCTTGCTTAGTAATTTATTAGAACTTGATGAACTATTAGACATTCCTATTCCAGTGATGGAATCGCTTATATTAGGAAGACTTTCTTCTTGAGGAGTATAGATATCTTTTGCTGAATCAGTGCCTAGACCTCTTAAAAAACGACCTCGATAATCAGGAACATTAAATGTATATACTCCATCGCCTGAACCGAAGTTCTCACCAATTAACGCAAATAAATCAGCATAATCTGAACGGTTGAGTTCTTGTCCATTACATAATATCCAACTATTGTGATTTTCGGATATGAGTGATGCTTTGATATCGCCAACTAGAAAAAGTGCATTAGAAATATCTTTTGATGTTTGTAAAAATGAATCTAATTGTGAGCGATTAACTGCATCAGCTGGTAAAGCTCCATCAGCTATATTTTTTAGCTTAAAATTGCCTGCATTAAAATCTCCTTCCATTTTAGATGTTCCATTTTTTAAAAAACATTGACTTAGACCATCGGCAAAATTATCATCTTCCTCATCCATGTGGTCGGTTACTATGTCTATATCGTTTATCCTATCATCTTCCCAACAATGAAGTCTGGAAAACATTCCTTCACTATCAAATGGCATTTTATTTTCCTTTCTTTATAAAAAAAACCGCTTAAGCGGTTGTAGTTGTTTTATGACTTATACTTTTTATAAACATGCTTGGTCATATCTAACACGCAAGAAACCATCGTCACCTTCAATTACAGCTTCGGGGTTAACCTCTTGTACTTCTTGAGCTATTAATCCTATTTGTGAAATATTGCTTCCTTTATAATTGAAACAATAAACTGTTAGGCCATTGTTTAACTTGCCAACTGCTTTGATGTTTTCTTTTAGACGCCTATCTGAAGCTAACGCAAGGGCCGCAGCCTTGGCTGCTGATTGTAAAAATTGGTTACCTGAATCTGTTTGAGCATTGGCATTTGCTAAACTATTTTGAGCAATTCGCTGATTAGCATTATTTTGGATATTGTATTTATTCATGGCGATATCATAACCTGAATAAGATTTTTGTAAGGCTTGTAAAAGTTGATTAATATAATTACTTTGAGCGTTGTTGCTAAAATTAGCGGCATTAATTGTATCGTTTAGGCTATTGGAATAAGCATTTTGTCCAGCTAAAACAGATTGGAACAATGCTTGATTAAGTGCATTGTTTTGCGTGTTTTGTAAGTTATTCATAGCACGAGAATAAGCCTCTGATCCTATTGTTATTCCTTTATTAGCTAAAGATGCTGTTAGATCACTTGTTTGATTGGCAAACTGGGGCAACAAATTATTTAAGTATGACTGATAAGTTGCTTGTTCTGCTCTCTGACGAGCTTCATCTGATGCGGTAACATTAAAATTGTAATTTCCCATATTATTAAGCTGATTAGATGCATTTGCAGCATAAGTGGTCAGGTTTTTTAATGTGTTGTCATAGTTAGTTGTATTATAATTATTAAGAAAATTTAAGATTTCATTTTCTGATCCAAAATTTGATGTAGAGGCGTTTCCAGCACCTAATACTTTTCCTATTGCTTTACTCATTTTATTTACTCCATTTATTTTCTGATTTTAAAATTCCATAAAAAAAACAACTTGAACCATCATCACGATATTTACGCAATAATCCTTCTTGTTTAAAACCAAGTCTTTCAACAAGTCTTATACAAGGAAGATTTGTTGTTGATACCAAAATGCTTATTCGTTCAACTTGCAAAAAATTAAAAGCGAGCCCAAATATTTTTTTAAGAACTCGCCTTGTACACCACCGCTTATCTGTCGTATAAATTGTCCACCATAAATCTCGTTTGGGACGAATATTGTGATAAATAAGCCCTCCAATAAGATGATTGTCACGGACAAATCCTATGGTATGATATGGACTGTCTAGCCAACTTTTATTATCGTTTAAACCTTGGCATATCCAATTGGTTATTTTGTCATCATGGTCATAGATTATTTTATAAGATTCCGTTGGCTGCTTCATATCTTACTCCTGTATCAAACCATTCTATAAGATTGCCTCTTGTTTTGGTTTTAAACACAATACTAGATTTAAAACCAGTAGCAGAATTGGCAATCCATTGTGAACGTATTGTTCCTTTTAGGGTTTGCCACCTACTGCCTATAGGATTTTTTAGACAAGACCATTTGGCTTCGTTCCACTTGGTTATGCCCATAGAACCTAAATTTTCAGCATATGCTTTTTTGCGCTCTTCAAAATCCATATTAGTATATATTACTAAAGCGTATTTGGTTGATGATTTAGTACGTGGATTCAGAAGTTGAATTTTTTTTAGTCCATTATAACCATAACTACTAAATGCCTGATGAACTTCACCTAAAATATGTTGCCCATTATCTGAATAGCCATCGTCAAAAAGATAAACTCCATAATCCGAACCAAAATAAAGACGACCTTCAAAAAGTTCCCAACAAAATGATTTTATATTGGTAAATCTACACCATGCCCCATTATTAATATTAATAATATGTTGTTCGAAATTACGAGCAATAGGAACATTGAAAACAGCAAAGCCTCCTTTAGGATAAATAATAGCTTGCCATCCTTCTTTATTTTTGTTGTTGGCTGTCCTATTTAATATTAATCCACGAATTTTGTCAGAAAAAGCAATAGATGAGTTTCCTGCTTGATTAAGAGGTAAAACCTTGGATAAAGGTAAATAGCCTTCTTCGGTAATAATTATAACATCGCCTTGATATGGCAGAATACAATTATAACCTAGTGGTTTGGCTATTTTATATGATCCTTTGAGTTCCCAATCATCTGCTGAGTTAGGATTGCTTCCTGAATATATTATTGCTTCACCTTCTGAGGTTAGGAATACTGTTAGGTCATCAATTCCTTGTCCACCGTCTATAGTCCAACAACAAACAGACATTATATGACCGCCAAAACGTGAAACTTGGCCTAAATCAAAACAATATAATTCGCCTGCAATATTGCCAGCTTCAGCTGAATACCAAACTTGCATTGATCCTTTTTCGACAAACCATAAAAATTGTTTAGATACTGTTCCTGTAACTATTTTTTCGGCAATAAGTTTTTCTGAACTAAATCCCCAATCTGCAAAAACATCATCGCCATTTTCATTAATATAAAAAACTTTGGGAATGTCTTGTCCATTCATAATGTAGAGATAATCCTTATATTGAAAAGTTTGGCAACGACTTTCGCTAAAGCTTACATCTTCATAAATATGGATATTTTGTTTTGAAGTCAGATTATATGCTTGACCTCCTGATATGCCTATAAATCGAGAATTGTTATATTTTTTGTATGATGCCAAGGTTAAAAATGGCGAAACTGATTTTGCGTATTGAGAATAACCTTTGCGTAAAATTACTTTGGTATCTTGAGGAATATAGTTATCCATTACGATAGCATCTTTAATATCCATATTATCTAGACTGTCTCTCATATTAAGACCACCTGATGGTGCAGGTAGGATATAGTTGATAGATCTATTTCCTCTATTTATTTGTTTTGACATTAATTGTTACTCCTTGAGAGGCAATATCAATATTAGATGGGGCTAGGTTTATGTCTTGGGTAGCCAAAGAGGTGGCAAATTTTTTCTTTATCTCACGTTCATATTCACTAAATTCTTCGTTATAATCCATACCATTACGTTTTAACCAACGCCATAATATTCCTAACTTTACCAGATATTCATCAAATATGGGAATATCGGTGTTTTTAGTAATACTACTTTTTTCAGCATAGCCATTTATAGCATCGTAACAAATGGTATTGGATCGATATTGAAATACAATCTTAATAGCATCTGGTGGAGGTGTTAAAAATTTTAGCATGCCATTTTGAAGCTTAAATTTTACCCCTGAAGTACTTTCGTAAAAATATTTTTCCTTCATCCAATCTGCTGGAGTGATAGAACCAATTAAATTTTCGTTGCAATCTTTGATGTAGATTGTATTGTTTAAGATGCTGTAAAAATCTGGACATATGCTATCTAACAAATAATTATTACGTTGATATGATGTTCTTAGTACGCCTTCTTTGATTAGTTCTTGCCAATCGCCATATCGTAACAAACTATCTAATGCAGATTTAGCAACACTTAGAAATATACTGTCTTGCTGAGATGTGGGATTAAATAAATCTTCTGGTCGTTTGGTTGCCGCTATATCTGCGACTTCTTTACAAATATCTAGGATTGATTTCATCGATTTCGTCTCCTATTTATTATCCGTTTTAAATCTTCTATTTGCTTTTTCAAATCAGCAATTTGTCGTTTGTAACTTGCTTCAATTGTGTTTGAGCTGATAGCTTTTTTCATTTCTTGACTTGATGATATAAATTGTCTAGCTAATAAACATTCATTATATAATTGGATATTTTTGGCATGTTCATCACTTAGTTCGGCAAGAGCTTCCACACTAAAAATGCCTCGATAGCGACAAGCATCAATTTCACTTGCACTTAAAAAAGCAAACATTTCTAGAGGTGTTCCTTTGTCTAGTTGTTTCTTGGATAACTCATAACGAGCATATTCTACAGGAAAGCGCTCTTTTTTATCTTTGCTTGCTGGTTGATCAAAAACTTCGGTTGTATTGTCTTTGATGCGTATTTCACAATAGCAAACTGTTTTAAATACAGGAATACCATTGTCGTCAAATTGATTTGTTTTAACTGAACGATCATAAAAACGAGCAATAACATTATCGTCAGTTTTATTCTTATTTTGCTGAATAAGATTTTGATAAGTTGCAAAATCCATGATATAAAATTCCCTATAAAATAAAGAGAGGGGAAACCCCTCTCTAGTTGATATGTCTTAGGCTGCTACTTCATTGATTAAAACACCTTGGAGTGCTGCGTTTGACATTGTCATATTACCAGCCCATCCAATGATACGATACATTGCATCCTGATTAATTGATAATCTGTCTCCACCTACAACTTTCATATTGCGATCTTTATGAGGACGTAAATACAAATAATCGGTATTAAGAAAATAGATGTGATTATCTGGACAATGACCACCCTGACCACCATCATAAATGACATCACAACCTTTAAATTTAAGGCTTTGAAAACCAGCATCTGCAAGTTTAGGATCACTATAACGAGCCATTGGTTGCAATGCTTGTTCATAGGTTGAATAAAGCTTGTTATCTAAAACAATTAGATCTGGTTTATCATTGCCTCTGAAACATTTTAGATACATTTCATCCATAGCTTGTAAAATATTGCTAGAATTAAGATTTTGATAAGTTGATGATTGATTGCGCCAAAATTCGTTACCCGCAGTAGCACGATTAATATTACCAACAGTGCCTGTTGTTGGGTCATCTGCAACAAGTAATTTTAATCCGCCTATTGATTTACCGTCTGAACCTGTTCCGTCGCCATACATTGCTGCAGCCAATTGGTTTGACATTGTTTTTTCAGCATTTTGAATACGTTTTTCCATTAGTTCCATAACTTGTTCATGACCAGAGTTTTTAAGTAAGTCTTCTCCTGAAATTGCAACGGGAACAGCGGCTAATTTTATTGCATATTCAGCGGCGGTAAATAATTGCTTTGGACTGTAGTTAATTGTATCATAACCAGAATACCAAACCATATCACCTTCGCCATATTCTAGTTCTTCTAAAATTTTAGAACCACCACTAATTAATCTAATATTGTTTTTTTCTTTTAGTTTACGTAGCAATGCATTGTTTTTAGAAATATTATCTGCTAGCTTGGCTGTGCGTGATGCTAATGTAGTTGTAAAAATAGAATCGTAATTGCTATTTGCCATTATTATTTTCCTTTTTATGATTATTGTTGATTAAGTTCAGCAAAACGCATTTCTAATTCTTCTCGAAGCGTTAAATCTTTAGTTTCTGGAAGAGCTTTACCCTTTAGATTGAAAGCTGCTATTTTGGATTTTTGAGCATTTTTGCTTTTTAGTTCGAGAGTTTGTTGCGTTTTTTGGGCAATCAGCTTATCTCTGATTGAGCGATTAGACCAAATAGCCATCTCATAAGCATCGTATAGATTTTGAGCACTACCTTTGCTGATTATGTCATAAATATCTTGAATGACATCATTATAATAGGGGTGTTTTAGGTTGCCATTTTCATCTACTTCGCTAATAAAATCATTTATCTGTTTGGCTATGAGTTGTTCGCTCATTATATTTGTGAGATTATTTGATTGTCTTTGTGCTGTTGGGGTATTTTTATTTTGGTAAATTCCATAGGAATTTGCCAACATTGTAATGGTATCGTGGGGATTTTTTTCAAGCATTTCATCTATTTTGATGATGTTTTTGAGCCACTCTTGAGGTGTTTTGATACCATTTTTTTGCATATACTCAAAACGAGAATGAAAAATGTCATCAAGCCATTTATATTCTTCATTTTGAGTACGCAACTTGCTAAAACCTTTATCAACTTCTTGTTCTCGAATATGCAGATAACGCCGCCACTCGAACGGAAGCTCATTAAAAGTTTTAGCTAATTCTTTATCATAATTTTGAGGAGCAATATTAAATTCTTCTTCCTCATCAATAGATTGTTGATTTGAATTATTGTTTTCATTTGCTTCTTGGTCTTTTTTTTCATCTTCCAAGCGAGCAAAATATTCTAGTTCTTCTCTAATTTCACTCATTCCATATCCTTTTTTTATATTGTTTGATAAGCTCAGCAAAAATTTCTTTTCGCTGATTTCTTTCGTTGATTAGCTTTATATTGTTAAAATATTGTTCGGAGTAATCCGATGAAGAAGCCAAATTATTGGCTTTTAGGTAGCGGTCGATATCTTGTACAGAAGTCGCAACCGTACCGTCTGGAAGAATGACATCTTCCAGAAATTCTTTAGTAAAATAAGTCAAAGATATTGTTCCTTTATTTAAAATAACAAAACCGCTTTAGAAAAGCGGTTTTACGAAATTTAACAAATTTGTTTATTTTTATTGGCAAATATTTTTACTTTCTTTGTACGCATTATTATTTTCAAAAGTAAATGGGCGCGATATATCATAGTTATCACTACTTTTACTTCCATCAGGTATCCAAAAATATTTATTATAATCACCCGAATAATTTACTCTAACAGTATTTTCAACACAAACATCTGGTTGTTGTATTGTAAAATTTATTATCTCTGTTTGATTATTTTCCTTTATACACTCGTATTTTAGATAACCAATTTTATTTTCTAATAATTTACATTTTTTCTCTTTTGTTTCTACTTTATCTTTATCGGGGTACCAATACGAATATCCTTCGTCCTCTACAATTGAAGTTGGAGTTAGTTGTACCCAAGATAGTTGTCCAGAAAAAGGATTCATTCTTGCATAAAAACGTTTATCTTTAAATTTATCATTATTAGCACATCCTATAAGTAAAAAGCTGGTAATTATTATTGATAATCCTATTTTTTTCATTTATCCATTCCTAGTTACTAGATATAATTTATTATATATTTCGAGGTCTTAATTTAGAGTAAAACTTTATTTAAAATTTCCTTTTTCACATTGATAAATAGCCCATTCATTATGTTTTTTTATATCTGCACGATTAGTTTCGTTACGATGTATTTCTTTACATATCATATGGCATTATTATTTTCCTTTAGGGTATTTGCACTTTGATATTGATGATGTTTTAATAATATCTCAGCTTTCTTTATTTCATTTTGTTCTTTTTTTATCTGATAATCTTGCTCATTGCGTTGACTTTGGAGTTGTAAAGCTAACATCTGAGGATTGGTAATATTAGCTGGTTGAACATCTGGTGTGTTAAATTCGGCACTAATTTTATCGAAACAATTAGCTATAATATTTTCATATTGGCGAGCGTTTGATAAACTTGAAGTAATGTTGCTTATCATTTGACGATATAAATTTAATAATGCAGGTTGTTTACTTACTACATCAAAAGCCTGAGCTATTAAATTATGAATTGTATTGATAGCATCTAAGTTATGTTTTATACTATCTTTGTCAGAAAATGTTATATCACTTTCAACTCCTAAAACCATGCCTCGCAGTTTATCTGTTTTTAGAAGTGTAACTGCTGTTATAGCCTCTGGCATTGTTCGTTCTGTTGGCGATAAAAAAGAAAGAAGTTTATCGATATCAAAATATTCGCAAATTGCTTCGGCTTTAATTTTAAAAATTTCAGCAATAAACCGCTGCATATCGTTTTGACGATCTTGATTGCGTAATGTTCCAAAGTTGGTTTTTTGAGTAACTGCTGTTGCAGTATCGCCTTTGGTTGAAGTTCCACGCATTATATCAGAAACTCCTGTAATTTCATATATAGAATTAATGATATCTTGTCGACGTAAAGCCAAAGTTTGTAGTGCTGTAATATATTGTTCGATTGGCATAAAGTCGACAATATTTTTAATACCTCCAGCAGATTTTAACCTATCAAAATCAGATATACTTACTAATGTAACATCTTTATTTAGTATGTTGCCTAATTCGGGAAAAGCACTGTCATAGCATCCTGATATTTTTAGGGCTTTCATTGTTTTTTCCATACGAGATGTTATGCCATCTAATTCATCTAGCATTGGTTTTATTTGAATATAGTCTGGTACGGGAATTATGCTATCATTCGTACATGTTGCAAATAATGGTTTGGGCATGGGAAAAAATGAATTTTCATCACAATCTTTGCTAATAATCTTTAAGAAATGATGAGGGCATTGTTTGCTTAGAAACATAATTTGAGAATTGCTCTTATCCCATATTTCGTAAATTTCTATAGACTTAGAAGATTGCTTAGAATAATCAAATAAAATCGTTTGCAAATCTTGACCAAATAGTGATGTGGCTTCAGTAAATGTCATGTAATGTTTGATAGCAAACCATGTACAATCTTCCCATATTCCAACTTTTTCAGAATCTGCTATAAAATTGATTGGATCAACATATTCACTATTAACTTGTTCATCAATTTTTAGTTCAAGCTGCTTGCCTTCACCATCGTCAATCATGCCAAAAAATGGTTTGTAGCGTTCTACAACTATTCCCATTCCACCTAGCAAAAAATCATTACGAGCATATTTTATTACACTATCAAAATCAAATTGTTCTAGATTCCAATTAAGAGCTTTTTCAATTATTTGACAAGCCATATTATGAATTAGATTGCTTGTTTTTTCTTTGCGCTCAACATAAGGTCTGGGAGGCTTAAAATATAAAAAGGGTTTTAGAGTTTCGACTGAAGCCCAAAAAATATTTTGTTTGTCTTTGACCGTTTCGTTACGATAATATTGACGAATACTTTTTAGCAAATTATGATATGGATCATAAATTTTTTCAGCATTACTAATTTTGTTAAGCCATTTTGATACTTCTGTTTCGTTATTGACTAAAAATTGTTCATTCATCTTCAAATACTCCTAAAATTGAATTTTCTCTTATAACAACAATACTGGGATCTGGGGTAGGTAAATCATCAAAAATATGAAATAGAACTTTGTCTCCAACTTTTACTGACTTTACATCTTTGCCTATACTTTCAATTCGTCCAATATTTTGGCTGTGACGATAATCATCAAGCAAAATTATACTATTAGATGAATTTTTATCTTTGGGTGCGAGCCTGATAAAAACTCTGTCTGAGATTGGTTTTATCATTTTGTTTTTCCTTATTGTTTTTGTTACCATTTGCTTTCGTTAGAAGATGAAAAAATATCTTCGATAGATATTTGGTTTTTGTTAAAAATTTTGATTTTTCCGTTATCTGTTACAGGTTCGGCAAAAGTTAAAACAAAAGCGTCCGCTTTGTCTGGCGAACGCCCAAGTCTTTTTTTGATATCTTCTTTGCTTTCAAGAAGTAAACGACCTCTACTATCATATTTTTTATTTGCAGAACAAATATCTTCTAAAAAATCTTCATCTGGAGGAATGTGCACGGGTAATTCTTGAGTTAGCCAAATACGAGCATTATCCCACATTTCAGCTCGACGATTGACATAGCGTTCTTCAAGAATGGCTTTTGAGCCAAAATTTATGGCTCGGACAATGTGATGATATCCTCTAGAATGTAAAATATCATAAACACCAGCACCAACACCTCCTATATCAAGAAAAATTCTTACAGGAGTATAATCTTGAATTATACCCTGACAAAAATTAGCGATACTTACAACATCTTGTTTTTCTAGCACTTCAAATTTTATGCATAAACGTCCTTTGCGAAAACAAAAAACTGTTTTGTCATCACCAAATCTTGCTATATCAAGACCTATGACTAAAGGAGCATCACAATATAATATTTGGGAAGAAAAAGCTCGCCTAACATCTGATGTTGATATTAACTTTGTAGCTCCTTTAGTTAAAGGTTGTCCTAGCCAAATATGTGAATAGTCTGTAGGATTTTCTTTTTTACATTTTTCGGCTTGAAGTCTTAGTTCTTGAGGACAAAATGGATTGTCATAATAATTTACTTTGCAAACATAAGTACGTTCATCTGGCGTGGCAGCAAGCAAAATCCATAAAGCATCGTTTTCTTCTTCACGATTCATTGATATCCATATTTCAGAATCATCCTTGCGAATTGTAGGCGATAAAATATCCCATGATTTTTTGGATATGGTTTGTCCCTCTTCTATCCAAGCAATATCTACTCCTTCTAGTGATTTGATTTTTTGAATATCTTGATCTCGCAGACCTTTAAATATAAACTTTGTTCCTGTTATTTTGTTTTCGATCTTATTTTCTTGAATTTTGTAATCTTTTAGCTGATAGAAGGATATACGATCACACAATAAACGATATACTGAATCTTTGATACTATCTTGTACTTCACGCAAACAAGCTATTAATAGTTTTTCCATGCGTCCTTTAATTAAAAGACTATCTGCAAAAGCATAAGATTTGCCACCTCCACGCCCTCCATAATAAAATTTGATTCGCTTTTTTTCAGTTAGAAGTGGGGCAAATAATGATGGAATACGAGCTGTTATTGTTTGATTGTTCATATTGAAACTCCACTATTATTTGGTAACGAATTCGACTAAAACTTTTTTTAGCTCTTCACTTAATATATTTTCGTTATTGTCTTGCCATGAATTGGGAAAATTATTTTTTAAGATAAAATCCGCTTTGTGCAAACGTACGCATTGGTCAACAAGATAAGCTTCGCATTTCTTTTTGGCTCTACGTATTAGTTCTGAAAATTCTGGAATATTTTGGTAATTATCTAAATCTTGACTAGATATTCCTAAATAATCACAAAGCCCCGTTAAATGTAACGGGGCTTGTTCGCATATTTCTATAACTTCGCCTTTTTTGGGGCTGTATATTTCCGTTCTAAAATTGGAGCGTTCTGCAAAATATTTTTCTATTTTACGTTCCATAGATGATACAGATAAATATTTGGTTGGAGATGCTAATCCCATAATATTTACTCCATATAAAAAAATTGATTTAAAAGGTTTTTAATAACTTAGCATTAGCAAATTATGACTGGAGGTCATCAATATTTTTAAAAACAAAAGTGAGAAAGGTTTTATAAACACTTTCTCACTATACTTACATTTGTATACCACCCTGACGGAATGTCAATTAGATGTAAAAAATATATTTTTACCAAAACATAAAAACTCGACCCAGAATAGGAATTTCTAAGGCTATACTGATAAGTATGTGTGTGGATAAATGTCCAAGCTTTATTTGATTAACTATATTCAAAAGCAAGAAAAATAATGCATAAATTTCTATTAAATCCATATTTTTAATCCTTTTATTTAATCTTACGAATAAAGTTGTATAATATTTTTTTATTGTTGTAAAGTTTAAATTATAAAATTTTATTATTTTCAACTTTTGGTTGTAGTAGCTAATATTCTATCAAGACCTCGGCATAAGTCTATGCGACACATATAATAAAAATAGGCTCGTTGCCTTTCGCTAGTGTTTAGCGGAGGAATCGGATCTTTTTCTTCAATACATATTTGCCTAACGATTGGCCAAAATTCTGCGGGAATGGATTTGATTGCTTGTTGATAACGTTTTTTAGCATCTAAAATAGCAAAGCTTTCATTGTTATAATTGTTATCTATTTTGTCATTTATAATATAACTAGAATGAAGATTTGCCCGACTTATTATATGAAAATCTAAAGCTAACTTTAGTCCTGCTTTCAGTCTATCTTCGCTATTGTAGTTGGAATTATTTAGCTCTAACCAGCCTTTATTATACCAAATTTCTATGAGGCTTTGTTTATATATCGTACCATTTTTTTTAATAAACCCTCTATTAATTACATCTTTTTTGTTAATATATTTGGTTTGCGTCATTATTGCCTCATTTGTAATAACTTATATTGTATAAATACAATACCGTTTTATTTAATGTCAATGTAAATTTAAAAAAATTTTTAAAATCTGTTTACAAAGTTGTAAAAATGCAATAATATCTGGTGAGTTTGTAGTGGTTGGGAGAATAGTATTATGGACAGACAACAACAAATTAGAGATTTTTTAGAAAATACGATAAAAGAAAAAGGATTTAGTCTTAATTCTCTTTCGTTAAAAATTGGAAAAAACTCAACATATTTGTTTCATTTTATAAAACGTAATTCTCCTCGCCGACTGGATGAAACAGCTAGACGACAACTAGCTCAGATATTAAACGTGGCAGAACAAGACTTGTGTGATTTTACTTTGCCAACAAGTGTTATACCAGACAAACTTAATACTCTTTCTAACTTTTTTGGTTTTGGTAAAAATCAAACTAGTGATATAGTTTCAATAGATGTTTTGGATATGGCTGGACCATATAAGGGACGATTTGAGCAAATCAAAAAAAACATTATTGGTAAACACTTTTTAAGCAAAGATTTGTTGACAGAATATAGTTCTGCTCAACCAGAAGATTTAAAAATTGTAAAAGCTATTGGCGATGCTATGTCGCCAACTATTACTTCAGGAGACTTGTTGTGGGTTGATTTGTCATATAATGTTCCGTCATCTGATGGTATATATGTATTGAATACTAATGGCGATACAGTTATTCGTAGATTACAGATTAATCCCTTTGATAGCTCAATAGAAGTTTCAGCTGATAATAAGACTTATAAATCTTATAATATTAGCGATTGTAAAAATTTGAATATCTGTGGCAAAGTAATTTCAATAACTCATAAAATAGGCTAGCACCACTTATCCACTAACTTTGTAAAAAAACAATATCATTATTGACTAATCTTTTTCTGCATCCTATTTATTGTATAATTACAATATAAAAGGATGTAGTAATGAATGATCAATATATAAAACAGACAATTGATGCTATATTTTTTCATTTTGAGGAAAATATTTTTGTTAATAACGGGGTTTGGCCTAGACGGGTCAATCTAGTATTTGCATTTTTGGATTATATTGAAACAATGAAAGATGAAGAAATAGCTTTCTATTTGGAAAATAATGATAAAAATTCTATTGATAGATTTAGATTTTTAGTAAAACAGGGAACTGAAGTTTGGCTGAAGCAAAATATGAAAACCTTAGTTATTTAGTTTAGCGAGCTTTACCAATGGATGATTTTACTTTTATCTTTTTTATTTTTTCATCGTCTAGTTCTTCGCCTGTTTTGGCAACTTTTTTTGCTACTTTCTTCTGTATTTTGGTACCACGTAGTTTTTCAAGCTGACGTTTATTGCGTAGTTGTTTATCTGTTTGTTCTTTTTGTTGGCGGCGGTGATTTTGTTTGTGAACATTGATATGTTGAGATAGCTCATTTTGTTTGGCAGCCTTTAGCAAAAGCTCTATAGCTTCATCTTGCTTAGCTTTAGTATCAATATTTTGATAATAGTCTTGACTTTGCTTATCAATTGATATTGCTGTTATTTCTACCTTGCCCTGAGATAAGTTACGTTCGTCTGTTTTACCTCCTAAATAGTCTTTTTCTCCCTTACAAACAATACCTGTTTTACTATCTAGAATATCATCTATGACTTTTTGCTTGCTTTGCCCACTTAATATTTGCTGTTTTTTGCGATAGAGCAAAAGAATAGTTATGATTGTTAGAAAAAAGATTATGAGTAAAATTTTTGTCATATTTTACCTTATTGGTTTTGCCAACCTTTAGCTGCTAAATTTATTGCATCTGAATAGTTTGTTTTTAAGTTTTGAGGATAAGCAATATTACCACAAACAACTTTTTTTCCTGCTTGAATAATTTCAGGAATTTCCCAAGCTTTATTCTCTAATCTATATCTTGCTAAATCAGCAAAAAGTCTAGCTTCCATATAATCCCCAAAACTAGAATTACGAATTGTTGGTGTTCGACTTAAACGGGCTCGAAACTGTAAAAATTGCTGCTGATGTTCTGGTAAAACATAGGCCTTGCCCGTCAATAAATCTGTAAAACTTTGTTTAACAACTGGATTTTTCCAACCACCGCCAAACAAAATTATTTGATTTGGAATTTCTATATTATCGGGAATTAATGTTAAAGCTTTTGCTGCGATATATGCAGCAAAATATTCAAAAGTGTGAACTATATTTTCAAATTTTAGTCCCCTTTCCTCAACATATTTAAATATTTCATTTTTACGATAATAAGCTGGATCGCCTGATTTTGGTAAAGGTGTCTCATAATAGTTACGACCAAAATTAAATAGTTCTTGCAACAATTCTTTATTTAGCTCGCCCTTACTACCGAATATTCCATCTTTGTCAAAAGCTTCGTTAGTATGTTGACGGATATAATTGTCAGTATATTCATTAAAAGGACCTGCATCTGCACCAATTTGGGCAACGCCATTGGTGATAATAGCAAAATTTGATGTGTTACCACCATTATAATAACAACCATCACCCTCTGTCGCTGAAATATGTGCATTGTGTGGAGGAACAAGAGGTGCTCCGTCAAAACCAGCCATAAGTGGAGCAGAACGAAAATCATAGACTACAGGAATACCTGTTAAATCTGCAAGCATTTGTCCTGAACCTATTTGCAAGGTATAAGGTAACGTATTATCTTGCCTAGCTTTTGATGGAGGATTATGGTCTAGTGTTTTGCCATGAAATCCTATGGCATCTATTGTATTTTTATCAATATTGTTTTGTTGGCACATTTCATTGATACAATCAGCAATTTGGATTATATAATCATCATGTATGCTTTTAAAATCAGCCAAATTTTCAATTTCGGTTTTGGTCTTATTGAAAACTAAAGAACGCAAATTTTCGATTTTTGTTTGCATTTCCTTACTATATGGTTTGGTATAGCTACAAATATCGTGCATTATATCGCCGTCAAATTCGGTTAGCACTAGGTCAATCGCATCCATAGAATTGCCAGTCATATTGCCTATTATACGATATTTGGTCATAATTTTTCCTGTTTTTATTAGTATTTTGCAATAGGTTATAATATATTTTACTTAAATTTGATTAATGTTTTTTTACATAAAATTTTATTTTGCAAAAACGATATACTATTCCATATTCTTTGTATCTTTTTTCAAAAATAAAATTTTTAATATGGTTTATAATTTTTTGCCAAAATGAAATTTTTAATGGTTTGATGTTGTTAAGTTTAAGACTTTTTTCGATTAAATTATAATCATATTTTGAATATTTGTTAATAAATAAAGGAGCTAACAAATTAAAATGGTTAACATTAAAACCAAAAGCTTGTTTTTTTATAAAAGGCATTCCTAGTAAAAATAGAATAAAAAAATCATCATCATAACAACGAACTTTATTGGGACGAAAATGATGAAAAATTCGGATTGATAAAGGTATTGTTCTTATATTACTTTTGATAAATTTTTTGTGTTGTTTTATTTGTTGTCTTAAATTCTTGGAAGAAAAGACACAATCCCATTTTAAGCCTTTCTCAGTAATCATATCCGAAAGCCCTATTTCATAAAGTCGTACTATATCATTTTTATCTATTCCCTCACCTATTGAAGTTATAAAATTTTTAAACCAACTGCTTAGGAATATATCTTGTTTTAAGATAATAAAAAAGCTCATCATAAATTTGTTGCCACATATAGACCATGCTGATACTTGGGAATCTTGCATTTTAGCAAAAATTGTATCTAGTGAAAATAGGGGGCCAAAACAAGAATCATTTACTAGCAAAATCTCATCATATTTTTTTAAGTTGTCAATTTTAGAAAACAAAATTCCCCAAGATCCAAAGTCATATTTTTTATGTCTTTGTGCTATCGTATATTTGGTGTATGGAGTAATTTTTTGTAATTCTATTTGAGATAGTTCGCAATCTGCACAATAATAGATATCGGCGTATTTAGATAGCTCTTTAATATAATATACAACATAATCTTCAATAACACTTTTTGAGCTATATCCTGCAAATAGGCACAAACGCTTTACCATGTTTTCTCTTCCTTTTTTTAAAACAAACACAAAAAAAGTCGCTTGATGAGGGCGACTGGAAGTTGAAAGCATTTGCAAGAAATGTGCAGTGTATTTGGTATTATATATACATATATACCTTATTAGCTGCCTTCCAGTCGATAGACTAAAAGGCAATTTTTACGTTCATCAAAGGAACAACTTGCAAGAGGCTTTCAAACCTCACATTGGTTATCATCCAATGCGAGATTGATGCTATCTGAAATGCTAGCAAAAGTCAATAAACAAGCATTCATTTTTGGTTGAAGGTAAATGATATTATGAAAAATATCGTCAACAATATGATATTTTTTTGTTATTTGTATGTAATTTTTTTTAGTTCTGTCGTTTCAGTATTGCTAGATATTTCTTTTAGGGCTTTGTCATAGTCTTTAGAATCAAAAAGCATATTGACTAAATCAAGAGGATTTTGCCCTTTTAGCAATGATTGAGCCGTAATTTGAGACGCTACTTGCTGGACGATAGCATTACGAAATGTATCTTGGGCTTTTTCTCTATCTTTATTTTGTTTGCGGCGCTTATAATCATAATATTTTCTTTGAAAACGAGCAAACTCATAAACAGGACATCCACCAGCACTATAACCATCAAGTTCAAAATCACACATTTTTTCATTTATAAGGGTAGCAATACCTCGACTATTAAAGTCACGATAAATCATCCAATCAAAAACAAGTTCGCTATTTATTGCATTATCGACTATAAAGTCTTCTATTTTATTAAACGTAATTAATGCAGAATTTGTAGTACTGTTTTCGACTAAAATATTATTTTCAAAATATTCTTTGTTATAAATATTTTTAATACGATGAGACGTTAGTGTTACACTTAAACATATAGCAACTAAAGCCAATTTTAATTCTTGATTAGCTTTGTAGGTAATTTTACGTGGATCTCTGCTTACTTCTATATCATCAAGTATCTTATGAACGCAAAAATAGTTTAGTTGCGAAATTATATCTATTTGACGCGAGGTTAAGCACACATTTACCTCAATTTCTCGTTCAGATACTTTGTTGATAATTTTTTGAATTTCATTTAATAAAAGTTGCTCTTTTTTATCCATAAAAAAACCTTTTGCTATGTTATTATGTTGCTATTGTAGCACTATTTTAGGCAACTAACAAGTTTTTTATAAAAGTTACAAAAAAGCGTGCTTTAGCACGCTTTTTGTTAGTTTTTATTTTGTTTGTTTTTACCAACTGTTTTTTCATAAATTGTTTCAAACAAAATATAAAGAAGAGGAATGACTATAAGTCCTAATGCTGTACCTAATAACATTCCATAAAATACAGGAACACCAATAGCGATACGACTTGAAGCACCAGCACCCGTAGCCACAATCATTGGGAACACGCCCAAAATAAATGTAAATGCAGTCATTAAAACAGCACGAAAACGTTCTTTAGTACCAACAATTGCTGATTTAACCAATGATGAACCATTTTTTAAGTGATCTTCTTTAGCAAATTCCACAATCAGAATGGCATTTTTAGCAGCCAGACCAACAAGCAATATTAGCCCTAATTGTGCGTAGATACTTAAAGGTAATCCCATCACAAACAACCCTGCTAAAGCACCAAGCATTGCAACCGCAACTGATGTTAGCACAGGTAACGGTGTAACCCAACTTTCATATTGAGCAACAAGAAACAAGTAGCCAAACAAAACAGCCAAACAAATCAAGAAACCAATTTGTCCTTGAGAGTTTTTCTCTTGATAGCTAATGCCAGACCATTCATAACCAAAACCTTGAGGTAGTGTTTTACCAAGATTCTCAACAGCAGCCATAGCCTCACCAGTACTAACTGCTGGATTTTGAACAGCTGTAATTGTTGCTGATGGGTATTGATTATAACGAGTAACCACACGAGGAGATAATATCTTACTTAAAGTTACTACGCTACCAAGAGGTACCATTTCACCATCTTGATTTTGGACATGAATATTTTTCAAAGCCTCAACATCTTTACGATTTTTCCAATCAGCTTGTACCATAACTTTGTTTACCTGAGTACCAAAGTTTACGTCGTTAATATAGGCCGAACCAAGATAAAACTGCATAGTAGAAAAGATGCTACCAACGGCAACCTTCATACTTTCAGCCTTAACACGATCAATATCTACAAAGATATTTGGTGTTTTAGCTGTATAAGTTGTATAAGCATAAGATACCTCTGGCAAAGCATTAATACGACCAAGCACTGACATTAATGCTTGCTCAATTGCTTGCGGATTATCTGTATCAAGTGACTGAAGGCGAAAATCCATACCACCACTCATACCAAGTCCCATAATAGCTGGTGGTTCAAAAAACTGAACATCGGCATCTGGAAACTCAGCAATTTTAGCACGAAGACGATTCAAAATATTGGTCGAATATTCTTCCTTGCTACGTTCGTTCCATGGTTTTAACACCACAATAGCCATACCTACGTTTTCGCCTGTACCACCAATCATACTAACACCAGTAATAGCCATAACCTCACTAACACCAGGTTCTTTTAAAATTAATGGTGTAATCTTATCAATATAGGCCTGAGTACGTTCACGTGAAGCACCTTCGGGTAGTTGAATATTACTCATAATAACACCTTGGTCTTCGGACGGAATAAAAGCTGTTTGACTGATGTTTAAGATAAAACCAATAACTAATAATGCCAAAAAGTAAACCACCGCAACTACACCTATTTTGCGACCAAAAATACCAACTATGCCAGCATATGTATCGCGACCTTTATTCATGGCAAGGTTAAACCAATGTAGAGGACCTTTTTCTTTAAGTTTAAATGGCTTTAAGATTGTTGCACACAATGCTGGCGACAAGGTTAAAGCATTGATTGATGAAAATACCACTGCAAGAGAAATCGAAACGGCAAATTGTTGATATATTTTACCAGTAATACCGCCCATAAAACCGACAGGAACGAAAATTGCTAATAACACAAGAGTAGTTGCAACAATAGCACCAGATACTTCTTCCATAGCTTTAATTGTAGCTTCTTTTGGTGCTAAACCTTCTTGTTCCATCAAGGCCAAAACACGTTCAACCACAACAATAGCATCGTCCACCACCAAACCAATTGCAAGTACCAAGCCAAATAATGTCAACATATTTAAGCTATATCCCAAAGCTAACATTACCGCAAAAGTAGCTAGTAATGATACAGGAATAGTTAAAGAAGGAACTAAGGTTGAACGCCAATCTTGCAAAAATACATAACAAACTAAAACCACCAAAGCAAAGGTTAAAACAAGGGTTAAGACAACTTCTTCAATAGATGCACTAATATATTCGGTGGAATCATAACCAATAAGGTAATCAACACCTTCTGGAAAAGTTGCTTTCATGCGTTTTAGTTCAGCTTTAAGATTTTTCATTGCATCTAAAGCATTAGCGCCTGTAAGCTGATTGATAGCAATAGCTACGTTTGGCACACCATTATAACGAGAAGTGGCTTTATAACTTTCTTCGCCAATTTCAATGCGAGCAATATCTTTTAGACGAACCAAACCGCCATCTTCAGCTGTACGCACGATGATATCTGAAAAATCTTCAACCTCGTTTACACGTCCTTTGGTTTGTAGGGAATATACCATTTGTTGTTTACCATCGCCAGGCATTGCACCAACTTTACCAAGTGATGGTTGATAGTTTTGTCCTTCAATAGCAGAGGTAATTTTTTCTATAGGCAGATTTAATGCTGCTATTTTATCAGCATCTAACCAAACACGCATACTTAAACGAGCCGAATAAACATTAACTTCGCCCACACCATCAACACGACCAAGGTTATTTTTCATATTATTTTGCACAAAGTCGCTTAATTCTTGATTAGTCCAGCTATTATCTGGGGAATATACCGAAACAAAACCCAAAATATTAGAAGAACGGCGCATAACTCTCAAGCCTTGGCGCTGTACTTCGGTTGGTAATTTTGAGAGGGCTTGTTGTATACGGTTTTGGACTTTAACTTGAGCCATATCAGAATCAATACCAACTTTAAATGTTACCGTAAGCTGATAAGACGAATCTTCCGAAGATGAAGACATATATATCATATCTTCAACACCATTGATTTGTTCTTCTAGCGGAATACCAATCGTACGAGCAACAACTTCGGCTGATGCACCAGGATAACCTGCTGAAACAACAATTTCAGGTGGAGTAATTTCTGGATATAGAGTAATAGGCAAAGAAAATACGGAAATAAGACCTGCTATTGATAGTACGATAGAAATTACCATCGCAAAGCGTGGACGCTCAATAAAAATTCGTGAAAACATTTTTATTTTGCCTCCTCAACTTGATTTGAAACAAGGCTAGCTCTTACGGTTGCACCATCTTTTACTTTTTGCAAACCATTAACTATAATTTTTTCACCACCTTCAAGTCCTGCTAAAACAATTTGTTTGTTTTCAAACATTCCATCTAGTTGAACACGTGTTTCTGTAACTTTACCTTCTGCATCAACAACAAAGACATAAGCCCCATTAGCATCTTGCATAACAGCAGCTGGATTAATAATTATAGCAGGAGTTTCTTCAATTGATGAGATAATAACATCAACATAGTTACCTGGAACTAGTTTGTGGTCCTTATTTTGATATTCAAGATATACCGACATAGTTGCAGTATTTGGATTTATCTCGTTATTTACAAAAGCTGAACTCAAATCTTCTTCAAATATTTGATTGCCTGGAAGCGAAAGACGAGTTTTAAGACCACTAACACCCAAATTGCTAAACAAGTTATGATCTTTGTCAGTAACCGAAAAAGCAACTCGAATAGGAGATTTTTGAACAATACGAGCAAGAGTTTGAGTGTTAGAAGAAACATAGTTGCCTTGAGTTACCAAAGCTTTGCCAATTACACCAGTAAATGGAGCTTTAATTTCAGTGTGTTGCATATCAATTTGAGCTAGCTCTAGATTTGCTTGAGCTTGAGCAACAGCAGCTTTTGCTTGAAGATATGCGCTTTCAGCAGTATCAAGAGTTGACTTAGAAGCATAGTTTTGACTACTTAAAGCTTTTTGACGTTTATAGTCACGTTCAGTTTTTACTAGGTTCGCTTTGGCACTTTCTAAAGCTGCTTTTGTTAAGTCAACATTAGCAATATAGCGGTCTTGTTCTATCACAAACAAAATATCACCCTCATTGACAACAGAACCTTCCTGAAAGAGTACTTTATCAATATAGCCAGATACCTGAGGAATAAGGTTTACACTGTTGATTGGTTCAACCGTAGCAATAAATTTTCTTTGAGGAGAAACATCTGTTTTTATAACATCTTCAACCAAAACATGAGGAATACCACCGCCCATGCCCATCATTCCAGAGGCTTGAGGGGTTAGTTTGGCTTTAATATACCAACCTGTTGCTACAGAAAGAGCGATGATTACAAAGTTTAAGATAATTCTTCTTTTTTGTACACGTACTACTTGCATTTTAGTTTTTCTCCATTTTTATACCAGCCATTATGGCATCAAATCCATTCATAATTGTTTGGGTAAAGTTTATTTGTCTGTTTCGATTAATAATATAATGGTTTAAACATCCTTTCCACAAACAAAGCAATATTTCTTGTAGGCTTTTTATATCAGTTTCAGGTTTGATACAACCATTATCTTTGATATGTAACAAGCAATTGTATAATTTTTGGTCTGATAGTTCAATTATACTAGCTATTTGAGGCCAAACATTATCTAAAACAGCTTCAGACCATTCCATATGATAATTCATAAAGAAGAGAAAACGGCGAAAATCTTCATCTTTTTCGATAGCTAAAGCACGATTTTTTATTGCCTCACGCAAAGAAACAATGTCTTTAGGAGCCGATGAGGGATAGTATTTTTCTTGTTCAGCCACTTTTTGAGAGATTAAGGCAGCAATAATATCAGCCTTGTTGCGAAAATGCCAATAAACAGCACCTTTAGTTAGGTTGATACGTTTAGCAATTTCATCAAATGTAGTGCGTGAAAAACCTTTATCGTAAAAGGTTGCTAATGCCGATTCGAGAATCGCAAGACGAGTTTGTTCGGCATCTTCTTTAGTTCTTCTAGCCATTATATTTATTACCTATCCTTATTATACATACATTCAGTATGTATGTATAATGCAAATTAGATAAAAATCAACAAGTTTTTAAGAATAATGAAATTTTGTATAGATAATAATAAAAAGATGAAGCCCTGCTCTTTTATTAGTTGCAGGGCTTTGGGGATGTTATTGGTTAATATTGTATCGTACAACGAACGTAGTGTGATGGTGAGCTAGCTACCCCATCTTTATAAGAGTTTCTAGATACTCCTGATTTTATCTGTATAGATGAAGCAGACGTAAAAATTATCGTTCTATAATATGATCCATCATTTGTAACTTCACTAGATGTGTAATACCAGTTACTTGATATAGTCTCACCTATATTCGTTAATATTTCATTTATCTTAACGCCATTTTCAAGTAATTTCATACTTTCTTTAACAGTAGGTAAGAACCAACTACCTTCTTTTTGTCCTCCTTCGGTTGAATAATAGCAATACCCTGGAGCATAATCACTAGAAGCATAATCTCCTCCTAAATCTATAACCGCTTTTGTATTGTTTTTACCATTATCTGTTGCAT
>JAZSQL010000006.1:0-2666 GCA_045537965.1 Alphaproteobacteria bacterium
TGGCGACTTCGAAAAGGTTTCTAACGCTATCGTGACGCGTAATTATTATGGCGTAAACGGCTTAACGTTAGATTTAACTGAAGAAGCGGAAGAAAATAACGATATTACATATCAATTATTTTACTTTGATGAAGATGAAGACTACGTTTCTGCATCTACAATCTTAACTGCTGACGCTGATTCTACAACTTTGTCAGTTCCTGAAACTGCAAAGTACTTTAAGGTGGTTATTTATCCAGCAAACGATGAAAAGATTACACTTTTTGAAGTTAACGATTATGCTAATATGCTTTTAATTACAATTGACAAATAATCAACGTTAAAAGCCCGTAAGCGTCGTTTTACGGGCTTTTTTCTTTAAGGGTGGGATTATGAATAAGAACGTATTTAAAATTATAGGTATATCTTTTGCCTTTTTGTTTTTGGTAATTGGTAGTGGTGTTGGTCTTTACGCGGCGAGTCGTCCGACAAAAGCGCAAACGCCTACCGTTGAGCATAATGTTGTGCCAGACGGTGCAGTTTTTACTGAAGAAAATAGCACCAATTTAAAACTTGAAACTTCACGTGGTCGTCGTTTTGCTAATACGGATAAGCCGTTTACTGAATATGTTGTAACTGCTGTTGTTGAGCCTGTTGGCGCACAAATTAGCTGGTCTTTGTCCTGGAACGATAAAGATAGTTCTTGGGCAACTGGCAAAGATGTTTCAAATTATATAACGCTTAACAAACAAAGTGATTTAAGCATTACACTTTTGGTTTGGAAAGATTTTGGTGAACAAATTATTTTGACATGTTCTTCGGTTTTAAATTCTAATGTATCTGCTTCCTGTACTATAGATTATGCTAAACGCATTTTGGATATTTCTGCAACGTATTCTGCTGATGGTGGTAATTATTGTGCCGATTGCGATAATGATTGTACTATAAATAATGGCGGTACTTTTAATAATTTGCGGATGGGCTCTGATTTAGAGTGGGAAGACGCATTTTCTTATGAATTAATTTATTCTGACTACACGATAGATGTATCTTATTCTGCTGATGATTTATGTCTTTGGGAATCATCAGCTTTGCAGCCTGCTTTGAATTCTTTCACTTGGCTTTCTATTGACGATTCTTCACCAGTCGTTGAATCCTCATTTTTTGATTATTGTGTAACCAATGATTATGGCATTGGTATGATTTATGATTATCTTTATGATGATTCTTATGATAGTCCGAGTGAAGATGAAATTTTAGCATTTTATAATGCAAATAAAGATTTAGTTTTTGCGAAAGGTACATTGTCTTTTATTGGTGAAGTTCCGCTTTTTGATATTGAACTGGAATATGTTTTTAGTTTTAGTTTTCAATTTGCTGGAACAGATAGAACAGTTTGGCAATCTGTAAGTTTAGATTATAGCACTATAGTTATTTAATAGATAAATTATGTCAAAAAATCGTATTGTTTCAAAAAATGATTTAGCAAGTTTTTTGAGCATAGTTTTATTGCTGTGCTCTTTTTTGCTTGTGTTTTCATTTGTTTTTAAAAACACAAATGGATTTTCTGAAAAATTGTCTTATCGTACTATTACATATAAGGATAAAACTTATAGTTCAAACTCTGTAAATAAGCTTGATTGTGTTAATGTGGGTGAATACGTATTTAAGATTAATGATTATATTGGCACAACTGGTCAAGAAAGTTTAAATTATGATGTAGCAATATATCCTTATGCTACTTCTGACACGGATTTTACTGTAAGTATAGACGGCAAGGATTATAAGTATTCTACTTTGCCTGATAATTTTTCAAGTTGTTTTAAGCTAAACAAGATTGGGGATAGTTTCTCTATTTCACTTTCTCAAGGGTTTTCTTGTTTAGGTATGCTTGAATCGGTTTATGATAACGTTAAGTTTGTTGATGAAAACTCTGAACTTTTTTTTGTAAAAATGGTGGTAAGCTTTGAAGATAGTTCTAATTCTATTGAAATAATTTTATCTTTTGGTTGTTCTATTAAGTTGAGTGAAACAGGGTTGGTGTTTTAATATGGTAGCAAAAAAAAATACATATAAAATTATAGCTTTTGTTTTTGCGATATTTTTGTCGTTATTATGTAATTTAACGTTGATTCCAGTTTTTGCTGATATATCAACGTATAGTGACGTATTAGAAGATTTACAAGTAGACGGATCGTTTAACGTCAATGATTATCAACCAAATGCAACTGACTATTCAATGCAAGTTATTCAAATAGCCGAAAGTGAAAAAAAAGAGCTATTTATATATGTTTATCAACCGAGTGCCAATTCGGTTAACTTGATTGCAAGTAAAGTTGTTCTGTGGACTGACTTTTCAGCTAATGGAAAAGATTTTGAACCTAATGAGTTTGAGCTACAACTTATATCACAAAAATCACAATTTCAAAAATATCTTGTAAAAGATTATGAAGTATCAAACGAGCCTTATCGTTATTATAACATTGTTTCATTAAAACGTCCTTTTAATGATGTTATTGATGATAATACTGTAATTGGTGGTGCTACAACTTTAATAGCTCACCCAATCGGTCAACAATGGTGCGCGTATTACTATAACGATGTCTTAACATATGAAATGAATACATTTGATTATGTAGACATTACGCCTACTGTTACAGGATATATAACTTTGTTGAATTCTTACA
>JAZSQL010000016.1:0-19552 GCA_045537965.1 Alphaproteobacteria bacterium
ATGCAACAGATAATGGTAAAAACAATACAAAAGCGGTTATAGATTTAGGAGGAGATTATGCTTCTAGTGATTATGCTCCAGGGTATTGCTATTATTCAACCGAAGGAGGACAAAAAGAAGGTAGTTGGTTCTTACCTACTGCTAAAGAAAGTATGAAATTACTTGAAAATGGCGTTAAGATAAATGAAATATTAACGAATATAGGTGACGCTATTTCAAGTGGCGAGTATTACACATCTAGTGAAACATATGAAAGTGGTGGTTTTAGATTAATGAGCTATGGCATAGAAGATAGCCCATTTATAATCTCGTATAGTTTAAAATATACCCCTGATCCAACTAGATATGTTCGCTGTGCAATACAGTATTAAAACTAAAAAAACGAAATATTTAAATTAACGCCAAAAGCTTTTGGTAAAGATAACCAAAACGGTTAAAACTTCTAAACGTCCTAAAATCATTGTAAAGGAAAGTAAGAGTTTTACTGTATCTGCTAGGCTACCATAATTACCTTCTGGACCTATTAACTGAGTATTACCAGGACCAGAATTTGTTATACAAGCTATAGTAGCACTAAATGCTGTTGCAAAATCTACACCACTTAAAGCAACCAACAAACTTATTATTGCTACACTAAAAGCATAAGCAATAAAAAACACAAAAATAGAACTAGCAACACTATGACTAATTGTCGAACCACCAACCTTCAATGGTAACAATCTATTAGGTTCTGTTGTAGTAATAAAAGCTCTTTTAAGCTGTGCTGCAACAACTTGCCATCTAAAAATTTTAACACCTCCAGATGTCGATCCTGTACATCCACCAGTAAGGGCAAATATCACAAAAGCTGTTGCTGCAAAAGCTCCCCAATTTAACCAATTTGCTGAATTATATCCCGTTGAAGTTACCACAGCCACAATATTAAAAGCAGAATATCTCAATGCATCATATGGTTCATAAATACCTTGATACACCAACCAAATTGTCATAATTGTTATATAAATAGCCAAAACTTTAACAAATGCCGAAACCTGATTAGAACGCAAAGAATGAATATCTTTAGTTGCCAAAAGACTATGATAAAGCGTCAAAGGAATGGCTCCCAAAAACATAAACAAGGTAACAATCCATTCTATTGATGGACTATTAAAATAACCTATTGATGCATTTTTGGTAGAAAAACCACCTGTCGATATAGTCGTAAGTGTATGACATATTGCATCAAACCACCCCATACCAGCCATCTTTAGCATTGCTATACAAGTTACCATCAAAATCAAATAAACAGCGATAATTCTTTTTGCTATATAACTTATCTTGGGCATAAATTTTTCATTAACATCAGAATTTTCACGCTGAAAAATTTGCATACCACCAATCCCTAAAAATGGTAACATTGCAATAGCAAAAATAACAATACCAACTCCTCCCATTCCGCTCAACAACGCACGCCAAAACAAAATGGATCTAGGCAATTTTTCAACATCTGCATATATTGATGCTCCCGTTGTCGATATCCCAGATGCTGCTTCAAAAATAGCATCAGGAATTGATGTTCCATAAAAAATAAAAGGTAATGCCGCAAGCAAAGCAACAGCTACCCAACTCAAAACTGTAAGTAAATATGCCTGTTGGATAGTTATTTCTTTAATTTTTCCTCTATTAGCTAAAAACAAAGAAAAACCAATAAATACAGCTACAATGGAAGAACTGATAAATATTGACCAATTTACCCCACTATAATAAATGTCTATCGTCGCAGGAATCAACATTGCGATTCCTAACACTGTGATAAAATAACCACATATCATTAAAACAGGCTGCCACATTCTGGCTTTAATCCTTTTATTTAATTTAGACTAACATCCATTGAATATCCTAAATCAACCAACTGCTGATTCAGACTTTTATTGCCAAAAACACATATAGAAGTAGGTGCATCATCTTGAGTATATGCCACAATTTTACAAATAACTTCTTTGCCTTCAACCTCATTTTGTAAAAAACGCTGAGCAGCTATTCCTTCCGCTGACAAAGCATCAACATAAATACCATACAAAAACATCAAAACACCATTTATTCTGAGTTCGTTAGCATTAACAACTTCAACCACTCCTTTAACATCTTCAGGTTGTTCCAGATATCTCAAACCAATAGTATCATTACGCCTAAACCTAAACAAATTATCCCTAGAAAAATTATTTGCATTATTTATCGTTGCCGCAACATCAACTGGAATTTCTTGCGCTCTTTCAAAAAGTTTACGATTTGCCATCTTAGGATTAGAATACTCTACCATTTCCTTTTTACTTGGTTTTCTTTCAATAGTTTTAACACTTACAGCGTTCCCTGTCAGTTCTTTAGCTTTTTTTAAAGCCTCATCTTTTAACGGATTAACTATTGTATCTTTTATAGTTGTTTCAGTTTTATGATAATACTTTTGTACCTGTAATTTATACCATTGTGGTATCTGTCCAAATTGAACTCCATAATAAGACGGAATAGCAACTAACGCAACTACAATGACAAGCAATCCAATAAAAAACCACAACGGATGAATAAAAGGATACAATATAAATCTAAAAAACTTTGTTGCCCATTTTATCCAACCAGTGCTAGGTCCTATAACGTCATCTTCTGCTTTTTTTCTTCTTCTAAACATCATTTAGAACTCCCATATTTTGCTTTAAGTTCTTCTACTCTTTCTGGTGTAATTCTTTCAAACAACATATCTCCAACTTCAAACTTTTCACCACCTTTTAATGTATTAATTTCCTTTCTTACATTAAAATTATTCAAACTAGTCATTTCCATTCCCAATTTATCTAACATTTTCTGAGAAATAACAGGCATTATTGGTGCAGACAAAATAGCAAAAATTCTTATCAAATTAATACATACTCGCAAAATAACTTTAGCTCTTTGCTCATCTGTTTTAATAACAGTCCAAGGTTCTGTAACAGAAATATAATTATTTCCTTCGACCCAAATTGCTCTCAACTCACCCAAAGCTTTACGAAATTCCATCTCATTCATATATTTAATATAATCATTTACTCTTGTTTGCAAAGTTGCAATTAACTCCTCTTCAACATCAGTATAATCACCACCTTCATGAACAACATCTCCCAACTTTGACGATGTCATTTTTAAAACTCTAGAAACAAAATTGCCCAAAACGCCATTCAAATCTTTATTAACCGCACCCACAAACAAATCCCAAGTAAAAGCAGCATCTGAACTTTCTGGAGCATTTGCAATTAACCAATATCTCCAATAATCAGCATCAAATTCTTTTACTGCATCTTCCGCAAAAATTCCTCTATTTTCCGATTTAGAAAACTTGCCACCTTCATAAGTTAAATAGCTAAAACCTTTTAAGAAATCAACTTGTGTCCAATTTTCTCTAGTTCCCAATAATGTAGCAGGAAATGTAATTGAATGATATGGCACATTATCTTTACCCATAAACTCAACATGACGTACATTTTCAGGATTCATCCACCAATCTTTCCAATTACGCTCTGATGGTTTCTCACTTTCCCACTGTTTAGTAATACCTACATAACCAATAGGCGCATCAAACCAAACATAGAAAACTTTATCTTCATATCCTTCTTTATTAACAGGAAATCCCCATTTCAAATCACGGGTAATACACCTTGATTGTAAACCTTCTTTAAGCCATTTTTGAGCAATAGTATAAGCAACATCAGGCCAAAAAGGTTCTTTAGTTTTTACCCATGGCTCCAATTCTTTTTCTAATTTTGGCAAATTAAGAAATAAATGCTTAGTTTCTCTAACTTCTAAATTTTTAGATCCTGAAATAGAACTTCTAGCATCTTTCAAATCTGTCGGTTCCAAAACCTTTGTACAATTTTCACATTGATCACCACGGGCTTTATCATATCCGCAATACGGACAAGTACCAGTAATATATCTGTCTGCTAAAAACATTTTATCATCAACAGAATAAACTTGTTTTATAACTCTTTCTTCAATAAAACCATTCTTATCCAACTGTTCAAAAATATGATAAGTTGCTTCTTTATTTTCTTCTGAAGAAGTGCGACCAAAACAATCAAACGACAAACGAAAATCTTTATAAATTTCAGCATGCTTTTTATGATACATATCACAATAATCTCTAATATCCATACCTGCCTTCAAAGCACCAACTTCTGATGTTGTACCATGTTCATCTGTACCACCAATATATAAAACCTCGTTACCCATCATTCGCATAAACCTAGCATATATATCCGAAGGTAACAAACAACCAACCATATGACCTAAATGAGGTACTCCATTTATATAAAGCAATGCAGACGTAACTAAGATTTTAGACATAAAAAGCTCCTATTTATCCATTATCATTTTTAACCCAACCAATTTACTACATTCTCCGTAATTCTCAAGTAAAAAAGTTACTTTTATAGTAAAAGAATGCCCAACTTTAAGTTGGGCATTCTTTTACAACGCTTTACCACTCAAAAATTCTGGCAAAAGCTTTAATCCCGATGCTCCTGCCGCCTTTTTATGACCTCCACCACCAAATGTGGCTGCAATTTTTGACACATCAATATTATCTTTAGTTGTATAAAAAGATAAATTCCAACTATTTTTGCCATTCATAAAAAAGTTACACATAAAATCATAATCTTTGATATTCTTAACCCCATCATAAAATTCTGAATATCCCTGTGGCATATTAGCACAAATACATTTATACCCCATATACGCACTTTCAAAAGACATTGCCTTACAAAGACGATGATTACGATTTTTAATATATGATAAAATAGCCTCGCCTTTTGCTACCATTTCATCAATATTTATTTTATCAGCTAACAAATCCTTCCAATTTTTATCTGTAGGCTTATTTACGCCCATTGATTGAAAAGCATATTCAAAAGGTCTAACTCTTTTATCTCTTAAATCAAATAAATCATTCAAAGCCAACAACTTGACACCTTCTGGAACATCTTTTTCAGGAAAATAATATTCCCAAGTTAACATAATCGCTGCTGTTCCATTACGCCTTAAACCTTTTATCTCTTTTGCTCCATTTCGAACTTTTTCATCATATTCATCAATTATTGAAGCATGATGATCTATCCAAGTTAAATCTTTGGTTTCATTCAATTCAAACATTAAATCTAATGGCAGTGATATATCACAAACTACAATCTTGTCATGTTTTTCTATCAAATCTAAAGGAATTTCCATATCATGATTTAGTCCAAAAAATTCAACTCCTTTAAACTTTTGCCCTACAATAGCGGCAGATCCTTTTCCATCATGATCAGCCAAATGATAAATACAAAGCATTTTTACCACTCCAATCTCAAGTTATCATACGCAGGTTGCACAAAATCTGGTGTATTTTCGTTTACATAATCATAATCACATTCTGTTGCCATATGGTTAAATACTACTTTTTCTGGCTCAAAACATTCAACATAAGCCATTGCCTCTTTCAAACCAATATGATGTTTATGAGTATCAACTATTGTTAGTGGCATAACCATCAACTTTGGTTTAATTGCCGCTATACGTTCTTTAGCTGATCCCGCTAAAAACTTAAAATCACTAAGATGCACTATTTCATCGTTAATAATATAACCATAACTTGATGCATTATGCCCTAACAATTTTAACGGTACCAATTTTACATTTTTTATATAAAATTCTTTATTAGGTTTAACTGTATAAGGAATCAATCCCCCTCTAGATAAATAAAAATCTGGCTTATCATATTTTACCACCATATAATCATATCTTCGCTTTATTTCTTTCATTACCGCTTTAGGCGCATAAATATCCAAAGGTTTACAAGTTCTTCTATTAATTTCTCGTAATTCATCAATACCGCAAATATGGTCAAAATGCGCATGAGTATAACAAACACCATCAAGCTCATACACATTATTATCAAGCATTTGCGCTCGTAAATCTGGCGATGTATCAACCAAAATCTTAACACCGTTTATATCATAATAAGTCGATGTTCTTCTTCTAACATTTTTAGGATTATTAGGATTGCAAGCTCCCCAACCACAACTAATTGAAGGTACACCTGGTGAAGCCCCTGCTCCCAAAAACACAACCTTGATCATACCGCAAACAACCTCTTAAAATTATCCAATGTAATTTTTGCCATCACTTCTAAACTAACATTTTTTATTTCAGCTAACTTTTTAGCCGTATAATATACATTTGCAGGCTCATTAATCTGCCCTCTTTTAGGAACAGGAGCCAAATAAGGAGAATCTGTTTCTATCAATAACCTATCCATAGGTATTTTTACAAAATTTTCTCTTATATCTTCAAATTTAGGAAACGTTATCATTCCCGATGCTGAAATATAAAAACCCATTCCAAGAGCCACTTCCGCCAACCGCCAAGATGACGAAAAACAATGCACTACGGCTTTAAATTCCTTTTTTTCATAAAAATTTTGCAAAATTTTTATCATATCTTCATCTGATTCTCGATTATGAATAATTAAAGGCTTTCCTGTTTCTTGAGCTGCAACAATATTCTTTCCAAATAACTCTATTTGCATATCTTTTGGCGCAAAATCATAAAAATAATCTAACCCCGCCTCACCTATTGCTACAACCTTATCATTGTCAGCAAGCTTAACAATATCATCTACTGTCAAATCAACAAATTCTTTAGCTTGATGAGGATGCACTCCCGCTGCTGTATACACACCATTATAATTTTTACAAATCAGCAAATGTTCCGCTAAATTATCCAAATTACTACCAGCATCAAGAATATAATCAACGCCAACATCTTTAGCTCTAGCTATAACATCTTCAAGCTCTGCACTGTTTTCCAAATGGCAATGACTATCCGCAAATATCATTTAATATATCCTACAAATTGCAACCATTATATTCATTATAGCATGCCTCTTATCTATATTAAGACTTTCTGTTTCCACAAATGTATGGGTAACTTTATCAAACATTTGTGTTGTTTCTTCAATTTTATTCAATGATCTAGCCTGCTCACTCAAAAATTTACATATAAGTTCTTTAAACAATTCATAATTTTCTTCAGTAGACGAAACTTCATCACAAAATTTAAGCATATCAGCTGTCTTAAAATTTTTTCCAGATGTAGCCAAAGCATAAATTTTTTCATAAAGTTGCACTGCATCATTATCAACATACGCTATCGCTTTTCCAATGCTTCCACCAGCCATTGCAACAGTCTTTTTTATCAAATCTTCCTTAATATTTGGACGATATCTTCTCAACAAACTAGCAACAACACCTTCTTTTAATGGCTTAAGTTCCAATTTAGCGCAACGAGAACGTATTGTAGGCAATAATCGTGCAGGATTGTGAGAAATCAACAACATTATTGTTTTATGCGGTGGTTCTTCTAATATCTTTAATATTGCATTAGCTGACGATGTATTCATATCATCAACACTATCAACTAATACGATTCTCCACCTTCCATCGGCTGACTTTTTAGATAAAAACTCATTTACAGTTCTAACATCATCAACTGTAATAACACTAGATTTTTTTAGCTCTGCAAGTTCCTCGTTATTTAAATAACTCCCATCCTTAATTGCTTTTACAATTTTTTGTCGCTCTGTCTTTAAGTATCCTCGTTCCAATAACTTAAAATCAGGATGTGAGCCATTACTAACTTGTTTAAAAGTTTGGCTATCTGGCGAAACATCTAAAGAAGTATAATTATTTATTTTGTCATCTTCAAGATTAAGTAAAAATCTAGCTAATCTATAAGCAAAAGTAGCCTTTCCTATTCCTTTTATGCCCGAAATCAGCCAAGCCTGATGTAAAGAGTTATTTTTCCACGCATCAAAAAACATCTTTTCGACATCTTCATGCCCTATTATGTAACCGTTATGTCTTGGTTCAAAAGATGCTTCTATCTCACTCATCAACTATAATCCTAATTTTTCTTCGACAACCTTTATAATATCTGTATGCAAATCTTCTATTGTTTTATCTGCATCCAAAACCACACATCTTTCTGGTTCAGCTTTTGCAATTTCTAAAAAACCATTTCTCAAATTATGATGAAATTCTAAATCTCTTCCCTCAAAACGTAACTCTTTTACATCCATATTTTTCGCTTTAGCAAAAGACCTTGCCAATCCCTTTTCTGGATCTATGTCTAAAATAATTGTTAAATCAGGCTTAAACTGTCCAACAGCTATATCATACAAAGTATTTAATGTTTCTTTACTAACTCGCTTATTATAACCATAATATTGATATGCCATTGTTGAATCTGCAAATCTATCACTTAAAACAATAGCTCCTTTTTCCATAGCTGGCCAAATCTTTTTTGTTAAATGGATATGTCTATCAGCAAAATACAACAATGCTTCTGCCGTAGCATCAAACTTATCTTTATCCCCACAAACTAAAAGTTTTCTTATTTCTAAACCTACCTCTGTTCCTCCTGGTTCTTTAGATGTTACAACATCTTCACCTTTTTCTTTAAGATATTCTTCTAGCAGTTTGATTTGAGTGGATTTACCTGTGCCTTCACCGCCTTCAAAAGTAATAAATAATCCCTTCATATAGCTAATCTCCTGACAACAAATACTTAATATTGTTTACAATTTTACCCCATAAACCAACTTTGTTAATAGTCTGTCCTGCCACCAAAGGAACTTCTATAACTTGCTTTTCAGGAATCTCTACTTTTAAAACCCCTAACTGTTGTCCCATTTTAACTGGAGCTTTAACAGGTTTATCATAAATTGCTGTCATTTTAACCTGATTACGTTCACTCTTTTTGATGGTTTTAATCAAATCATCAGACATCACCATTGGTACTGTTTTATCAACACCATACCACACAGGAATATCTGCAATTTTATCGCCTTTATTCTTCAAAGTATAATTATCATATTCACGAAAAGCCCATGACATCATTTTGTCAGCTTCGTCTGATCTTTCTTTGTTTGATTCTAACCCTGTCATAACACCAATAATACGTCTGCCACCTTTTTTAGCTGACGCAGTCAAACAAAAACCAGCTTCTTCCGTATGTCCTGTTTTCAAACCATCAGCATAAGGCATTGAATAAAGCAAAGGATTACGATTTCCTTGTTTTATATTGTTATAAACAAATTCCTTCTGTGAAAACAAATAATAAAATTGTGGAAATTCTTCAATAATCTTACGAGCTAGTAAAGCTAAATCCTCAACAGACATCTTATGATCAGGATGAGGCAACCCCGTAACATTAGCAAAATTAGAATTTTTTAATCCAATATCTCTTGCTTTTTCATTCATTCTTTCTACAAAAGAATCTTCATCTCCAGCAATATTTTCCGCTGCAACTATACAAGCATCGTTACCTGATTGAATAATAATACCTTTCAACAATTGATCAACTGTAACCTCATCACCTATTGCCAAAAACATTGTTGAACCACCACTAGCAGCACCACCTTTACGCCAAGCGTTTTCACTAACCTTAAACGTATCATCTAATGACAAACTACCGTCTCTTAGCTTATCAAAAACCATATAAACCGTCATCAATTTACTCATAGAAGCTGGTGGTATTGGATCTGTAATATCTTTTTCATAAAGATATTCACCTGTTGCATAATCCATTAAAATCATATTTCTAGCTTTCGTATCAATAGCAAAAGCATCAACACTAGCCATTAAAACAACAGCACTAATTCCACTCAACAAAGCTCTACTAATTTTCATTTTTACCTCATTAAAAAAAGCTAATCCGTGACAATTTTGGCATCATAAGCACCTCTATTTTTAATCTTAGCCAATGCTACTTCTGCCTCTTTTTCATTAGAAAATGGTCCTACTCTAACCCGATAATAGTTCTGTCCATTCACATTTACATAATATATATTAGAATTAACATCCAACTGTGAAGCAACACTCTGCGCTCCTGCTTTTTGAGAATATGACCCTACTTGAACAAAATAACTTCCTTTAGGATAAGAAATCCCACCCAAATTTTCAGAACTTAAAATAGGGGCTTTTTCTTGAACAAGATAAACATCTTCTTCCACTGACTCTCCAGTCAAAGCAGCTTTCAAAGCTTTACTTTCTTTTTCCATAACCTCAACACGAACCTTTGTTGTTCCCTGTGCCTGAAATCCCAAAAGTTGTGATGCTCTTTTAGATACATCTATAATCCTATTTTTTGCATATGGTCCTCTATCATTTACTCTCAAAACTAAAGAACGACCATTTTCCAAATTTGTAACTTTAACAATACTAGGCAAGGGTAATGTTCTATGCGCTGCTGTTAATGAATACATATCATATTTTTCGCCATTTGCTGTACGTTTAGCATGAAAATCTTCACCATACCAAGAAGCTACGCCAACCTCTTTATAACTGTAATCTTCTTTAGGATAATACCACTTACCCATAATTTTATAAGGATTACCTACCTTATAAATACCACCTTGTCCTGTAATTGCTGATGCTTGAGTATATTTTCCATTTCCTAAATCTACACTTCCGTAAGCACAAGCACCTAAAACAAAAACCACTGCTAAATAAATATACCTAAATTTAGACATACCAAACTCTACAATTAAATCTCATTTTAATCGCTTTTCAATCTATAATCTTTTTTATCTAAGGTAAAGCTATTATTTTGCCTTGTGTAATTTTCTTTGAGGTACTGGAATTGCAAAGCCGATATCACTATTATAATTATTAATCTTACGCAAAAGCTGATAATCTGGATATCCATCTTGTGGAAGTCTGGCTTTTTTTTGCACTTCTTTAATAGCTGCTCTTGTTTTGCTTCCTAGTTGTCCATCTTCTTCCAATTCAAACCAACCAAGTTTATTAATAAAGGCTTGTATCTTTAAAACATCGTCAGTTTTAACACGTTGAGCCGATGTATCAGAAACTTTTTTCCACGATTTTCCGCTACGTATGTAATCAGCCAAAACGCCAACTGCCAAAGCGTAATTTTCCGAACGATTCCAATGCATTATTTTGTAAAAATTATCTGTAATTAAATAAGCTCTTCCCTTTTTACCCTCTGGTGTAATAATAGAAACAGCCAAATCATCTGCCAAACCAAATTTCTTTTTCCCAACAGGACGTACTCCCATTTGGCGCCATTTTTTTAATGTTTGAGGCTTATTTCTTCCACTCAGTGCAAAATCAAAATTCCAAGGCAAACTAACTTCCATTCCCCAAGGAATATCTTTTTGCCAACCTATTGTTGTTAGATAATTTGCTGCCGATGCTGCCGCATCTTCAAAACTAGACCAAATATCAATTTGTCCATCTTTATTAAAATCAACAGCATATGTATTGAATGTTGATGGCATAAATTGAAAATGCCCCATTGCTCCAGCCCAAGAACCTTGCATTTTTGTAAAGTCTATATCCCAATTATCTACAATTTTCAAAGCCTGAAAAAGTTCTTTTCTAAAAAATTGCGGTCGTCTTTTATCATAGCTCATTTCGGTTAGCGCATCTATTACATTATGCCCACCAAAATTAGTACCAAAATTTGTTTCTATTCCCCAAAACGCCACAATATATTCACCAGGCAACGCATAATTTGCTTCTATACTTTTTAAAATTGGTCTTAATTCTCGATAATTTTTCTGCCCTTTTTCCACTCTAGTTTTACAAACTACTCTGTTCAAATAATCATTTGAAGTAAGCAAAAATTCTAACTGTTTTCTATCTTTTTTTACAGCATTTGGAACAGGATGGTAATAGTCAAATTCATAAACCTTATCAATAGTTTTTTGTGATATTCCTTTTTCAACCATTTCTTTTTTTAAATTTTCAAGCCAATCCAAATATTCTGGTGGAGCTGATGATGTAACATTAGCCGAGGCACAAGCTGTCGTACCCAACAACACAGCCAAAGAAACAGATATAATTTTCTTAGAACAAATCATCTCACATTTCCAACTTTTCAAAATTTCATTGCATTATAAAAAAAATTAGTTAAAATACCGCTAAACAAAAAATTATTTATACAATAACTTAAAAATTAAATTTATATGGAACATTTTTTTGAACAATTTATGAGTGAGTTAGGTGCTGAAATAAAACTATGCATTATTATATGCATATTGATAGTTTTAACTATAATCATCTGTTGGTGTATAGCTAAAATAGTCAAGTGTTTAGTCAACTTGCAAGCATTATGGAAACAACAAAAAAATCCAGATCTTTGCAAACAAAATCGGGGAATAGCTTTTAACAAGCGAACCTCAAAACTTGTAGAAACTCGCACCGACAAAGTACCTTTTGAATAGAATCAAAGCCCACCTTATAATAACAAAAGGTGGGCTTATTTTTTTGTAAATCAAAATATTTTAAGCATATAAAGCTTATTTACTAGCTTATGATACTTAACTTCCAATTATTAATATACGTACATACAGTACTATACAAACAATCCATCAAGTATTCATGTTTATAAGATGGATACATTATTTATTAATACTGTATCGCACAACGAACGTTTTTGTAGAGGTAAAAAAGAAACATTTTAAAAAAGAAGAAACAAGAAAAACAAAAGAAGAATAACTTATTGAAAATATGTAATAAAAAATGAGTTAATTGCTTTTTTACTAATTTTATTATATACTATAAAAAAGGCTAAAAATAGCCTCTACAAAAACGTTGGTTTAAACGCACATTACTTTTTATAACAAATTGTTTTTACATAAAAAAACTATCATAAAAATTACTGTTTTTTTATCTACATGAGCAAATTTTATAGTTTTTGCTTGATTTATGGTATATTTGTTTTGTTTTACAATTGGATTGTTTGGGAAATTATTTTTATAAAAAATAACACAAGAAAAGGGGAAGTTTTCTTGTGTTATTTGAGGGGAGTATGTAATTTATTGTAAGGTTGGAATATTTTTTCTTATTTTATTGATTGAATTAAATTCAATTTGTCTAACTCTTTCTTTAGATATGTTATAAACATTACTCAATTCTTCGAGGGTAATTGGTTTTTGATATAAGCGACGTTTGAATAAGATATCTTTTTCTCTAGGATTTAAGCATTCAAGAGCTTGGATGAAAGCTTGTTTGCGATACATGTGAGTTTCGCTACAAATTATTCTTTCTTCTTGGTTAGGAGTCATATCTGATACAAAATCTAACACCTCAGGACTATCAGACTCGTCGTCATTTACTAAAGAATTTAAAGAGCTGTCATGAGAGCATATACGAGAATTCATTTCAGTAACATCTTTAGGACTTACAGAAAGCCTTTGAGCTATATCATTGATTATAGAATCATTCATTTCTTTGTCATCTATAAGATTTAGTTGCTTTTTTATTTTACGAAGATTAAAAAATAATTTTTTCTGAGAATTGGTGGTGCCAAGCTTGACTAATGACCAAGAGTTTAAGATGTATTTTTGAATTGAAGCCTTTATCCACCAAAGGGCATAGGTAGAAAAACGAAAACCTTTATCTGGATCAAATTTTTTGACAGCTTGAATTAAACCAATATTTCCTTCAGCAATAAGTTCACTAATAGGAAGACCATATCCTTTATAAGAATTTACAATTTTTGCAACAAGACGCAAGTGAGATGTAACAAGTTTGTAAACAACTTGAGGATCGTTGGAGGCTTTGTATTCTTTAGCTAATAGATATTCTTCTGTTTGTTCTAAAATAGGAAATTTTTTAATGCTTTGTAGGTAACTTGTTAGACTCGAATTAATTGAGATATCTGTGTCGTTTAGTTCCATTTCATAATTCATATTTATTCTCCAGTGTTAGCAAATTTAGTAATGTGTATATTTTGTCGTTAAGTACTGGAATTATTTTTTTACATAAATCATCGTAAAATCAATAACAAAAAATCTGAGTTAATGTACGAAATTTTCGAATATTACAAAAAAATATGTTAGAGTGTTCTAAATTTTAGTACAGTAGGATAAGTGCTACAATATTGTTGATTTATGAAAATGTGGCTTGTATTACTAAAATTGGTAGTGTACTAGTTTTTCGATGACTCTTATCTAAAAATAAGTTATTGATTAGTTATATGCTAGATATATACTGCTAGGTGAGCAATCATTAAAGCGAAATGTTTTAAGGTTGTCCGAGCCGTCAGAAGCTCAATGCATTGTTGGACTGACTTGTCTGTAGAAGTGTTCTCGCTCTATATACCTGTTTTTTAAGGTCGGGGAGCTTTAACGAATGTACAGAAGTCTTAGAAGACTTTAAAGGTTAAAGGATCATATCAATGCATTTGATTTCTGAACTCTCCGACCGCCTTAAGGTAGTTCGTCAAAAGGTGGGCGAGGATAAGATGGTTACTAAAAGAGATTTGTCTATGATTGAAAGTGTGCTTTTTTTGCAGGCTATTGATCAGTTTGCTGGTAAAAGAAAAGCATCGGAGGCTTTATCTACTTCTATTGATACAATAAATAAGTATATAGATTGTTTGGAGCAAGATTTAGGTGTAAAGCTTATTTCTTCAAATGGGCGAGGGAGCAGTCTTACTAGTGCTGCTCAAAAGATTGTTTCAAAGACGGCTAAAATTAGAGAAGTTTTAGATGAGATTTATAATATTCGTCTCGAAAATAGAGAGGTAAAAGGAGAGGTTCGCGTATTTATATCGCTTGGTTATGCATCTTATATGGTGCCACAAGATTTATCTTCTTTATTTGATTTGTTTCCTGAATTAAAAATTGTATCTAATACGGCTTTAGATCCATCTACGGTTGATGTACGAGATATTGATATTGCTCTTACTTATGAAGAAATAGATAATTTTGATGTTGTTTTGATAAGTGAAAAAAAGGTTCACTGTGGTTTTTTTGCATCATCTAAATATTTGTCTGAACATGGTTATCCCTTAGATATTGACGATATGATTAAGAATCATCGGTTGATTACAAAACATGATAGTTTATTGAGACAGATTGTTGGTGAAGAAAGATTTAAATATGCTCGTATTAATTTTGTATCAAATAATACCTTAGCTCTTATTAACGCATTAGAAAATAATGTTGGCATAGGTATTATGCCCTTAAGTTTCGCTTTAAAGGGATTGGTTTGTTTAGATAACATTATTTGTGATATGCCCGTTCATTATCGTTTATATGCCAATAGAAATACTAAAGATATTCCGAGGGTAAGAACTCTTATCAATTTTTATAAAGGAATCATGGATAAACTTGAAAATCCAGTCCCTGTACCTTCTCTTAAAGATGATCCTCTGCCAGTTATTAGTGAATTAATGGTGAGATAGTTTTGTTGATTTGTAACTGTTATGATAGTCGCTTCATTCTCTTTAGCAAAGAGTGAAGCGATTTGTCTACTTGTTGAGATTCAATAATTTTTTGAATAGATTTATTGTAAGTTGTTTTATCAAGTTGAGATTTTTTTAGGTAAATTAAGGTTCGATTGGGAAATTTTATAAAGCAAGAAGAAAGAAGCCAAGCTGCAGCCATTTGAGCATAGTATTGATTATTTTTGAAACTATCGAGTGTTTTGAAAATTAGTGGTAGATATTTTTCTTCTATAAAATAGTTTAGTAGTATCACTAAGCCAAAGCGTAATTCAAATTCTTTTGAGGAAGACAGGTAAGGTTTTAAAAATATTAAGCAATAATCTTTATTGCTTTTTATAAATTTTAAGCTTGAACAAAAAGTGTCACAAATTGCCCAGTTGGTTATTTTGGGAATAAAGTTTTTAATATTGTTAAAATCACTAATGGTTTGAGATTTTTTACCGATGATTATAGCTTGCAATAAAGTTTCTTCTAAAAAAATAGGATTATGATATATATATGATTGCCAATTATTTGAACATATTTGTTTGGCTATTTTTCTTAAAAAAGGTATTCTAACTCCTAGAATATTGGAACAATTAGGAATGAGTTTTATTAGAAAATTTTTATAACAAGTTTCAGCGTTATCAATTAAAACTTGTCGTATATCTTGATATATATCCATGATGATAATTAGCCTATTTAAGATAAAGGTTGTTTTATTTTTATAAAATCATTAAAAGAGTACCAGCTGTGATTAATAGACATCCAGCGATTACTTTTAATGTTATTACTTCGCTTAAGATTATTGCAGATAATATGATAGTTAGCACTAAACTAAATTTATCAATTGCAACAACTTTTGAAACATCACCTATTTGCAATGCTTTGAAATAGCAGAGCCATGATGCTCCTGTTGCAATGCCAGAAGCTATTAAAAACCACCAGTTTTTGCTAGATATTGAGCTTAATTGATTGTGAGATCCTGTAAAGAAAACAATACCCCAAGACATGGCTAATATAACAATTGTGCGAATTGCTGTAGCGACATTTGAACTAATTCCTTCTAAACCTATTTTGGCTAAGATTGAGGTAAGCGCTGCAAATAATGCAGCTCCTAAAGCAAATAGAAACCAAGTCATCTTTTATCCTTTTTATTGATTATTATGAAAAACTGTCAGATATTTTAACTATTGTTAGTAATTAATCAAGTTTTTTATTGGTGAAGTTCTGTATATTAAAAGATAAAATTTGTTGACATAAAATGATGGCTTGATTGATGATAGGATTATTGTGGTTTATGGGAAGAGGTTAAAAAATGATTTGTAGTAAAAACTCTTTTATAAAATTGAGTAATAAAAAAGCTGAATGCGAAATATCCCTTTTTGGAGGAAACATTATATCGTATCGACCAAGAACAGAAAAATATGATGTTTTTTGGTTGGGAGATTTAAATAAGTTTGATAAAGTACAAGCTATTCGGGGAGGAATACCTATTTGTTGGCCTCGTTTTGCAGAAGAAACACTAAACAACCATTTTCCTCGACATGGTTTTGCAAGATTGTCTGTTTGGGATGTTCAAAATATTTTAGTGGATGAAGAAAGAATAGAAGTTAATTTGTTTTTGAAGCCAGATGCAAAATTTAATCTTGATGTGGATGTTAATTTCAATATTAAAATTACTGATAAGTTGGAATGTTATTTAGAGACAACTAATAATAGTAATAAAGAGTTTAGGTTTAGTGAGGCATTGCATAGTTATTTTTATGTTGGGAATAGAGATAATGTTGTAATTAAAGGTTTGTTAGATCATCAATATCACAATTCATTAGATGGTAAAATTTACACTCAAGAAAAAGACTTAGAAATTAAGGGCGAAGTTGATGTCGCATTTTTTAATCACACTAACGATATTGAAATTGTAGATAATACATTAAATCGTGTTATAACATTACAAAAAACTGGTTCAAATTCTACAGTTGTTTGGAATCCTAATAAAGATTTGGTTGAAATGAGTGAAGGACAATATAAAAATTTTATATGTGTTGAACCTGCAAATCAAGGAGATAATTTTGTTGTTTTAGCACCTAAAGAAAGGCACAAGATGACAATGTCTGTTGGAGTAAGAAAACTATAAATCTAGGGTGATATTTTTGTTAAAATTTACTAAGTTATTGAAAACTATAGAAGTGATTTCGAAGATGTTGTAAAACAAGCTATCAAAATATATTCATCTTCTAGCCAGTTTAAGTGCTTGAAAATAAAAGAAAAAGTCGCTATTTCTGACGATTTTTGAATTGTGGCTGGAGAGGACACGCAATCCTCGAACTAGCTAGATACATTCAAATAAAGTTGTTGAAAAAAAGAATGTTGATAATAGTATTAAATAAAACAAAATAGTAAGATAAACAAGTTAGTATGAAGACGCTTGATATTAATTCATGCACATGGAAATAATCTCAAACAAAAATACTAGAAATTCAAACTCGTAAAATATAAGATTTATGTTTATGGAGAACTAAATGAAAAAAACAATACCAGAAATTATTGATAATAATTTCTTTTTATTTTTAGTATTTATTGTTTTGGGATCATCAATAGCATTATATGTAAGAGCTGATTTAGTTATGGATTTTGCTAATTATCATTATCATTTAGCACATAAATTTATTACAAACTCAGCACATAAATATTTTGTTCCTGATGGAGCAAATGGTTTTTTAAATCCTTTAATTGAACTTCCTTTGTACTTTTATATTAAATATTTTAATGATACCCCAAATATTATTTTTGCGCTGCAAGGTATATGGTATGGGATGTCATTGTTTTTCTTATATAAAATCATTACGTTGTTTTATGAAATAAAGTCATTCAATAATGTTTTGTTCCTAATTTTTTGCTTGTTTTTAGCAACAACAAGACAAGCCATATGGATACAAATAGGCTCATCAACAAACGAAATTCCAATGCTTTTTCTAGATTTGTGGGGGCTATATATAATTTTTAAAATGCTTAAATATCCAAACCAGCAAAAATTACTTAATTTTATAGTAGCCGGTTTGGTTATGGGTATTGCGGTTGGATTAAAGCAAACAGCCGGACATGTAGCGATCAGCATCGGATTGGTACTAATTTTATACAGAAAACAAATAGTAAACCCATATAAAATTATTTTTGTTTTCGCTTTATGCGGATTAGCAGGTTTCATGATTGTCAACGGCTATTTTATATACGATTTATGGATAAAATATGGTAATCCTTTTTTCCCATTTTTAAATAATATATTTAAATCTGAATATGCTCCAGAAATTCCGTTTAGTGATACAAGATTAGAGTTGAAATTTTACCATTCTTTTTTACCTTATTTTCTTTATTTTGTTAATAATCCTCTGTGTTCAAGAGGTCTTAAAGACCATTTTATCATTTTAGGTTATACATTATTAGTGGCATATTTTATATTGAAATGGTGTAAATATAATAAATTGCCCGATATCTTTAATAATAAGTTATTGGAAATATTGGCAGCCCTATTATTAATTGATTGGTTTGTCTGGATTAATATGTTTGGAATTTTAAGATATGCAGTCGTTTATAGTTCATTAATTTCGTTTTTCATTCCTTATGTGTTTTTAAAAATATATGAAAAATCAAAAAATAAATATTATATAGTTTTTGTTTTTATCCTTTTTATTGTGTTAGTTTATCCTCCATTTAGTTATAGAGGTACAAATTTTCGCCACAATATAACAAAATACATTGATGTTGAAGAAGTTAAGCTTCCTCCAAATTCCTTGGTGAAAATTTATGGACATACCTCTTCATTTTTAATACCAGCCCTTGAAAAAAATAATGATTTTACTTCGGTATCATATTATCCGATGTGTTTTAATAAATTCTGCGGATATTTTGGCAATGGTTCAGATTTTGTGGAAACTCATAAATTTAGATCGATTAGAAATGAAATAGAACAAAATCATCAAGGACCTATTGTACATATTTACAACGAAAAAAATTATAATCTGTTAAAAAACTATAAATTTCATAAAAAACTTTTAAAGCGATCTTATGATTTGAATTTCATATCAAAAAAGTACTATGAAGAAAAACTAAAGGTTATTATAGGGGAAGAAAAAAATTCAGATAAAAAACTTATTAATGATATAAAAAACAATTATAATTGCCGAGAATTATGGCATAATTTGTATGATGTTGGAAACTTTATTATATGTATCCCAAAGGATCATAAATAATATAATTAAAAAGGAATATATGA
>JAZSQL010000033.1:0-9622 GCA_045537965.1 Alphaproteobacteria bacterium
AGGCAGCACAGGACAAGGTTGTGATACTGTAGGAGATATATTGTATAGCGATTTAAATTGTTATGAACCCCTAGATAAAATAGCATCAGGAGTTGAACCAATAGCTGTAGTATTTGATACTGAAAATAGGTTGGCTATTGGATTAAATAGTGCTCCTACTACTATGAAATGGGCTAGTGTTCAGGAAGATATAGTAGGTTTAACTAACTATGCCTCTGCTGGTCTAGTACTAACAGAAACGACAACAGGCAAACAAAATACCGCTACTATTGTAGCTTTAGGAGGAGATTACGCTTCTAGTGATTATGCACCAGGATATTGTTATAATTTAACTGAAGGAGGACAACCCGAAGGAAGTTGGTTTTTACCAAACTTTAAAGAATTAAACGCTATATACGATAACAAAGCTACCATAGATACCGCTCTCACTAGCGCTGGTGGAACGGCTTTAAGCACTAGCTTCTGTTGGTCCTCTACCGAGTTCGACTCCGATATCGCGTGGCTCCTCGCCATGGACTTAGGCACCAGGTACAATAACTATAAGACAACCAACCTCTGCGTTCGGTGTGGTTTAGCTTTTTAAACTTTTGTCTATTTAACAATTGAAAAAAAATTATTACGAGGATAAAAGGGAAGGTTAATTAGTAATAAGCGTTAGTGAATATCCCAAAAAGTTACCGTCTGAACGAGCGAAGTGAATATACTATTATCATCATCCTGAGGCGTTTAGCCGAAGGATCTCCCATATTTTTTAAGGTAAAGACGATGCCTTAAACAAACCTTGAGGTTTGCTTAAGGCATCTCCAGTATTTTACATAAGTTATTTCAAAACAAAATTATCAAAACATATTCCTGCGGGGCGATTACGATTATATTTTGTAAAATTGACCTCAATAACCACTTTGCCATCATCTTCTATCCATTCTTTATTTATAGGAATATTTAGTTTTCGTTTTTGAGGCTTCAGCTCTTTATTAGAAAAAATTATATGACCATTAAGTACAATATCAAAAGTTTCAGCAAGACTTAAAATATTTGTTTCTAATTCCATATTATCTTTATTGTTTTTACCAATATCCAGCGACATTATTGTTGTATTATAACAAAAAGTATTATTACCAATATCAATATAATCAGCAGTTTGTTGGTTAGTTAAAACTGTACCTAATAAGTAAGGTCTAAACGAAAGATCAACATCAAATTTTTGGTCAAAATCGTTATACATACGATTTTTTGCCATTAGCATAAAATTAAAATTGTTAGCATATTTTTCAAGCAACGTTTTATCACTTTTAAATAGTGAACGCCCAATTCCCAAATAAGGAATATCAATTCCTATTGCTTGTAGTATTGTAGGTGCCAAATCATAGGTGGACCAAGCATGATTTTCTTTGTTTAATCCGTTTACATTATTAATTATTACGTTAAAAATAGCAGCTTTACGAGGATATATTGACGGTCCAACATGACCAATATGATCACCAATTAAAACTATTGTAGTATTATCAAAAAAATCTTGTTGTTGTAGCCATTCCATAAATTGTTTTACATTGTTATCAACACAACGAACCGCATCGCGAATATCGCCAAAAGTTTTTTGACAAGTTTCATCTACAAAATATTCTGGCGAATGATGCATATCTAAAGTGGTTAAACTAAGCATGAAAGGCTGTTGTATTTTTTCAAGCTCACTTTTGGCAGCTTCAAATAACATTTTATCACGTAATCCGCCAAATAAGTTTCCATCAACATTACCAAACTTTTCTTTTAGTGTTGGCGCTAGTTCATCATAGCCCTTGATATTGTCGAAAGAATGTTGTTCAGCAAAAAGTTTAGCTCCTGAAAAAGCTGTATCAGCGGCTTTTAGATAGCTTAAATTATAACCAGCCTGTTTTAAAATATCAGGTACACAAACAACTGTTGGCATAAAATTTAATAAGTCTTTATTAGAAGCAACTTTTTTAAGGGGTAATCCACACAAACTAGCAAACTGTGCTCCTATAGTCATGTTAGCACTATCTAGTTGTTTAAAGCCTAAAAAACTTGTATTATTATTTTGCAAAGAATCTAGATAAGGTTTTATATTTTGTCCGACATAGTCTTGTTCCATACTCTCAAGATATATGACTATAAGGTTTCTTTTATTTTCAGGAAAAGATATGTCTTTAGGCGAAATCGATTTATATTCATCTTCATAAAATGTAGAATAAGAAATATTATATCTAATATACTCATACACACTAAAAACAAAGATAAAAAACGATACTGAAACTAATGATAAAGCAATTTTCAATTTTTTCGATGGTAACAATAAAATAGCAAATGTCAAAATAAGCGATGTTATTATTATAAATAAAACAATTTGTTTTACCCAAGGCATTTGCAAGATAGTTTCGTCAATAAAAAACACTTGCTCCATTGAGATTTTGCCATAATGACAAAAGACGTATACAGCAATTACACCAAGCAATACAGATATGTAAGTGAGTAAAATTTCTGTTGTTTCCAGAGCTTTGTGCATAAAAATTTTTCCTTATTTTTATGTAAAAAGCGGAGATTATCCCCCCGTTTTTTAACCGCCCATTTTTTCAATATTTCGGAAATAATCAATTGTTTGGGGTAAAAGTTTTTTTGTAGCATCTTTATCACAGGCAATAATACCATAACGATGCATTTGCAATATTGTTGCAGGCCATAAATGATTGATATTTCCTTCGATAGTTTGATATATAGCTTCAGCCTTATTTTCGCCTGTAGCCATGATAATAACCTCTTTAGCATCCATAATTGTACCAATGCCAATAGTTAAGGCTTGAGTTGGAACTTTGCTGATATCATTGTCAAAGAAGCGAGAGTTATCTCTGATTGTGGAAGGAGCAAGAGTTTTGATGCGAGTACGAGAAGTCAATGATGAAAAAGGTTCATTAAAGGCTATGTGTCCATCTGTTCCTATACCACCTAACATTAAATCTATTCCACCATAAGCTTTTATAGCTTTTTCATAGTCTTCGCATTCCTTAGCATAGTCTTTAGTTTGACCATCCAAGATATGAATATTTTTAGGATTTATGTTTATGTAGTTAAAGAAATTTTCATACATAAAATAATGGTAACTGTTTTTATCTTCTGGACTTAGACCAATGTATTCATCCATATTAAATGTTACTACGTGTTCAAATGATACTTTTTTATTTTGATACAACTTTATTAGTTCTTTATAAACGCCAAGAGGGGTGGATCCTGTTGGTAAGCCCAAAACAAAAGGTTTTTTTGCTGTTGGTTTTGCTCTTTTGATACTATAGGCTATGTAACCAGCAACCCAAGTAGAGATATCAACAGCATTGTCTTTTATAATTACACGCATTATTCTTTTCCTTTTACAAATTGTCCATTAATTATGGTGTGAGTTAAATTTAGATCTTTATCAAGAACAATTACATCAGCATCATATCCTGGTAGCAAAAGTCCTTTGTTTTTTTGCTTCATTATTTGAGCTGGATTGGTTGATGCCATGCGTACAGCTTTTTCAATTGGAACCCCCCAGCTTATTAAATTGCGAAAACCATCAAGCATTGATATAGCAGAGCCATTCATCACGTTGTCTTCTTTGCGATAAAAACATTTATCTAAATATAATTCTTTGGATTGAGATATATCTGTTTTAGCAGGATAAAGAGCATCTGTTATCAAAACAATTTGACTTAGTGGCTTGCTTTTTAGTAGCAAATTTATCAAATTTGGGTTGATGTGTACACCATCACCTATTATTTCGCAAGATATTTCTGGGTGAATAAGTACAGCACCCACAACTCCTGGTTCACGATGGTGCATTGGACGCATTGCATTAAACAAGTGTGTTACATGCATAATATTTGCTTGCATTCCTTCAAGCATCTGTTCATAGGTCGCATTAGTGTGACCAGCTTGTAGGACTATACCTTTTTCATTACAATAAAGAGCTAACTCTCTCATTCCCTTTAATTCTGGTGCTACAGTCATATTTATCAGCTTTTCTTTGCAAGCCTTAAATAAGCGTTTCATAAGTCCTATATCAACAGGGCTTATTCCTTGAGCTGATTGTGCACCAATACGTTCTGGTGATAAAAAAGGTCCTTCTAGATGAATACCAAGAATATTAGCACCTTTTTCTTTACCACAGGCTTTAACAATTGCTTTGATTTTCTTTGTCAATTCTTCTTCTGCTGCAGTACAGCAAGTGGGTATAAATGAAGTTACACCATATTGGGGAAGAACTTCAGACATATGAAGGATCGATTTGTAATCAGCATCGTCTGCACCTTTTCCACCTATACCATGTATGTGAGTATCAATAAATCCAGGCATTATATAACCGCCATTTACATCAATAATCTCTATCTTAGAAGAAAATTCCTTTTGCTTAAAACGTTGTTCATTATAAACATCTGCAATTTGAGAATTTTTAATATATACAGCACAATTATGCATAATTGAATATCCTGTTAGGACAGTGGCATTATGCAGACAAATACCTGTTTTCATGTTTTATTCCTTAATTAAAATTCAATACGAATTATAACTCTGCGATTTTTCAAACGATTTTCGGGAATTGGCTCACCATAAGGATTCTTATTAGGGTATGCTGGAGATATTTCTGCAAGTCCTACAGCTTTAAATCGATTGATATCCATAGAGTTTGATATCATTTCTCTAGTAACAGCACCAGCACGAGCACCTGAAAGTTCCCAGTTAGAAGGTAATGTTTCTGATTCGTTAGTATCATCAGTATGACCTTCAACAACAATACGATATTTTTTATATTTGTTAGAATTAAGGAGGTATGATATTTTTTTGATTACTGGGATAGCCTCAGCCTTTAGAATAACTGATCCTTTATCAAATAAATTGATAGAAGTCATTTCTAATGTAGCACCATTAGCATCTGATGAAATAATGACCCCCTCATCTTCGAGATTTAAATCTCTAGCATCATTCATAAAGTTAATAATATTACCTTCAGTATCCTCAGTTACACCACTACCAAATGCTGCAGCCAAAGCATATTGAATTAACGCCGCTTTATCTTTGTCTAAGCTTGATGACGCAAACAATACGATAAATAAAGCCAAAAGCAAGGTTAGTAGATCTGAATAAGGGACAAGCCAGGTTTCATCGGCATGTTCTTCATGGTGTGGTAGTTCAGGTTTTCTTTTTACCATATTATCATCCTTTAAAATCAGAGAAACTTAAGCATCACGCAATGATTTACGTTCAACCAATGGAATATAAGCTTGCAAACGAGATTCAATAGCAATTGATGAAGCTCCTTCCTGAAGAGCTAAAGCACCTTCAAGGACCATACGTTTAATCTCGACCTCTTCAGCATTAATTTGTTTTAATTTATTAGCAAAAGGATGCCAACAAACATAACCAGTGAAAATACCAAGGAGTGTTGCAACAAAGGCTGCAGCAATAGAATGCCCAAGTTGCTCTATATCACTAAGATTACCTAAGGCTGCAATCAAACCGATAACTGCACCAAGTACACCCAATGTTGGAGCATACATACCGCACTGAGCAAATATCTGAGCTCCTGCACGATGACGTTCCTCCATTTGCTTTATTTCAGCATTTATAACATTGTAAATAAAATCTCCATTAAAACCATCAGCAACCATTGTCATAGCTGAGCGAATAAAAGGATCATCGACTTCGTTAGCACGTTTTTCAATAGCCATAACACCTTCTTGTTTGGCTGATTTAGCAACTGAAACAAAAAGCTCTAAAATTTCTTGTTTAGATGTAAAATGCTGTCCGAAAAAAATTATTTTTAATAATTTAGGAATTTTTTTTAGTTCTTTCATAGGAAAAGCATTAAAAATTGCGGCTGCTGTTCCCGCAAAAATAATTAAAAAGGCTGCAGGATTAATAAGAACATGAGGATCAGCTCCCTTCAACGACATACCCAAACCAACAGCTGCAATACCACCTATAAAACCAATCCATGTAGATTTTTCCATTTTTTTCATCCTGTAAAAATTAAAATACTTCAACGTTGGTTATAGTATAAATTCTATAATTTAATTTTAAGTTAAGAATACAACTTAAGTTAGACATAATAAAAAAATGGAAAAAATATTGCTTTTACAAACAGATTGTTGTAACTAGTTTAAAACAACTTTTAATTGATAAAGTTAAGTAATGAGAAATATTAATAGTTAAGTCATGTTGCAAAATAAGGACTAAAATATGATAGGGCTTTCTTCAATAGGATTAAAATTAATCAGATTAAAAACTCTATTTATTAAAGATAAAAATTTGCGCCGCAAACAACGTCAATTACTTGAACAGCAATATATCAAAAATTTAGTAAAAAAATACAAATGGGGTATGTCATATTCAGTATTTGATGGTGAAGAACTATTAGAAGCATCTATCAAAAGTGTTAGAAAAAATGCTGATTATATCAATGTTGTGTATCAGAAAAATTCTTGGTATGGCGAAAAATCTAACAATAATCTTTTACCATTATTACAAAAACTAAAAGAACAAAAATTAATTGATGAGCTTATTGAGTATATACCAAATTATAACTTATCTGCAGGCAAACAAGAACGAGCAAAACGCAATATAGGATTGAAAGCCGCTTATAAGCATGGTTGCCGCTATTTTATGACAATGGATACCGATGAGTTTTATCTTTATGATGAAGTTGAAATGGGCAAAGAATTTATTATCAAAAATAACGTTACCCATGCTTTTTGTGCTCAAATACGTTATGCTCAAAAACCAACTCAAATGATTTTAGATAAACAAGGGTGTTTTGAACAATTTTTTTCTCGTATTTATTGGTTTTCTAAATTAGAACCCAATAAAAAGGCTGTTGTTTTAACTGATCCTACTCGAAGACTATCTCACTATTTTTGGGCTAAATATCGTGTTATTACCGAATTGCGAATGCATCACATGACCTTAGTTCGCAAAAATCTAGTCAAAAAATTACAAAATTCGTCATGTAAAAATACTCAAGAATTAGCCAAACAAGCGGATAATATAAATATTTTAACTGCCGAAGTTCCAGACATATTCGGTCTAGGCAAATTAATATCCTAAAGGAGCAAAAGATGAGTAATAACCAACCAGAACTTCATTTAATTGTTTTATGGCAAAATGCTCGCTCGAAAGAAAAACAAATTTTAGAAGATATCCAAAAAAATTTGACTATACTTGAATGTTTTGATATTGCTTGGAACAAGAAAAATATTGCTAAAAATTTTACTAGATTTTATGGTGTAAAGCTAGACAACAATTCTAAAAAACAACAAGAATGTGGTGATGGGCGATTTTTGCTAATTACTGTTTTAGATAAACAGCCTAATTACGAATATGTTGAAACATCTCGTGGTTATGAAAAAGTTAATGTAAATATTTTTAATTTAAAAGAAAAATATCGCAAATTAACTGGAGGTGGAAGTAAAATTCATGCAACCAACAGTGTTATAGAAACTAATCATGATATTACTTTGTTACTGGGTAAAAATTATGATGATTATCTAAAAACAGCACCAGATAAATGGAACAAAAAATATCAGCCACTAAATCAAGATTTGCTAGGTACCAATGGTTTTGCTAGTCTTGAAGAAGTCTTTTATTTGTTAAATAACACTACTAACTATGTAGTATTACGTAATTATGAATGTTTGCCAAAAGAATTTACTACCAAAGAACATGGCGATATTGATATTTTAGCTGCAGAATATTTGAATACTATGCTTTTGCTAAATGCTATCCCTGCTACAGCAACACCTAATCGAGTTCATTGCTACAATATAGTTAATCAACAAAAAGTATTTTGGGATATTCGTCATATTGGTGATAATTATTACCATAAAGCTTGGCAAGAAGATATGCTATCATCAAAGGTTTTAAACAACAATAACATATATGTATTAAATGATGAGAACTATTTTTATTCTCTTATTTATCATGCTGTAATACATAAAAAGAAAATTGCTAGCGATTACTACACAAAAGTAGCTTGTTTGTTAAAACGAATTTTTCCTAATACAACATCTGACAAAGAAAAATTTCCATTTGATAACTATTATCAAATGTTACGAAGTTTTATGGCTGACAAGCACTATATTTTTACTCGACCTAAAGACCAAACAGTATACTATAATCATCAACTTGTTGATTCCGATACTGTTATTAATTATTTACATAATAACTATGAACTACAAGATGTTAAACCCATTATGATAAATAATTATGGGGCATCTGGTTATACATATTTTGAAGGATATAAAGGCAGTGAAAGACTGTTCATCAAATGGGGTGGAATAGAAAATACTTGCAAAAATGAATTTAAATTCACCAAATTATTATATGACATAAATCAAAATAACTTTATTAAACCTTGGTTTTATCGTTGTGATAAAGATAGAAAATTTATTGCAATGGAATTTATCAATGGCGATAACTTGCAATCATTAATTGCAAACAATCAATTAACTGACAAACAAAAAGATGATATCATTAAACAATTTGATGATATTATAGTGACGTTGTTTGAGGCTAAATGTGTTCATCGTGATATTAGACCAGAAAACTTTATTCTAGATTACAATGGCAAATTAAAATTAATAGATAACCAATTTGCTGTAAATGCTCTAAAATATAAAGAAAACAGGTTTTTCCGCAAAAACTACGCTCTAATCCAAGGTCTAGGAGCCCAATACGCATTAGGAAAATTTAGGTGGGATGATGTTTACTCATTCATTAAAATAGCTGAATATATTGGAAATACTAGTAAAGACCAACTTAACAAAATGAGAGAAAACATTGGTAAATATCGACTTTGTTTTCCAATATTGTCGCTTATTAAAATAAGGTTTTTAAGATGTTTAGCTTTATTTACTCCAGTTAAATCTTGGCGCAAAAAATTGCGTGGTCATTATCAAACTATGAAATGATAATTTATTTTAAATTTATGCTAAAAGCCCTGCTTTTTTATTAATTGCAGGGCTTTTTTGTATGCTATTTATTAATACTGTATTGCACAGCGAACGTAGTATGATGGTGCATCAGGGGTATATTTTAAACCATACGAGCTTATAAGTGGGCAATTTCCTATGGTATTGCCATTTCTAAAGCGATAGCTCATTAATCTAAAATCACCACTTTCATATGTTTCACTAGATGTGTAATACAAGTTACTTGATATAGTCTCACCTATATTCGTTAATATTTCATTTATCTTAACGCCATTTTCAAGTAATTTCATACTTTCTTTAACAGTAGGTAAGAACCAGCTACCTTCTTTTTGTCCTCCTTCGGTTGAATAATAGCAATATCCTGGAGCATAATCACTAAGTGCATAATCTCCTCCTAAATCTATAACCGCTTTTGTATTGTTTTTACCATTATCTGTTGCATTTAATATAGTTTCAAGCGAACCGCTTCCCACATCATTCCATGCTCCATTAAGATACATCACGTTACCCGTTGTTACTATAAGTTCGTCTATCCCTTCAATATTACATTCTACTCCTCCATTGGACACAAGTCCACACAAACCAGGTTTCATCCAATGCATAGGTCCTGCATCTTTTAATCCAATAGCTAATCTATTTTCAGTATC
>JAZSQL010000027.1:0-42300 GCA_045537965.1 Alphaproteobacteria bacterium
AGGTTTATAAATTAAAATATAAAGGAGATAAGGTTATGAAAAAATATTTGCTTTTAGGTACTAGTTTAATTGTAGCTTCTTCAGCTTATGCTGAATTTGATTGTACAAAAATACCAACTTGTGCAGATCTAGGTTTTACGATGTCTATTACAGACTGTGCTGGAAAAAATATGCTTAAATGTCCTTTTGATACAGATAAAGTATTTTGTGGTGGATGTAAAGTTGGGGCTGTGTTATGTGATGATCTACAATGTTATGATGCTGATAATACTCCTAGTGATAAAACACCTATAGCTGTAGTATTTGACTCAGCAAATAGATTGGCTATTGGATTAAATAATGCTCCTAGCGATATGTATTGGTCTAGTATAAAAGAAGATATATCAGGTTTAACCAATTATACTTCATCAAGTGCAGCATTGACAGAAACCACCACAGGCAAAGAAAATACTGCTACTATTGTAGCTTTAGGAGGAGATTATGCTTCTAGTAATTATGCTCCAGGATATTGTTATAATTTAACTGAAGGAGGACAACCTATAGGAAGTTGGTTTTTGCCAAATCTCAAAGAAAGTAAAATTATATATGACAATAAAAACACTATAAATACAACTTTTGATAAAATCAATGCAAAGCGTTTAACAGAAGCTTTTTATTGGACGTCTACAGAATACAATGCAAGTCAAGCTAGAGGTATATACATGAGTAATAGTGATCTGCATTATAATCCTAAAATCAACGGTGGTAAAGCTAGAGTTCGTTGTGCAATACAATACTTTAAATAAAAATTTTTATCTAACACGATACCACTAAAAACTTAACCATCTTCCAAATGAAGTAATAATGAAACTGCTAATAACATTGCTATCGTTGTAGGAGCTATAACAGCTAAAACTACAGGTAAGTTACCACTAATACCCATAGCATAAACAACTTGTGTCAAAAAATAAGCTGAAAAACCAGTAACAATTCCTCCAACAATCAAAAACATTACTCCCCCTCTACGATTATTGGGTCTCAAAGCAAATACTGCCGCCATAAAAACCATTGAAACCAAAAATAAAGGAGAAATAACCAACGACCAAAATCTCATCTGGTGCCTTGTAACCGCAAACCCTGATTTATCATAAAAACTTATAACTCTTGGCAAATCCCAAAAAGATATCGCCTCTGGCTCTACGAAATTCTCTTCAATTTTATTAATATCCAATACCGTATCATAGCGAAGACGCCCCATCGACACGATAGGTTCTCCTTCCACATAAACTTTTACATCCCTAAGATCAAAAAAGCCTCTTTCTAATACGGCTACAAAAGCCTCTATTCTTCGAATAGGACGAGATCTTTTATCCATTTCAATTATAGTAACACCCCGCAACAACAAATCTTCATTTTCTGGATGTAACGATTTTGCTTGCAAAACCATAACCTTGTCATCTGCAATAGCTTCTCTAATCCATAAACCTTGATCGGAAAAAGACATTGCTGACATATTTTTAGTATCCATTCTGCGTTCTAAAGTTTCAAACATACCATACAAATTAGCGGCAATAGGATTTATAAAAGCAACATTAACCATACCTATAATTAACGTAGCAATACAAATAGGCATAAGAAATCCCCAAATAGAAACCCCAGCTGACCGCATTACAACAAATTCACTAGTTTTACTCAAACGCCAAAAAGTTATCATAGCAGCAATCATCATAACAAACGGAAAAACTTGCTCTGCTGTTTTAGGCAATCTTGCAATCGCTAATTGAACAGCAAACCATATCCCAAACTCTGGCATTCCTGAAATACGTCGTAATCTTTCAACCATTTCAAATAAAAATATCACACCTAAAATAACGACCAATGCACCCAAGAAGTTTAAAACAATTTGACGCATAAGATAGCGCCCCAGTATAGATGTAGGTTTCATAAAAAATTCTTCATTATAAAATTGTTAGACATATTGTACAGCTTAAGCAAAAAAAGCCCTTTTTGCAAGAAATAATTAAAAAGTTTATATAATCTATTTGTCTCCTAATAAAAACAACTACAGTTCCGACAAATAATTAGTAATAGCATCAGGCAAAACAACCACAATATTTTTATCTTTAAAATTATCTCTTAATGCTATATTAACAGCCGCAACCATAGCTGCTCCTGCAGACACACCCACAGGAAGCCCCTCCGTTTGAGCAATAGCTTTAGCCATATCCCAAGCATCTTCATCATCGACATCAAAAACTTCATCAACAATATCCGTATCATACAATGGTGGTACAAAACCAGCCCCAATACCAGGAATATGATGTATACCTTTCTTTCCATTATTTAGTACATTACTTTTTAACGGCTCAACAGCAACTACATACAAATCAGGATTTATCGTTTTTAAAGCTTTGCCTATACCTGTTAATGTTCCAGATGTACCAACAGACGATATAATTACATCAACAGCGCCTCCCATATCTGCCAAAATTTCTGTACTAGTACCCAACAAATGAGCATCTGCATTAGATATATTTTCAAATTGTTTCAACAAAACAACTTTTTCAGATTTTTTTGCTAGCATTTCTGCTTTCGCAATTGCACCTTTCATTCCATCTTCTTTTGGCGTCAAAATTATATCAGCTCCAAAATGTTTAACCATTTTAACTTTTTCTATAGAAGTATTTTCGGGCATTACCAATAAAGCTTTAAATCCTTTTGATGCAGATATCGCAGCGATTGCTACTCCCATATTACCACTAGTAGCCTCAACAAATACATTATCACCATCTATTTTTTTTGTTTCAATTGCTTTTTCTATCATTTTTAAAGCAGCTCTATCTTTAATTGAAAAAAGAGGATTATAAAATTCACATTTACCAAAAATATTAGCTTTCAAATTAAGCTTAGTTTTTAATTGCATAAATTCAAACATTGGCGTATTTCCAACCATTTGTATCATCAAATTATAAATTTTATGCATAAAATTTACCCTCTCTAATTGTTTATAAAGCTTAAAAACATATAGACCTGTATAACAAGAATCTGCTACAATTGCAAATATTAAATAATATTGATGACTAATAAAATGAAACTCTCTAAAATATTTTTTTTAATAAGCATAACGACTTTTCTTTTCCCTAGTTTTGTTATTGCTTCAAGTCTTGATGATCTTTATCGTGATATTATTCGTTCCGATAATAGCGGTTATTTACCTTTATTTGTCAAAAATCGCCAACCTCCTATCATCTTACTTGAAGAAGATGATCTACTAGCAGTAAAACAAACCAACGCTAAAACAACTTCTACAAATATCGTTTCCGTAAAATTATCAAATGATATTAACAAGCGTTCTGCTCTTGCAAAAGCACGTCAAATACAGTGGCTTAAAACTGTAGCAGCTATAAAATCAAACCAAGTAACCCCTTTAGAATTACAAGATATAACATCTCGTGCAAAAGAAAATGATCCCAAAGCCATAGAAATATTAGCATGGATGTACACAACAGGAACTGGTGTATCAACAGACTTCATTGAAGCCTTTAATCTTTACCAAAAAGCTGCTAATCTAAATGTTGCCAATGCAGAAAAAAACGCCCTAATCGTTTACAAATCTATGAACGATGAACAACGACGCAAAGTAAAAAATCGCTATTAAGAATTTTCTTCCGCTTCTTTAATTAGTTCTTTAACAAAACCTTTAAGACCAACTTGACGCACTCGCTTCATGCGTTCACCAGAAATAATTTTTTGAATTTTAGTAACCGTTTCTTGCAGACTTACATTAACAATAACATAATCAAATTCATTCCAATGACTAACCTTATCCAAAATTATTCCCATTCTCTTTTCGATAACTTCTTTGCTATCAGTACCCCGTCCTTCTAGGCGTCTACGTAATTCTTTAATTGATGGCGGTAATAAATATATTGTAACAACATCGTCACCTGCTTTTTCTTTCATTTGTCTCGCACCAGCCCAATCCATATCAAACAAAACATCTTGTCCAACATTAATAAAACTATCAACCTCAGAACGCAAAGTTCCATAACGAGATCCATACTGTGAATCAACATATTCATAAAAAGCATCTTGTTTTAAAAACTCATCATACTGTTGATCGGTAACAAAGTAGTAATCAACTCCTTCAACCTCACCTTCTCTAGGTTCTCTAGTTGTAACAGAAACCGAAAATTTTATATTATTATCACTTTTCAGTAGTTCTTTAATAACAGTTCCCTTACCTGTACCTGAAGGAGCTTCAATAATAAACATTGCTCCTTTTCTAACTTTACGTAAACGATCAATAATTTCATCCATAACTAAACTCCTTTTCATTCTATATTTTGAACTTGCTCTCTAAATTGCTCTATAAGAGCTTTAAGCTCCATTCCTAAATTTGTAACACAAACATCCATAGCTTTCGAACATGTTGTATTCGCTTCACGATTAAGTTCTTGACATAAAAAGTCTAATCTTCTACCAACAGCATCTTTCGATTCTAATAAGTTATAAGCGGATTTTAAATGAGTTTTTAAACGATCAATTTCCTCTCTTATATCTGCTCTAGTAATAAGTAAAACAACTTCTTGTGCTATACGTTCTTCACTAACATTTACATCTTTAGCATATTGTCGCAGTTGTGATTCAAGCTTTTCTTTTAATTTCAAAGGTAACTGTTCAGCGATTTTTTCAATATCTTTCACAACTATTTTAATCTTAGCTAAAATTGCAAGCAAAACTTCTTTTATTTTTTCACCTTCCCTCTGGCGATCCTGTTGTAACAAATCACATGCCGATATAAAGTCATCTAAAATTTTATCCTTCACTTGAGATAAAAATTCATCATTCATAACATTTTCTTCTAATTCAATAATACCTTTTAACCCCAAAAGTTCAGCCGCTGACGGATACGCTAACTTTCCTTCAAATTTTTGAGATAACTCAATAGCTCTTAATGTCAAATCATCAAGCAATTTATCATCTATTTTAAATTTTTTAAAAGTATTCTCATAAACTACATCTAAAAAAGCACTAACACTACCTCTACTTAAAACACCTAAAGCCTTAGATTTTAATACTAAAGCCAAATCATCATACCCTACAGGTAAACGATATTTTATATCCAATCCTTTGCCATTAACACTTTTAACTTCCCAACTCCAAGAAACATTATTATCATCTAATGATAATGCACCGTTAATTCTTGCAAAACCTGTCATACTTGCTATACTCAAAACTCAAAATCCTTCTAATTATTTCAAAAACCAAAGTAATTATATACAAAAAAGTTTAATAAGTTTTTAAGGAGATAAAATGTCAAAATTTTCCCACGTTCTAATTACTGGAGCATCATCAGGTATTGGCGAAGCCCTTGCTTTATACTACGCATCAAAAGGAATAAAACTTTTATCCATTTGTGGTCGAAATGAAGAACGTTTAGAAATTGTTGCTAAAACATGCCGTCAAAAAGGATGTGAAGTTGAGACTAAAATACTAGATGTAACAAATAAAGATGATGTTTATAATTGGATTGTTGAAAGCAATAAAAAAATGCCTCTAAATTTAGTATTTGCAAATGCTGGTGTTGCTACTTTACAAGAAACTACTGATAATGTTCACAAAACATTCGATGTTAATGTTATAGGAATTGTAAATACAGTCCTTCCTGTTATTGAAATTTTCAAACAAGCACCATCACTTCAAACAAAACATCTTGCCATAACATCATCAATAGCAGGATATCATGGTATGCCAACATGTCCTTCCTACTCAGCATCTAAAGCTTGTATCAAGGCTTGGGGAGAAGGATTGCGTTTAAACTTAAAGAATAGCGGAATTAATGTTTCTACTATATGTCCAGGTTTTGTACGTTCTCGTATAACAGACAAAAACACTTGCCCTATGCCATTTTTTATGGAAGCAGATAAAGCAGCCCAAATTATTGCTTCTCGCATAGAAAAAAATGTAGGACTAATTGCTTTCCCTTGGCAAATGCGTTTTGCAACTTGGCTAGGTTCTATTTTACCCAATAGAGTAAGTGATTTTATTTATTCAAAACTTCCTTATAAAGTTTAGTAATTATCAATAGCCCTAGCTCTAATAAGGTACCACAAAATTAACAACCCTGGCAATGCCATCAAGGTTGTCACTACGAAAAACCACTGCCAAGAAAGTGTAATAGCCACAAAACCTGAAGTAGCTGCAAACAGATCCCTTGCAGTCCCCATAAATGATGACAATAAAGCATACTGAGTTGCCGTATATTTTTTATTACACAGTACAGACAGATATGCTACAAATGCTGCCGTCCCCATACCTCCAGAAACATTTTCAACAAAAATATTAAACATCAAAACTTCAACATTATTCCCAACATAAACTTGTCCTACATAAACAAGATTAGACAATCCTTGTAAAATTCCACAAATAACCAGTGAACGAACCAATCCCGCTTTTTTAACAATAACTCCACCTATTAATGTCCCAATAACAGTTGCAATAACACCATATATTTTAATAATCGAAGCAATTTGAATTTTTGTAAAACCAATATCATCAAAAAAAGGATAAGCCATTGGAGCCACATATGCATCACTCATTCGATAAAGGAAAATAAATAACAAAATAAGTAACCATTTATCCCTTTTCATAAAATCTGAAAAAGGCTTTACTATTGCGTTTACAATGATTGCTCGTAAAGTATAAGGATTAGACGCTTTATTATTCTTTGGTTCTTGAGAAAACATTATCGTAATAAGTCCCACCAATACCCCAAAAGCCATGATTTGATAAACATGCGCCCAACTTAATAAAGTTGCTAAAAATAAAGCTCCAGCACCCGAAAACAAAGTACCAAAACGATATCCCAGAACAAACACCGCTACGGCTGCTGCCTGCTCCTTAGACTTGAATCTCTCAATACGATAAGCATCTAAAACTATATCTTGAGATGCAGAAAAAAGAGCTGTTAAAAACACCCAAACAACAAACAGTATCGGAGAAACTTTAGGACTAATTATAGACATAAAAAACAATGATGCAATAAGCAAAATCTGCAAAAATACAGCCCACCCACGCCTACGTCCTAATTTTGAAAACAAAGGTAAAGAAACTTGATCTATAACTGGTGAAACCAACCACTTAAAACTATACGGAGCTTTAACTATCGAAAATAATCCTATAGTAGCCAATGATATACCTATATCTTTGAGCCACAAAGATAATGTCGAAGACACTAATAAAAATGGCAATCCTGAAACAAACCCCAACAACAACATAACCAACATTCTTTTGTCGGCATAAATTTTTAATGATCTAATCCATTTTAAAAACACGCATATCTCCTACAGTGACATATTCAACATAAAACAAAATAAATAAAATTTAATTAAAAAAACAACCTCCAACAAAAATATTGAAGGTTGTTCTCTCACTTCAACCAAAATCATTTATAAAGATTTCTTTGACGATATTTTGTATGCAACAATTCATGAGCCTTACCTTCACCTGGCTGTCCTAAAAATTCTGCATAAACTCTCTTCACTTCTTCATTATGATGAGACAAACGATTCTTTGCTTTTTCATCTTCACAATTTAATCCTAAGGAGCGCTTTTTACGAATTTCATCAGTAATACCCCAAGGCTTTGGTAAATTATGCATCATAACTTTAGGCTGCCCACCTCCAGCGATACACCCTCCAGGACAAGCCATAACCTCAACGAAATGATATGGCAAATCTTCACCTGCATCCTGAGCAGCTTTAATTTCAGCCATAACATCTTCTACATTACCAACACCATTAACAACAGCTATACGAATTTTAGTACCATTAATATCTACCTCAGCAACTTTAACTCCTTCAAGCCCTTCAATCGCCTCAAAATTTAAATTTCCTAGTTCTTCTCCTGTAATATAAAAATATGCAGTACGCAAAGCAGCTGTCATAACCCCACCTGTAACACCAAAAATGGTTGCGGCACCAGAATATTCGCCCAAAGGACTATCTGCAGGCTCATCTTTCAAGGCTTTAAAGTTAATACCTGTTTGACGTATCATTTTAGCCAATTCACGAGTTGTCAAAACAACATCAACATCTTGATGTCCTGATGAAGACATAGATTCATGACGTCTTACTTCCCATTTTTTAGCCGTACAAGGCATAATCGATACAACTTTAATATTTGATGCATCTACACCAATTTTTTGAGCATAATATGTTTTTGCCAAAGCACCAACCATTTGATGAGGAGATTTACAAGATGACAAGTTCGATAAGTGTTCGGGATAATATTTTTCAATATAATCAACCCATGCTGGACAGCAAGATGTAAACATTGGCAAATTATCATTACTTGTAAAGCGTTTTACAAACTCGCTTGCTTCTTCAATAATTGTCAAATCGGCACCAAAATTTGTATCAAACACCTTATCAAAACCTAATCTTCTCAAAGCAGCATAAATTTTTTCAGTTAAATTTGCACCAAATTCACAATCAAATTCTTCACCCAAAGCAACTCTTACTGCTGGAGCAATTTGTACAACAGTAACAGTTTCTTTATCTTTTATCATATCCCACACTTTTTGTGTTTCATCATATTCTACAATTGCTCCTGTAGGACAATGAGCGGCACATTGGCCACACTTAATACAAGGAGTATCTGCCAACTTTGCATCATTTGCCCCTGTTATTTTTGTTGCAAGACCTCTATTAAGATAACTCAGAGCCCAAACATTTTGAACATTCTGACAAATATCAACACAACGCCCACAAACAATACATTTAGCAGGATCAAGAACAATAGCTTGTGTTGAAACATCAAGTTCTTCTTCACCAACTATTTTCTCAATTTCATCTTTATCGATTCCTATCTGCATAGCCATATCTTGCAGTTCACATTGTCCATTTCTAACACATTGCAAACAATGATTTGGATGATTACTTAAAATAAGTTCTAAAACCGTTTTTCTTGTTTCACGCAACTCCGCATCATTAGTAATAACTTCCATACCTTCACTAACTGGAGTACAACAAGAGCGCATAATTCTTCCACCCACCTTAACTATACACATTCCACATCCTGCACTTGGGTCAACATCAGGATGTTTACATAAAGTTGGTATGTCCACATTAACACTACGAGCAGCATCCAAAATACTAGTACCTGCTTCAACTTCAACTTCTACATCATCAATTTTAAGCTTCACCATACTATTTCTCCTCTGCATCAACTAATTTATCTAAATACTCATTCTCATAGAAATTCAAAGTAGACAATACTGGATTAGGAGCAGTCTGCCCAAGTCCACAAAGCGATGCTTTCTTCATAGCCGAAGCAATTCTTTTCAGCTGTTCCAAATCAGCTTTTGTACCCTTACCTTTATTAATTTTATCCAACAAATTGAGCATTTGTTTTCCACCGATTCTACAAGGAGAGCACTTACCACAAGATTCATCAACCGTAAAATCTAAATAGAATTTGGCTAAAGACACCATATCAGATGAATCATCAATAACTATCATACCACCAGATCCCATAATTGAGCCAACTTTTTTTAGTTCTTCATAACATACTGGCATATTCATATAATCTTTAGGAATAACACCTCCTGACGGTCCTCCCGTTTGTACAGCTTTCAATGTTTTACCGTTTGGAACTCCTCCACCAATTTCATTAACTATTTCGTTAATTGTTGTTCCCATTGGAACTTCAATCAAACCAGAATGTTCAACCTGTCCTGTCAAAGCAAAAACCTTGGTGCCTTTAGATGTTTCTGTACCAAAAGATGCAAACCAATCAGCACCTTTAAGCATAATCTTTGCAACATTTGCTAAAGTTTCAACATTATTAACACAAGATGGCTTACCCCATAATCCTTTATTTGTCGGATATGGAGGTCTCGGTCTAGGAGTACCTCTAGCACCTTCAATTGAGTGAATCAAAGCTGTTTCTTCACCACAAACAAATGCACCAGCACCAAGCCTAATATCAATATTAAAACAGAAATCTGTTCCCATAATATTGTTGCCGAGCAAGCGATTCTTTTTACAAGCTTTAATAGCTTTTTCCAATCTTTCAACAGCCAACGGATATTCAGCTCGAACATAAAACCACCCCTCTGTTGCACCAATTGCATAAGCTGCAATCATCATACCCTCTATAACCGCATGAGGATCCCCTTCCAAAATAGAACGATCCATATATGCACCTGGGTCACCTTCGTCACCATTACAAATAATAAACTTTTCATCAATAGTCGGAACTTTAGCTGCCAACTCCCATTTCACACCAGTAGAAAAACCACCGCCACCACGACCACGCAAGCCTGATTTTTTAATTTCATCAATAACTTCGGCTGGTGTCATATTTTTCAAAGCTTTTTCCAAAGCTAAATAACCACCTCGAGCCATATATTCCTGAATATCTTCTGGGTCCATATGTCCAGCATTTTTCAATACAACTTTCTCTTGCTTAGTAAAAAATGGCAAATCTAAAGACAAAACATATTTTTCAAGCTCTTCAGGAACACCATTAACCCCTTTAGTATTCAATGCTGGCTCAACATATTTTTCCATTATATCTTTAACAGCATTTAAATCTAAACGCTTAAACAAAACATCTCTTTTACCTTTAATTTCTACTCTAATCAGAGGTCCTTGAGCACAAAGCCCCATACAACCTGTAGCAACAACTCTAACTTTATCTTCAATCTGTTTTTCAGCAATAAAGTTTTTTATCAAATCTAAAATATCATCGCTACCTGAAGACTTACATCCTGTAGAATGGCAACAATATATACTACATTCAAATCTCTCTATTTCAGCCAGTTTATTTTTTGCCTGTTCATGAACATCAAATCTTTTATCTAAATCCATATCGACCATATTAGTTCTCCTCAAAAGCCTTACGCCATTCATCCAAAATAACCGGAACATCATCGGGTGTAACACGTCCATATGTTTTACCATTCACTACACATACTGGAGCCAAACCACAACAACCAACACAACGAACACTTTGCAAATGGAACATCTTGTCGCTAGTACTTTCTCCTTCATTAACCCCTAATTCTTCTTTAAATCTTTCCAAAACTTTATCATTCCCTTTAAGGTAGCAAGCAGTTCCCGTACAAACAGAAATAACAGCTTTACCTGGAGCCTCTAATTTGAAAAAATTATAAAAAGTCAAAACTTCATATATTCTAGCAAGAGGTATATTCATACCCTGAGCTACATCAACAGCATCTTGCCAATCAATATATCCCTTAACTCCTTGAATTTCATGCAAAGCCATAATTAAAGAACCGCGCTTTTTGCGCCATTTACAGGCAACTTGCGCAGCTTGAGAAACATCAACCATTCCTTATCTCCTTGTTGTAGTCTATTCATGCTAACGAATCGTAAAACAAAAAAAACTCAACTGCAAGCAGATTCGATGAAACCCCCAAAAAATTTGTTTTGACAATCCACAAAAAATCGAACATTTAATAAATAGGTTTAAATATAAAATAAACAAGTTATAATCCTTCGTCATGAAGAAGCTAAACTTATATATTACCAAACAAATCGTTATTGGATTTCTATTGGTAAGCTTTTCTTTGATGTCAATCATTTGGTTGTCACAATCTTTACGATTCCTTGATATGATAGCATCTAATGGTATAACCATTGGTATTTTTATTGAAATGACAACTCTTTTAATGCCTCGTATTTATACAATTCTTGCGCCAATATCTCTTTTTGCTACAATACTTTTTGTTTACAATCGCCTATTAGCAGATCAAGAGTTGGTTGTTATGAAATCAGCTGGCATTAGCCCTCTTCAACTAGCTAAACCGACCATTTGGATCGGATGTTTTCTTTTGTTTCTAAACGTTTGGATAATGAATGTTGGAATACCAAAAGCTGAAAATGCTTTTAATGATTTGGAGTGGAAAGTGAAAAATAACGTATCACATCTTATGTTTCGTGAGGGAGAGTTTACCAATATTCAAAAACAAAAACAACTTACAATATTTATTGCAGAACATGAAGATGACGGTAGCGTTAGTGGTATCATGATTAATGACGAAAGAAATCCTTTACGCCATTCAACTACCACCGCAGAAAAAGGCGTTATAATTCAAACATCAACAGGACCAAGGATTGTGCTTATAAATGGCACTAGACAAGAACTAAATCGAAAAAATAGTCAGTTTTCTTCCATTAGTTTTGAAAGATATTCTGTTGATTTTGGTCTTAAAGGTACTCGTGCACGCCGCAAAGATAGCGTAAGAGTCCGATCATTTAGTGACTTAATCGATTCTCTAAACGATAAATCGCTACCAGAAACAGAAAAACGCAAATGGTTTGTAGAAGGTAACAAGCGTTTAACAACTCCGTTACTTGCTTTAGTTTATGCTTTAGTTGCCTGTACTGGACTTTTAATAAGTAATTTCAATAGACGCGGACAAGGTAAAACTCTAGCTCTATCTTTGAGCTCTGTCGTTTTAATTCAAGCCATAGATTTAATCAGTGGAAACTTAGCTGCAAAAAATTTATGTTGGCTCATTCTCATGTATGCAAATACTATTACCCCTTTAATAGTTTGCATTATACTCTTAAAAGAACCCACTTTTTTGAGTTTTTTCAAGAAGCATAAAAAGGATGAAATCTATGCTTAAACAAATAATTTTGACAGTTTTTCTTATTTTGTTTTTTTCAACATATTCTTTAGCATTCAAAGATGAAAGCGTTGTTTTATTAAACACCTCAAAAACTGTAGAAAAAACAAAGCCAAAATCATTAACAAAAATAGAACCTAAATACAACATTACAAACGTACTTGATGCCCCCCAAACATCCGAAAACAATACTGAAATATACTTTAGTGCCGATGAGTTATCTAATGATTCATATTCTGATAAAGTGACAGCTATTGGAAATGTTGAAATTATACGTCAAGATTTAACTCTCCGTGCCGATAAGGTTATCTATGACCAGAATACCGATCATATACAAGCAGAAGGAAATATTGTACTTTTAGAAAAAAGTGGCAATGTTATCTTTGCCGATACATTGAACTTAAAAGATCATATGCAAGAAGCCGACGTTAATAATATCAAAGTCGTACTGCTTGATAAAACACGATTAGCCGCAACTTCTTTTCACAAAAAATCTGATGACAGTAAAGTATTACGAAATGCTGTTTATACACCATGTGACAGTTGCCAAAACAAATCTCCTCTATGGCAAATGAAGGCACGTAAAGTTATCCATGACCCTGTTGGGCAAAATGTTGAATATCAAAGTGCCTTTTTAGAAATAAAAGATATTCCTGTTTTTTATACGCCTTACTTTTCTCACCCAGATCCATCTGTAAAGCATCGTTCGGGCTTCCTTTTCCCCCATTTTATGAGTAACAATTATTTAGGTGCAGCAATCCAACCTCAATATTTCTGGGATATATCTCCTCAAGAAAACGTTCTACTTAATCCCTTTATATCATCAGATAAAGGGATTGTATATTCAGCTATTTACAACAAATATTTTTATCGAGGAGAATTAAGTGCTTCTGGAACATTTTTACAAGACGAAGATGATAATAACAAAAAAGAAAATCGTGGAAACCTTTTTCTTTATGGACGTTATGAATTAAATGATTACTGGGTTGCAGATACTGATATAAATTATGCCTCAGACGATAATTATTTAAAAGATTTATCTCTACCTCGTAAAGACGATTCGTGGCTAACATCTCGTGTAAGAATGCAGGCTTTCGACAATCGAAATTATGCCTCTATCGAAGGTTATTATTATGACATGCTAAGCTACAATTTAAAAGATAACAATACACCTTACGTCTTACCTTTGATGAGTTACGAAAACATTTCCTCGCCAAATCAATATGGAGCTTACACAAAAACTATTTTTAATACAGCATCTGTATATCATGAAGAAGGCGATTCTTCACAAAGAGCTACAATGATAAATTCTTGGAACTTACCTTATACAAGTCCTTACGGGGAAAAATACCGCCTAGTTGCCTCTATCAAATCTGATCTATATTACATAAATCAGTATATCAATGATAACCAAGAAGAATATACTGGAACGACAGGACGTATATTTCCTCAACTAGGCTTAGAATGGCGATTACCTTTTATCAAAAGCACACCAGAATCATCGCAAATATTAGAACCGATTATTGTAGCGGCCATTGCTCCAGATCAAGATAACAAACCTGATAAAATACCAAATGAAGATAGTCAAGACACCAACGTTACAGATACTAACATTTTTGACCTTGATCGTTATTCTGGATATGACCGCAACGATGTTGGTAGTCGCATTAGCTACGGGTTAAATTGGAGTTTTTATGATAAATATTGGGGACGTTCTGCTTTACTTTTAGCTCAAACATATGAATTTGATAAAGAAGAGAATCTGCTTAATCAATCCAACAAGCAAAGCCATTTTTCTGATTATGTTGGTAGAATTTATGCTAAACCAAATGAATATTTTTCTATGAACTATCGTTTTAAATTGGATAAAGATGATTATAGTATAAATTATAGCGAGTTGACAGCCTCCATAAAAAATGATGCTTTATGGTTATCAACTTCATACATTTTCTTCCCTGAAGCATCTGAGGTCGCAGCTTATGACGAATATCGTCGTAAAGAAATTTATACCTCTGTTGGTGCAAAAGTTACTCGCAACTGGAGCGTAGATTTGTATACCCGTCAAGATTTGGAAAATAACGAGCCTATATCACGAGGTGGACGTCTTATCTATGAGGATGAGTGTTCTCGATTCTCGTTCAGAGCTGAAAAAGAATATTCGGATGATCCAGAAGACGAAAACACAGGCCTATCATTTTACTTCTCATTCTTCCTTAAAACACTTGGTGGATTGGGTGAAAACTAAAATAAAGGAGTCAACTATATGAAAAAAACTATTTTAGGATTTTTTATTGCTTTAGGATTAATAAACACATCTTTTGCAGAAACTTTTAAAATTGCAGCATTAATAAACGGCGATATCATATCTACAGAAGATATTAACGATCAAATCAATATATTTATGCTAAATTCTCCTATTCCCTACAACGAAGAAACAAAAGGGATGATAGAACGCAGAGTAATTGCTCAAACTATTGAAATGCGTATTAAAAACCAAGCTGCTGAAAAAGAAGGAATATCTATCAGTAACGATGAAATTGAAGTTCAATTAAAAAACTGGGCAAAAAAGAACAACATAAATCTTTCAACATTATCAAGTAAAGGTATTTCCCGCAAAGCTATCTCAAACAACTTAAAATCTGAACTGGCTTGGGTAAAATTAATTCGCAAAAAATATTATCAGACAGCAAATCTTACTCAAAAAGAAATTGATGAAACCATCGCAGATGTAACCAAAGATATGGGAATAAAGAAATACCAAGTATTAGAAATATTTATCAAAAAAGAAAATGCTGATGATATAGAAACACTTGTTGCCAAACTAAGAGAGGATCCTAGATTTGAATTATATGCAGCTAGATTTTCTGACGCTCCATCTGCAGCAAACGGAGGCAACTTAGGTTGGATAAACTCTGGTAAAATGATGTCAGCCCTAGAAATGAGATTATCCTCAATGAAACCTGGAGAAATTAGCGATGCCACACTCATCGGCGATGGCTATTATATACTAAAACTTATTGATGTATTCGATCCAAAGAAAAACCCCAACTTTACTCCCAATCAAAAAGAAATAAAAAGTTTGCTCGAAAATCAAAAAATGGAAGCAATATCCAAAAAACTTCTTCAAGATTTAAAGCAAAAAGCAATCATTGAGGTTAAAGCATAAAAATGGATTTAAAAACTGCAATAGATTCTTTACCATCTCTGAAAACGACAGTAGATGCTTATAATCTTATGGCAAAAAAAAGCCTAGGACAAAACTTTTTACTAGATAGAAATATCACAGATAAAATTATACAAAGCAGTCTAAAAAAACAAGGATTAACATCTTTTAACGGCTCTCATATTTTTGAAGTTGGACCTGGTCCTGGAGGTTTAACAAGATCTATTCTATGTTCAAACCCTAATAAATTAACGGTAATTGAATTAGACGAACGTTGCATAAAAATCATGCAAGACATCCGATCAAAAATAGGAGAAAGACTAGAGATCATAAATCAAGATGCTCTTTCATACAATTTTAGTTCTGATGAAAATTTGCCTAAGCATATTATATCCAACTTACCTTATAATATTTCTGTTCCTTTGCTAACAAAATGGTTACAAGATATAGGTAAATATCAGTCATTAACATTAATGTTTCAAAAAGAAGTTGCCGATCGTATTACTGCTCCAATCAAAACAAAAAACTATGGACGCATATCAATATTATCTCAACTGCAATGCAAAATAACAAAATTACTCGATTTAAATCCAGAATGTTTTACCCCCGCACCTAAAATATGGTCTAGTGTTTTATTGTTTCAACCATCTGAAACACCTCTAAATATAAACGAAATTTCAAATTTGGAAAAATTAACATCCCAAACATTTTCTATGCGCCGAAAGATGATACGTCAAAGCTTAAAATCGATAAAAAATCTTGATTCTATTTGTGAAAAAATCGGGCTATTACCAACAATGCGCCCAGAAGAAATCTCACCATCACAATTTTTAACTTTAAGTAAAAAAATAGCAGCTTGTTAAGCTGCTATTTTTCAGCAATCAAACTCTCGCTTTAACGATCTTTCAAACAATCCTGCAATAATCTTCTTTATATCTCCTTTTTCATAAATTGCTTGATATAAAGCCTGACTTATAGGCATTTCGATTCCATACTTATCAGAAACAGTTTTAACAGCCTTTAATGTGGGAACACCTTCGGCCAATTTTCCAAAATCTTCTCCTCGAGCAAACTTTTCTCCAAACATACGATTATGACTATTCTTAGAAAACAACGTAGCTTCATAATCACCCAAATGAGATAATCCATATGCTGTCGTAGGATTTCCACCATAATGTTTTATTAAACGCCCCACTTCTATAGGAGCTCTAGCCATCAAGGCACCTTTAAGACCATACCATTCCAAACCATCTAAAATACCTGCAGCAACACCTATAACATTTTTCATTGCCGCCCCTATTTGATTACCAATCAAATCATTACCATAATATAAACGAATAAGAGAACTTTGCATAATATTTATTACTGTCTCTTTGGTTTGTTCTTCATCACTATCAACCACTGCAGCCGAAGGAACACCCTTCATATAATCTTGCACATGTCCAGGTCCTCCAAGTGTTGCGATATGAATATCCTGCTTTATTTCTGAGCGCATAATTTCAAGCATTCTCTCACCACTCGGCTCTTCTAACCCCTTCATTGCTAGCAAAAAAGTCTTACCTTTCAAATCGTAGACACTTAATTCTCTACAGAGTCCTCTAAAATACTGACATCCTATAGAAATAATAACAAAATCATTATCTAAAACCTTATCCAAGCTATCAAATAAAAACATATTATCACTTAAAGAAAGATATGAATTTTTTCTAGTATTTTTTAGCTCAATAAAATTAGGAGATGTTGGAATATCATACATATGAACTTCTGATGCTTTTCCATAATTTGCAGCATACCACCCTAAAAAAGTTCCCCAACGTCCGCAACCTATCAACGATATTTTAGTCATTCGAAATAACCTTAAAAAATTAAACACAAAAACTATACCAAAAATCTACTTCATAAAAAGATTTTTGGCAACCACGATATATTGCATTATAAACAACTACAATTAAAGAAAACCTTTTTTCGTTCTTTGACGAGTAACAATAGCAGAAATATGATCAAATTGCTCAAAAGAATGATAAGCATAATCGAAACTCTTCTTATCGCAATCATAAAAAACTTGATTAGCGAGTGTCTGTATGGCTGTATCAATACGACGAAAAGCATCATTATAGTCGGAACTATAATTATTTCTTGCCTTTTTCTTAATTATTGCATGATAGGCAGAAATAACTTTTGCGGTTTCGTCAGCAGAATTAGCATACCCCTTCTCCTCGAAATCACGCATAATCCGAGCTGTCGTCTGATAAAAGCACTTATTAGTCAAAATGCTTTTTTGCTTTTTATTGTTACTATCAATTATCATTTTGCAAAGTAATCCATAGTTTTGTAAGGTTCTTACTAGCATACAATAATAAAAAAAGCAAGATTTTTACTCATCATCTATGTTCTTTATACTATAATATTTAATTTAACGAAAAGTTAATTACAAGATATCAGCAAGAAAATGATTTTATTTAATAAAAAACAAAAAATAATTATTGCGTATTTAATCATAAATGATTAAGTTATCCTTCAAAGGACAGGTGGCCGAGTGGTCGAAGGCGCACGATTGGAAATCGTGTATACCTCCAAAGGGTATCCAGGGTTCGAATCCCTGTCTGTCCGCCAATTTACCTTTTAATCCTCTGATTTTGCAGGTTATTTTTTAATCACAAAAAGCACTAATGATACAGTAGTAACAAGAAAACATCTAAGACTTCTTCGTAGAAAACACTCTTTTTACTCAAGAAGTAGAATTTAACAGTGGGAAGATTTATTACTTCCTTTTGTTTTATTCTTTTATAATATCATCACCAATACTACCCCAACCACTATTATGAGAGGCATTAGGAACAATAATTATAGGAGCATTATTTTTTATAAACTGCTGAACTAAATGTGGTGGAATTATATCATCATCTTCACCAACATAGTGTATTTGAGGGATTTTTATAAAATTATCATAATAATCTATAAGGTTTAGAGATTCATTTAATGGTGATATATTATGATATTCAATCCAGTTTTGATGATCTAAATTTCCAGCAATAGTAATGATTTTTTTAACATTTAATCCTTGTTTGGCAGCTGATATTAAACCTGCAACTTGTGCTCCACCAGAGAATCCAATTAAAACAACATCATTGTTGCCAACAATTTCTTTAATTGCTTGATACTGGGCATTTATAACTTCTGGGGCAAATCTTGCTGTTGTCCAATGTCTTTGAGAACAAATAGGAGATTTTATATATTGGCAGGGTCTTGCCAAATATATAACATTAGCATTTTGGTCACTAAATACTATTTTTTGCATCATTTTGCTTCTTGGGGTTGGGTCTTTAGTTGGTCTGCCATATTTATTATAGGCATATCCATCTCCTTCAATATAAACCTTATATTTTGCTTTTGGATTGGTAATTTTTTGCCAACTTGCTAAATTAAATGTATCTGTTTTTATTTCTTTATATACAAATTCAGATGGAATGCTTATTGATGAACAACCACTTATCAATAATAAAATAGCAAATATTTTTAATACACTTATTTTCATAACTCTATAATACATTAAATTTATAAAAAGCAAATACCCTGCAACCAATCAGTCACAGGGTATTCACTTATATAATTAAATACTAAAATTTATATTTAGCGTTCAACATACCTGTATGGTCTTGGTAGTCTTCACGGAATTTACCTTCGTAACCAACAGTAATTTCAATTTTTTCATTTACATCAGCTGAAATTCCTGCACCGAATTCAAATCCTAATCTATCAAGTCCTTCACCTTCAACAGTATAAGCTGAACCATTTGCTAATGTTACAACAGAACTATTATCTGCATCTATAACATCATATGTCAAAGCAGCTCTTACTTCAGGTTTCAATACTGTTCCGTTTTCAAGTTCCCAGTTTCTTGTTGCTTTTGCACCTACAACAGCTGTTACAACATCTAAATCATCAGATGATATATTTTGACCTGCTGTATCTGTATAACTGTCTTGTTTTACATGAACATATCTTAAACCTGCTTCAGGTGTAACTTTATAATCTTTATATTCTGTTTCATAACCTGCCATTGCTTGTAAACCAAATGTTTCTGCATCATAATCAGCATTTACGTTTACACCTGCAACATTTTTATTTTCAGAATAATCAGACCAACCATATGACATCATACCATTTACATACCAATTACTTGGTTTGTATTCACCATAAAGTGCCAATGTATGAGTATCAACATCAGTTGTTCTCATAAATCCATCAACATCAGTTTTTGTATATGCATAGGCAATACCAGCTTTAACATCATCCTTAACAATTTTTTCCAAACCAAATGCTAAACCTTCTGAATCTGCATCAAAGCCATTTTCTGTATCAAGTTTTGATTTGTTGAACAGGCCTTTAACCCACATTGCTGCTTTTTCAAATACATTATCACCTGATGACATACCATTACCAGAAGAAGCCAAAGAACCTCCCGACATACGAGATGAAATAGCAGAGAATACTTGGCTCAATGTTGATGTTTGAACTTGTTGAACCATTGGATTAACTTCTGGAGCCAATGCTGTTGCCGCATCAATAGCTGCAGATGCATTTGTTTGAGCCAATGAAGTAATTTCTTTAGCTAAACTATCAAATGTAGTATTACCTGTTTCACCACCTGTTATTACAGCAGCAATTGTCCCTGCCTGATTTGAATCAGCACCGATTGATGAAGCAATTTCACCAGATGATTTTGTTTCAAATGTGAGTGCGTTTTTAGTTTTATTAACTCCAACATTATAAATAGTATTTGTCAAACTTGATGTATCCCAATTACCTGAACCATCAACGTTAGTTGCAAATTCAAAAGAATCATTTGCTGAAGTAATGTGACTTACATCTGTAGCTAATTTAACATTACCATCCAATGTAATTGTGCCATTAACTTTTCCACCTTCAGTCGCTGTTTCGTTTATATCAAAGGCATAAGAACTTCCTTCTGCAAAAATAATATTACCTGTTAATGTTCCATTATTTTGAACAGTTCCTGCTCCATCAATGGTTAATGTTTGATTATTATCACCACCAGATTTGTGATTTATAGTATTATTACCATTTAATGTTAATGTTTTTCCTGAAGCTATAGTTAGGGTTTTTACTGGATTATCTGCATATACAACGCCATCAGCAGGAGTTGTTGATTGATATAAAGATATTTTAGCATCATTAATGGTCATATCACCAATTATCAGCTTATTACCTAAAACTAAACCTCCAGCACTATTGTTTCCGTTAATAATAACATTTGTGCCTGATATATCAGAACCAGAATGAGTTTGTGTTAAATACCCGTTCACTGTTAATGTTTTATCACCAGTAAGAGTAACTTTATCGTGCAAAGTTACTTGTCCATTTATTTCAAGATTATCTTTTAATATTAATGTCCCCATATCATTTAATTCACCATCTGTGTCATTAAATGCAATATCTGTTAACTCTAAATCAATATTATCTAATTGATTTTGATTTCTTATAAATTCATCTGCCATAGCATTTGATGCAACAAACGCTGTTGCTACCAAAGCTGTTGTTAATAAAAGATTGTTTTTCATATGATTAAACTTCCTTTTCTTTAATTGCAATTAAAAGAAAACCACCTTTAAGGGTGGTCAGGGAGTTCATCAATCATATTCTCTTAAATGATTATTTTAGTCTTTAGAATCATACTTCTTTCAAGGATAGTAAATATGTTTCCTGAACATACACTAAAATCTCCCCGACCATATTGCTATGAATCGGGGATATATCTATTGTTATCTATAATAACAGATAACAATATGACGATGTTATACCCTAACACCGAAGAGAATAAGAGCCGATGAAAGCCCCATACCACTCGGGTACTAAATACAAACTATTGTTTATATCTAGTAAAGAGTTTAACTTTATCATTTTTAATAGTAAAGTGAAAAATGAATTTTTTTAATTTCTATAAACATTCTTTTATTCCACTTTTTGTTTTAAATACATATATAAGGTTGAATAATTAATTTTTAACATTTCTGCTATTTTTGTTTTCTGAATATTTTGTGCTAATAAATTTTTTACCAACTTTTCTTTACCCATTAATTTTGTAGTGGTGTTTTTTCTCCCCTTTGGTCTTCCTACGTGTTTTCCTTCAGCTCTTAATCTTGCTAAACATTGTTTTGTGCGTTGAGAAATTAGGTTTCGTTCTATTTCTGCTGACAATCCAAAAGCAAAAGCCAATACTTTTGATTGCACATCATAACCTAAACGATAATTGTCTTTTATAGTCCACACTTGACAACCAATATTCATACAGTGATGTAATACAGACATTATTTGCAATAAATTACGACCAATACGACTTATTTCACTTGTAATTAATATATCATCAGCTTTTAATTTCTTAATCAACTTACCTAATTTTCGTTCTCCTAAAGACTTTTTTGATGAAATTGTTTCTTCAATCCATTTATTTATATACAAATTATTAGCTTTTGCAAATTGCTCTATCTCAAATTTTTGGTTTTCTTGATGTTGCTTATCTGTTGACACTCTTATATACGCATAAATCATAACTTATCCTTTTAATATATTTGATTAAAAAAGATGAGTTTAATAAATACTTATCTAATTGAAAAAAATAACTATAATCATATAGCCTCAAAAAAACCACCCTTCTATCAGGTAGCTAACTACTTGAATTAGTTCTACGTCAAAGATATCAGCATCGGCGTTTCCTCATATAGTTTGTAGTGAACCGATTATTTTGCACAAAAAAAGAGAGGAACTATATTCCTCTCTTTGAAACTATTTTCAAGCGTTTGATTTTACTATAAAAATTGGAGCGGGTGATGGGATTCGAACCCACGACATCAACCTTGGCAAGGTTGCGCTCTACCCCTGAGCTACGCCCGCATAGCAAAAAGATAATTATCACATATTTTTTATTTTGCAAGTATTTTTTTTAACTTTTTTATATTTATTCAAAATCCTTTTGTTGTTCTACTTGAACAACCCCATATAACTCATCCATCATCTGAAACATTGCATCAAAATTTGCTGTTTTAATAGACATCAAACTCCAAACCAAAACTACTACCGAAACAACACGCAAAGACCAAATTATTTTTCTACTCCCTTTAAATATTCCTCCTTTAGAATCTCTATTTACAAACAACAATTCCAACTCTGCCCACAAGCTAGTAAATAACAAAGGAATATACATAGCAAACTGAGCTATCAGCGTCAAAAAAAGTTGTATTACCCCCCTTTTCCAATATTTTGCATAAAAATTATGCACACCTAAAGTTCCCAAAAAAAAGGCCAAAACAATATAAACAATACCATTTATATGTGATAAATCTTTATTTTTTTCAATAATTTTTGCTGCCAAATGATGTTTATGCTTCACTAATTCCTCTTCAGAAATTATATGCTTATCCTTCATTTCTCGCAATTTTTGCGCATCAAGCATCAAAGCCTCCTTTATTGGCTCCAATAAAATTAAAAATCTTTCAAACGAATTTTCCTATCTAACTCACGATTTTTAATTACTTCTCTTTTATCATAGTTCTTCTTACCACGCCCTAAACCAACTTCTAATTTTGCTTTCCCTCTATTATCAAAAAAAAGACGAATTGCAATCAACGTATATCCCTTTCTAGATAGAGCATTTATAATATCAATTATTTCCTTTTTATTTAAAAGCAGTTTACGTTCACGTTTTTCCATATGTGAAGTATATCCTTTATTAGCATACTCCGCAATATACATATTAGAAATAAAAATTTCTCCGTTTTTTTCAACCCCAAACGCATCATTAATATTTGCATGTCCCAATCTTAGCGACTTTACTTCTGTTCCTAAAAGCTCTAAACCTGCAATAAATTTCTCTTCTATTAAATAGTCAAAATTAGCTCGCCTATTTTGAGCAATCAAGCCCGTTGAAATAAAATCAGATTTTTTTTTCACCTTAACCATATTACCCTTCCAAACCTTGCCATAAAGCTCTTCTAACTTTATACGGAAGCCCAGCGTTTTTATACATTGGAAACTTCTTCAAAAACATATCCCAGTTTAGCCGTGTCATTAGCTCGTTTTTTGTATCTTGAGGTATAATCCATAAACGCTTTGCGGCTATTACTAATTCACATTTACCCAGTGTACATCCTTTAAATTTATCTGTTTCTGTTAAAACCCTAGCTAACTCGACTGCTTCAGGATAATAGTCTGCATCTCCAATTTCTTGCAATAATTGCCCTAAAACAGGCATTGAAACTTCCATATCCAAATCTTTAAGCTTGTTCCAAGACAAACTAGCCGCTATCCCTCCCCACCATCTCACATTATTTTCCACAAAAACATCAACTTGTCTTTGTATAAAACATCTTGTATTGGCGAGTATTTTCGCTGTATCACTTAACCTTTTTTCATCAATCCCTATTTTTTTTAACTCTGGTAAAAATTTTCTTATTCTAACCCTTGCAAAATCAACATCATCATTCATAGGATCTTCAATCCATTTTATATTTTTTGCTAAAAGATATGTTTTTAAATCCTCTGGCGACATATCAAGTTGTGGTCTAATTATTTTTACCCCATCTCTTAAACTTATGGGTTGCATACAGCTAAGTCCAAAAACGCCGCTACCACGCTGCAATCTCAGCAAAAAAGTTTCTGCCTGATCCCTCAAATGATGCCCAACAGCCAAAATATTAATGTTATTTGATCTACAAAAATCAAATAACAACCCATATCTAGCTCGTCTCGCAGCTTCTTCTATTCCTTTTTTAGGTTTTTCTTCATTCCATGTCAAAATATGGTGCTCAATTCCGTGTTCAAACATAATCTTAGCCACATACTCTGCCTCAATTCTAGATTCTTTTCGTAAAGCATGGTCAACCGTTAGCGCAACAACCCTTTTTCCTATTTCAGCTAATTTTATAACCAAAGCTAACGAATCAGCACCTCCAGAAACGCCAACTGCTATTCTCTCATCCTCTATTTTATATTTATCAAAAAATTTTTGCATAACCTACTTCTTGCATGCAAGTTCTTCAGCAGACTTTGTAGCTCTTGCCTTAAGATTCTCTGGAGCATTAGGAAACTCCCTTGCCAGATTAACAAAAGCTGTACAAGCTTCTTCTTTTTTCCCTAACATTTGCATAGACATACCTAGCTTAAGAATATTGTCAGCACCTTTATTACCATCCTTATATTTTTCATATCCCTTAGCAAACGCTACCGCTGCCTTCGCATAATCTTTCTTTCCATAAAACGATTCTCCCAACCAATACTGTGCATTACCTGCTAGCTTATGATTAGGAAATTTGGTTAAAACTGCTGTAAACTTTTCCGCCGCATCATCATATTTTGAAGCATTAATAGCATCTAATCCTTCTTGATAAATTTGTTCTGCACTTTTAGTCTTAACCTCGGGCAAATCTTCTCCTTTAGCTATACTGCCTCCCAACAACGACTTCGGAGCTCCATTTGCTACAGGAGCATCAAACTTCTTCTGAGAAGATTGATTACTCATACCACCACCTTCAACAGGCTTACCCTCAATCATTTTTAAACGTACATCTATATCTTTATTAATCATATTTATTTTATCACCTAATGTTTTTATCTGATGTTCAAGCATATCAATACGACCAACTGTCTGCCTTAAAACCTCATCCATCTGACTAACTTCCATAACAACATCTTGTCCAGCTCCACTCCCCCCCCGAGCAACCTGACGTTGTAAAACTTGTAAATCTTCTTTTATAGTGTCGATTTGGCGTTGCAAAGCATTATTTGATGCCGCCCTACTATCAAATGCAAGCATTAACATTAATATAGACAGCCCAAAAACAAATTCCTTCATTTTATTCTACCTTTACAAATTGTGTTTAATTTACAAATAATCTAAATCAAAAGCATTCAAAGTACAATAGCGAAAAAAACTGCCCCCAACAAATAAGTTGGGAGCAGTTTAAAGTAATGTGAAATCTTAGATTACATAGACAGAAACTAACGTCCAGCTACAACAGTAACTGCGCGACGATTCTGAGCCCATGCTGCTTCATTGTTACCCAATACAGCTGGTCTTTCTTTACCATAAGAAATGGTAGAGATTCTATTTGCTGCAACACCCTTAGAAATCAAGTATTGCTTAACAGCATTAGCACGTCTTTCACCTAAAGCCAAGTTGTATTCTCTTGTACCTCTTTCATCGCAGTAACCTTGAACAACAACTTTAACTTCATCATGTTTTTTCAACCAGTTAACCTGAGTATCCAAAACCTCCGCAGCATTAGCAGAAATTGCCGAGCTATCATAAGCAAAAAAAACTCTATCCTCAGCATTTGCCATAAAATCACGAGCCATTTTAGATTCGCATTCGCTACCACCAAACAAAGAACTCTCGCTCATTGTCGAACATCCAGACAAAGCAATAACAGCACAAAACACACTTAAAAGCTTTTTCATTTTTATTTTCTCCATATGGGTTTCAAATATTATAGTTGCAAAACAACTAATACAGTTTTAACTTAAGCAATAAAAACTTAATTTTCAATAACAAAAGCAAGTTATAAATCAAAAAAGTTAATAATTTAATTATAAACTTATTTTTAATATTGAAACAATTCTAAGTTTCTATTTTTCAAATAATTATAAAAAACATATTTACACCCTCAACTTTAGTTAAAAAAAAGTGCCAGAAGTCTTCAGACTTCTAACACCATCAATTTAGTATCTTACCCAACATCGGGTTTCTTTCTTCAGAGAAACCTCTCCATCTTCATACTTGTTTTCCACCTCACCCTTCAAGGATAAATCCTTGTTAGACAATATGGATACAACCCCGTTTAGCATATTCATCAAAACATATTGTTCTGTATTGATTCTATATAGCCGACACGGACAAGAATGCCCTTTTACCAACTCTACAATATGGATACCCATATTATCTGGATATCTATCGCAATTGAGCTCTTTTGCTATAAAAGAAGCAGCATTATCTGCCTTAGCATCCAATAACACGTCTTGCGAATCTAGCAAGTGTATTATTTTACTAGCACCCTTCCTAAGCCAAAATGTATGACTTTCGAACACATAATCTCTTTTGAGTATTTTGTTCGGACAGGAGATTAAGGTGTATAAACATCTTTCTCTCTTGTTAGGATTTATAGTAATATCCTTATCAAAAGGATAATACCCTTGTTGAAAAATAACAACACCTTCTGCATTTTCAGAAAGAGTCTTTCCAGTCTCTTCCTCATAAACAGAGGTAAAATTACTCAAGACTTCTTGTAAGACGTCTTTTCTTGTCTTCTTTCTTGATGACCTTTTTACGTCATCATAAAAGTCCCAAATAGGACTGAAAGAAGCACTTTTCTCTCTTGCATAATCATGATCTTCCATTTTTCTAATTTTTATTTAACAAAACACTGGATAAAAGAGCTGTCTAGCTTGAAAAACCCAATAATTCTTTTCATAATATCTTTTATAAAAACCACTATATCTCTTTTAGACAAAACAGTCAAGAATTTTTGTACAATTTAATTATTTTACTTAGGAAACAAATCACATTGACGCAAAGCCTCACCAATAACCATTGTTGCTGATATAGCTACATTAATAGAACGAGCCTTTTCATTCATTGGAATTATTATTCTAGCATCAGCAATTTTATGCACTTCTTCAGGAACTCCTGCCGATTCTCTGCCCATCAAAATTATATCGTTTTTTTGAAATTCAAATTCAGTATAAGGAATTGATGCTTTGGTAGTCATCAATACGATTCGTCCGTACTCATCTTTGTGCTCATCACGATAAGCTAAAAAATCGTCCCAAGAATTGTGTCTACGATATTCGACCATATCAAGATAATCCATACCAGCTCGACGCATTGCCTTATCATTAAAAATAAATCCGCAGGGCTCAATAATATCGATTCCCAGACCAACACAAGCACAAAGCCTCATCATTGTACCTGTGTTTTGTGCAATATCTGGCTGAAATAGAACTAATCGCATTTTTACATCCTTATTTATTATATTTATTTTTTCAAAAACTCGAAGAATAGTTCAGATAGAGTGATTTATAGGATAGCCAAAAATTTTGAGTAGTACAAATAGCTACATGAATTTTTGGCTCATCCGTAAAATTGCTCTAGATGAGCTGTTATACGAGTTTTTTATACGTTGAAGAGGAAATTAAGCAAATCACCATCCTTTACAACATATTCTTTTCCTTCGGAACGCATCTTTCCAGCTTCTTTAGCCCCCTGCTCGCCACCGAATTTTACAAAATCATCATAAGCTATTGTTTCGGCACGAATAAAACCTCGTTCAAAGTCTGAATGAATTATTCCTGCGCAAGTCGGTGCTTTCGAACCCTTTACAAAAGTCCAAGCTCTAACTTCTTTCGGTCCGGCAGTAAAATAGGTCTGCAATCCCAAAAGTTCGTATCCCTCACGAATAATTTTGGTCAAACCTGTTTCTTCCAATCCCAAAGTTGCCAAAAATTCTTGCTTTTCTTCTTCGTTATCAAGTTGCGCAACTTCCGATTCTATGGCTGCAGAGATAATAACGGCACGCGCATTTTCTTGTCTTGCCTTTTCAAAAACTTTTTTAGAAAACTCATTACCTTCAGCAGCCGAGTTTTCATCAACATTACAAACATACAAAACTGGTTTAGAAGTTAAAAGTTGCAACATTTTATAAGCTTTATAAGCATCTTTATTTGCCATATCTGGAGCAGCAGTACGAGCTGGCTTTCCCATTTTCAACGCTTCAATAACCGGCCCCATGACACTGACATTTAGTATCGATTCTTTGTCACCGCCCTTGGCTTTTTTCTGCGCCTGATCAAATCTTTTTTCCAACGATTCCAAATCGGCAATCATCAATTCGGTTTCGACAATTTCAGCATCACGTATCGGGTCAACCGAGCCTTCAACGTGAGTAATATTTTCATCTTCAAAACAGCGCAAAACATGAACGATTGCGTCAACTTCTCTGATGTTGGCTAAAAATTGGTTGCCCAAGCCTTCGCCCTTGGAAGCACCTTTTACAAGGCCGGCAATATCAACAAATTCTAACTGTGTTGGCACAATTGATTTCGGATTAACCATTTCAACCAATTTATCCAATCTTTTATCAGGCACAGCCACACGACCTGTATTTGGTTCAATCGTGCAAAAAGGAAAATTGGCTGCCTGAGCTGCAATTGTTTGAGTAAGAGCATTAAACAAGGTCGATTTTCCCACATTTGGCAAACCGACGATTCCGCAATTAAATCCCATAAAAATCTCCAAATATCTGTTTATTTCAAAATTGTCTTTCTTATAACCGATAAATATTGATTTTTCAAATAAAAACCGATGTTTCTCTTTTGAAAAAGAAACATCGGTAGTACAAAAAATTAAAGCAGTTCTCTGTTTTTAGCCCAAAGATTAACATGAGAATTGTAAAAACGAACAATCGGTTCTTTTTCCTGATCATTTTTAATTTGCGTTTTAACTTCATCTCGGAAATCCCAATTTTGCAAAAAAACATGCAACACATTTGGATAACGACAATGTTTTTCGCCAGTAATAAAGCTCTCATCAACCTCGCACAAAGTCAACTGAAAGACAATATTTTGCGCATCGGCATAAGACAGCACCTTAAAATAAGTTTCTAAGACAAACCCATATCTGTTCAAAAAATCTAAAGCAAAATCATACTTGTACAAAATCGGTACAAGCTCCCAAAATTTTCTATCCCATTTATTTACGGGTCTTTTTCTCAGGTCTGTTCTATCCAAATTTATCAAAACTTCTTGAACTGTTTTTTCTTCTTTTTTTAGCATCGCCTCATACAGTCCGACCATAGCGACAACTTTTTTTAAAAACTTTTTCATAATTCACACATTTTTAAGATTAATAATTATTTTATAAAACTCATCACTTGTGACAGATCATTCCCAATTGATTTGAATATTCCGCCACCCCTTTTTTTATCAAGATTCCTATTGTTTTAACCACTGTTTGAATTGTTTCATCCAGTAATTTTTTATCTTCTTTACCAAAACCAGACAACACATAGTTTACAACATCTGCCCCTTTGTCTTTGGCATGCCCCACTCCGATTCTTATACGATTATAATTAGGAGATATTGCCGCATCTATTGATTTTAAGCCATTATGTCCACCAGCACTACCGCCTAATTTAGCTCTAAGTTTTCCGATAGGCAAATCCATATCATCATGAATAACAACAACATTTTGCGGTAATATTTTGTAAAAATTAGCTGCTTTTACTACTGAGTTACCAGATAAGTTCATATAAGTTTGAGGTTTAAGCAAATAAACTTTTTCATCGTCAATCTTTCCTTCGGAAATAACTCCGTCAAACTTTGACTTAAAAGCACCAAAACCATATTCGTCAGCCAACGCATCAATAGTCATAAATCCAGCATTATGACGTGTGCTTTCATATTCTTTTCCTGGATTGCCAAGGCCAACGATTAAAAACATTTCGAATTTCCTTTTCTAAGAAAAAGCGGTTAAAGAAAAATACTCCAACCGCTCTTATAGCTCTACCAAAAAAGTTTGGATAAAAGACTTTATAAAGCTATTTTCAAAGCAAGAAAAATTTTAGTGTACAAAGAAGTACATGAATTTTTCGAATCTGCAGAAAACAGCTTTAGAAAGCTCTTATACGAACTTTTTATTTTCTGACGAAATCTACATGAATAGGCTTATCAGAAACTGGATGGAATTGAACATCTTTGCAAACAACTGTATTTTTTTTACCGTCCAAAACAACTTCGATATCCATATCGTAAAAACCTCTGGTATCCAAAGCCTTTTCCAATTCAACTGGGTGTAAAGAAATCATAACAGGTTCCTGTTTTCCACCATAAATAACCGCAGGAACGCGACCCTCACGACGACATGCACGAGCTGCCCCCTTACCTGCTTTTTCTCTTTTTTCAGCATTAAATGTAATCATTTTATTATTCCTTAAATTTTAACAAAACTAAACAATAAGACCTCCAGGGGTGTCTTATCTTCCACACCTCTTATACTACAAAATTTTTATTTTTCAAGGGCTTTTTACTAATCAAAAAGCATTCTCAATATGCTCTATTGTAAATGGCATTTTTACTAAAACAGCATCAAATCTTATGTCAAAATCTTTATATTCCATATGATGAGCCAAAAACACCTCTGCTGCCTTTTTTATTCTCTCTTGTTGTTTGGGTAAAATAGAATATGCAGCAGTAGTAATATCTTTCCGTTTTTTTACTTCGACAAAAACTAACGTTGTTTGATTTTTTACTATCAAATCAACTTCTCCAGCTCCTGTTCCTCGTCCTGTAACATAATTACATGCAATCAACATATAACCTTTTAAACGCAAATGTTGCAAAGCCATAAACTCAGCCACTCTACCACTACAATCATTAGTCATTTTTCAACTCTAAAGCTTTTTTATACACTTCATTTTTGTTCAAATTATATTTTTCCGCAATCAGTTTAACAGCGTCTTTCAAACTATTTTCTTTCATTTCATATCTTAAATCTACCTCAAAATCTATTTTTTCTTTTTCCATTTGTGGCGCTACTAATAAAACTATTTCCCCTTTTGGCTGATTTATTTCATAATATTCCGATAAACCATCAATACTACCTTTCTTACACTCCTCAAACACCTTTGTTATTTCCCTAACCACAGCAACTTCTCTACCATTAAAAACTTTTTTCATGGAACTTAAAGTTTTTAGCAAACGATTTGCTGTTTCATAAAAAATTAAAGTGGTATCAATATCCTTATATCTTTTAAACAAGTCCATTCTTGCCTTATCTTTGTTAGGAATAAAACCAACAAACATAAAATTGTTGGTGGGTAATCCTGACAACTGCAAACCACAAACTAATGCACATGGACCAGGTATTGTAGTTAAATAGACCTCTTTTTCATAACACGCTTTTGCCAATTTATAACCAGGATCTGAAATTAGTGGAGAACCAGCATCTGAAACATATGCCACAACAGTATCTTTCGCTTTTTCTGCTAACCAAAAAACTTCTTTCCTCTCATTGTGATCATGTACTGCAACAAAGTTTTTATCGACCATTGGAATATTTAAAAGAGAAAATAATTTTTTTGTAACTCTAGTGTCTTCGCACGCTACTATCTCAGCATTGTTTAACACCTCTATTGCTCTTAAACTAATATCTTTTATATTTCCAATTGGTGTTGCCACTAAATAAATACCATTTTTCATAAAGACCTCTCTTTACAATCAGAGTTTTTTAAACTAAGAATTAAGAATAAAGAAATTGTTTTATATTTTGGGACAAAATGCAAGTGTTAAAAAAATTTTATTTTATCATAACATGCTTACTCATAACTTCATGTAGCTCAACAAGTATCAAAGACGAGGGTGGTGTAGATAGCTACACAACAGATATTGCAGAAATAGGTATTTCAGACGCAAAAAGTTTTCGCGTAGGAATGCTCCTTCCTCTCTCTGGTTCTGATGCTAAATATGGTCAAGGACTTAAAAATGCATCTATGTTAGCACTTCAGGATATCAACAACCCAAACCTCGTTTTACAATATTATGATACCCAAAGCTCACCTGCTGGAGCACGTATTGCAATTGAAAATGCTATAAAACAAAGATCAAACCTAATCATAGGACCTCTTAAAAGCACAGAAGTCCAAGCTATTAGCAACGAAACTATCTACCAAGGAATTCCCGTAATTGCATTTTCAACATCTCAAGAAGTACTTCAACCAACTGTTTATACTTTAGGTCTTTTGGTTGATGAACAAATTGATAGAATTATAAGTTACGTTGCTTCTCAAGGACGAAAAAGATTTGCTCTTTTATTACCAGACAATGCAACAGGAGGATCTGTTGCTCGTGCAGCTGTTAAATCTGCCCAAAAAAATAATGTACAGATAACAACTATTGGATTTTATACTCCTGGAACATCTGACTTCTCTCAAATAGCAAAAGATATGACCAATTACGAAACTCGTCATACAAGAGTTATCAATATCAAAAACAAACTACAAGCTCTTGCTGACAATGGAGATATCTCAGCTCAAAAAGCTCTTAAAAAACTTGAAACCAGAGAGGGACTTGGAGACATAGGCTTCGATGCTATTATTATTCCTGAAAGCGGAGCAAAATTAACTTCTGCAATATCAATGTTTGCATATTATGATGCTGCATTTCCCACAGTTCAATTTTTAGGAACAGCTGTTTGGGATTCTGGTAAATTTAACAACGAAGCTGTTATGGCAAAATCACTATATACAGCAATATCAAAACCGCAAACAAACTCCTTTGCTAATCAATATTATTCTATTTTTAATGATAGACCTAGCAGCTTATATACTCTAGCTTATGATGCTGTAAACATAGCTAATCAACTTGCTCATTCAAACGAAAAAAATCTAAATGAAAATATCACCAAGCAGACTGGATTTCAAGGAATTGGTGGCAGAATTCGTTTTTTCAAAAATGGAAACAATCAACATTCCTTGGATATTGTAGAAATTTTGCCTAGCGGAAATATCATAATTGATAATGGAGCTGCTTATTTTGAAACAATAACTGACAATTTTCCTTTTATAGAAATAGATTCACAGTATCATCTCCCTAAAATTTTCGGTAAAGATTCCACTTTAGCTCAGATTTTAATTTATGGACAAACTCTACCTATAGAAAGTCAAGAAATTGCCCCTAATAATTTTGAAAACGACAATACAATAGCAGATACCCAATTAAAAGAAATGGGAATTTATATTAATTAGCCTATAAAAAATAAAATATACTTGAAAAAAATCATACTTTTTGTTAATTATACCTTCGGAGAGAAATGGGTCAATCTTTCGCCAACTCGGTCAGGTCTGGAAAGAAGCATCCGTAACGAAGTAGATTGAGGTCATATTCTCTCCTCCAAATACATAATGAAAGAGTTATTTTTATGGCTGAAGAAAAAAAAGATAATTACGTTGTTTTAGCTCGCAAGTATCGCCCACAAAATTTTAATGAACTTTTAGGGCAAGATGCGCTCGTAAAAACTATAACTAATGCAATAAAAAATAACCGTCTTCACCACGCATATATTTTAACTGGAATACGTGGTGTTGGCAAAACAACAACTGCTCGTATTATTGCAAAAGCTCTAAATTGCACAGGTAAGGATTCAACTACGGGAGCAACAGTAAATCCTTGTGGCATTTGCGAAAATTGTAAGGCAATTTCTGAATCTAGACATATTGATGTCTTAGAACTTGATGCAGCATCTCGCACAGGTGTCGATGATATAAGAGAAATTCTAGATGGTGTTCGTTATCGTCCCACCAATGGTCGTTACAAAGTTTATGTAATAGACGAAGTACATATGTTATCTAAATCTGCTTTCAATGCATTATTAAAAACACTTGAAGAACCACCATCTCATGTAGTTTTTATCTTTGCAACTACCGAAATTAGAAAAGTTCCAATTACTGTTTTATCAAGATGTCAACGTTTTGATCTTCAAAGACTAAGTATTGAAACACTAATTGATCACTTTAAAAATATTTCCAAACAAGAAAACTTTTATGCTGACGATGAAGCTTTACACTTAATAGCTAAAGCTGCAGATGGTTCGTGTCGCGATGGTTTATCTTTATTAGATCAAGCTATATCTTTAGGAGCTGGCGAAGTAAAAACTGATATTGTAAAAAACATGATAGGATTAGCTGATCGAGGAATGATCTTCGAGTTATTTGAAAATTTAGTTTCTGGTCAAATAGATAACGTTATAACAAATCTAAGCAAACAACACCACGATGGTGCTATTCCTCTAACCATATTACAAGATTTAATCAATATAACCCATTTACTAGCTAAGGTAAAAATTGTACCTGAAACAATCAATGATGCTAGTCTATCTGAAAACGAAAAGGATTTTTGTTCACGCATCACTCCAATTATTTCAATCGCTACCCTCTCAAAAATATGGCAAATGTTAATTAAAGGACTAAGCGAACTAAATATTGCCCCCGTACAAACAGATGCTCTTGAAATGATTCTCATTCGTATAGCTTATTCTTCTAATCTTCCTTCTCCTGCAGAAATTTTGGATGGCTTAAAAAAAAACTCTAATTTAACAAATTCATTCTCAGAAACACCTAATCCACAGCAACTTTTTCAGTCTCAAATAAACACTACAAAAAATATAATTATTAATACGCCAGATGAACTTATTGAGCATTTAACAAACAATAAAAAGGTAATGTTAGCTTATAGCTTAAAAAACGATGTCTCATTTATAGAATTTCAAAATCTTTATTTTAAAATAAGCATATCTGAAAAAATTAATAATGACTTTTTACTATCACTACAAAATGTTTTAATAGAAATTACTGGAAATAAATGGAAGATTGATATTCAAAAAGGTCCTTTAGGAGAAACTATTGCAGACAAAGAAGCAGCAAAAAACCTTGAAGAAAAAAAAGATATAATGGAATTACCTTTAGTAAAAGCTATCTTTGCCGAATTTAAAGGGGCTAAAATTGATAGTTTAACCCGTAAACTTCCACAAAATAGTGACGACGATAACTCAGAACCATTTTTTAATGATGAAACCGTTTATATAGAAGAGGATAACTAACATGATGAACATTCAAGGTATAATGAAACAAGCTCAAATTATGCAAAAAAAAATGCAAGAAGAACAAGAAAAACTTGAACGACAAGAGTTTGAAGGAATATCTGGTGGGGGAATAATAAAAATTATCATAAATGGTAAATTTTCAATTCTTAAAATAAATATTGATAAAAGTATCCTAAATCCAGAAGAAAGCGAAGTATTAGAAGATCTAATAATTGCAGCCTATAACGATGCCAAAACAAAAGCAGAGGTAAAAATGGGAGAAATGATGAGTTCAGTCACTGGAGGACTAAATTTAGGTGGAATGAAATTACCTTTTTAAGAGACAAAAATGGCTGGTAAAGATATTGAAATACTAATTAAACAAATAGCTAAGCTACCCTCTTTAGGCTCTCGTTCGGCTCGTCGAATAGTACTACATCTATTAAATAAAAAAGAGAGTACATTTCTTCCTTTAATTGATAGCCTAAATAATGTTGCCAACAACATCAAAACTTGTGAAATTTGTGGCAATTTTGATACAACATCTCCCTGTCCGATATGTTCTTCTAGTTCTCGTGACGACAGTATTATATGTGTTGTCCGAGATGTTGCTGATTTATGGGCAATGGAAAGAGTATCAATGTTTAAAGGGAAATACCACATTCTTGGAGGTGTTTTATCTGCTATGGAAGGAGTTGTTCCTGAAGATTTAAATATTGATTCTCTTGAAAAAAGAGTTAATTCTGGAATAATAAAAGAAATTTTATTAGCATTACCAGCAACAATTGATGGACAAATAACATCCCACTACATAGTTTCTCGTTTTAAAGAAACTGGAATAAAAATAACAACCCTAGCTCAAGGTATTCCCATGGGCGCAGAGCTTGATTATATGGATGAAGGAACTATTCAACTAGCTCTCAACTCAAGAAAAACACTATAAAAAACTCTTTTTTTAAATAATTACCCTAAAAATTAGGGTAATTATTTAAAATATCTGTTAATCACACAACAAGCATTTATCACTATAATTTGGCTGCAATTTCTTCAATTTCATAACATTCTATAAAGTCACCCTTTTGAATGTCATTATAATTTTCAAATGAAATCCCACACTCAAATCCCTCTTTGACTTCTTTAACGTCTTCTTTAAAACGTTTAAGTTGTCCAATTGCTCCATCGTGAATAACAACATTATCGCGAAGCAAGCGGATTTTTGCACCTCGTTTTACCATTCCTTCGGTAACCATACATCCACCAACTTTACCAACACCTGTAATATTATAAACTTCTCGTATTTCGGCATATCCAAGTAATTTTTCTTTTAGTTCTGGCGATAACATACCTTCCAAACCTTTTTTAATATCATCAAGGACATCATAAATAATTGAATAATATTTTATTTCAACATCATCACGACGAGCCATATCACGAGCTTGTGCATTTGCTCTAACATTGAAACCAATAATCAATGCATGAGATGCTTTTGCTAATGTGACATCAGATTCTGAAATTCCACCAACAGCCGAATGCAAAATTTGTACACTAACTTCATCATTTGATAACTTAGATACTGTTCCTTCAATAGCTTCTATAGACCCCTGTACATCTGCTTTTATAATTATTGGAAGATGTTTAACTTCGCCAGATTTTATTTTATCTAGCATTTGTTCCATAGCAGACTTAGCTGATTTAACTAATTTTGCCTCACGCTCTTTACGAATACGATATCCTGTAATTTCTTTAGCTTTACTTTCATCAGCAACAACAATAAAATCATCACCAGCAGAAGGGGTTCCTTGCAACCCTAATATTTCTACAGGAGTAGCAGGACCTGCCGACTGGAGTTTTTGTCCATGCTCATTAAACATGGCACGAACATGTCCCCATTCTTTACCAGCAATACAAATATCGCCAACATTCAATGTTCCTCGTTGAACAAGAGCTGTTATAACTGTTCCTCTACCTTTTTCCATTTTGGCCTCAATTACAGCTCCCTCACCATTACGTTGAGGATTTGCTTTAAGATCAAGCATTTCTGCTTGAAGCAAAATTGCTTCAACAAGTTTGTCAATATTAATACGTTTTTTAGCAGATACTTCTGCACACAGACATTCTCCCCCCATTTCTTCAACACCAATACCATGTTGTAAAAGAGATGTTTTGACCTTCATTGGATCAGCACCAGGGATATCTATTTTATTAATAGCAACAACAATGGGAACTTCTGCTGCTTGAGCATGTCGGATAGCTTCAACAGTTTGGGGCATAATCCCATCATTTGCTGCAACAACAAGTACCACAATATCTGTTACTTTTGCACCGCGTGCACGCATTTCTGAGAAAGCCTCATGACCAGGAGTATCAATAAATGTTATTTTATCACCAGACTTAACTGTAATTTGATAAGCACCAATGTGCTGTGTTATACCACCAGCTTCTTTAGCAACAACATTCGTTTCACGTAATGCATCCAAAAGAGATGTTTTACCATGATCCACATGTCCCATTACGGTTACCACAGGGGCTCTAGGAAGTAATTGTTCTGCTTTATCTTCATCTCCAAATAAACCTTGCTCTACGTCACTATCAGCAACTCTTTTATATTTATGACCAAACTCTTCAACTATAATCTGAGCTGTATCAGCATCAATTGGCTGATTAATTGTAGCCATAACTCCCAAAGACATAAGTTTCTTTATAACTTCTGCAGATTTTTCAGCCATACGATTAGCAAGCTCTTGAACTGTTATAACTTCAGGTATAATAACTTCTTTTATTACCTTTTCTGTTGTGGTATTTTGAACAACGGGTTTAGGCTGTTTTTTCTTAAATCTACGACGAGGAGCTCCAAAACCATAATCATCATCTTCTTCATCCATACCAAAATTGTGAATACTTACTTTGCTAGAACGACGTTGAGGTTCAAATGAACGTTTTGTTATTTGTTTCTTACGTTCTTGTTCGAAAACCTCTTCTTTAGAAATAGCTTTTTTATTTGTTCTAGTGTTTTCACCTTCATCATCGTCATAATCATCATCAAAATCTCTTCTTTGACGTTCTTTAAATTTATTAAGAACGCGAGTTTCAGAATCATTCTGAACTGTAACTATCGCTTCGTTTTTTATTTTTTCAGCTTCTTGTCTAGCTTTTTCTTCAGCTAAGCGCTGTTCTTCAACTTCTTTTTCTTTTTGTTTTTTCAGCTCTTCCTCTTTTTGTTTTTGACGAAGAATATTGCGCTCTTCTTCTTCTTGACGACGCTTGTTGTCGTATTCTTTAGCTTCCGCAATAAGCTTTAGTTTAGCTGCTGTTTCTTCATCAATCTTGGGTTGAGAAACCGACATTTCTGTGGTTTGATTAATGATTCTTTTTTTACGAACTTCGACCTGAACCATTTTTTTACCATCAGATGATTGAGATTTGGCTATCCCATTTAATTTTAATGTTAGGGTAGATTTTCCTGATAATGTTAATTTCTTTTTTGCATTATCTTCTGTCATATATTATTTCTCCGTTTTTTATAAAACTTTAGTTGTTTATGAATGAGGCTAGACGTTTAAAACTGTCTTTTACCGTATTAGCCATTTTACCTTTTATAAAGGCGATATGAACTGTATTTTCTTTTGCTAATTCTCTATCTAACTCCTCAATTGTAAACAAATTAAAAATTTCAATATTTTGAGCCATAGATAAAATTTTACTATGCCCATCATTTCCAGCATTACTTGCTTCTAAAAGAAAAGCTACACTATTCTTTTTTAAAGCTTCTTTTACTTTATCCATACCACTAACCATAATTCCTGCTTTACGTGCTAATGATATAGAATTTAAAGCTTGCTTATGAAGCAAACAAAACACTTGATCAACTAACGTTAAATCCACTTTTGCCTTAAATTTTAATGACTTAGCAAAAATATTATTATTAATAGCTTTTTCAAGCAAAGATTTAGAATTTGTCAAATAAAATCCTTTATTTGGTAGTTTTTTCTTAAAATCAGGAACAACAGTATTGTCAGGCAATGTAGTAAAGCGCAACAAAGCTGATTTATCTAAAATTTGTCCCGTTACAATACATTTACGAGTTGTTTCTTTTTGCATTATATCTACCTTTTCTTAACCAGATGACCTTTTATTAGGTCATCTGGTACAAAGCACTTATTATTCTTCAAACCAATGAGCACGAGCAGACATAATAATCTTTTCTGCTTCTTTGGTTGAAAGAGTATCTTCACCTAATATTTCTATCAACTCGTCTGTTGCTAAATCACCAAGGTCATCAACCGTACGAATATTATTATTAGCAAGAGCTAGTAGCATATCTTTATCAAGACCTTCAATTGCTTGCAACTTTTCATCGATACCTAAAGATTTGCTTTTTTCAGCAAATTCTTTATTGCGTTTTTCAACATATTCCTTAGCTCGAGACTGCAATTCTTGAGCAACTTCTTCGTCAAATCCTTCAATCTCTGCCAATTCACTTAGGCTAACAAAAGCTACTTCATCAACATTTGAAAAACCTTCAGCAATAAGTAAATGAGCTATCATTTCATCAACATCTAAGGCTTCCATAAATCTTTGAGAACGAACTTTGTTTTCATTTGAACGACGTTCTTGCTCTTGTTCTTCAGTCAATACATCAATATCGCATCCTAAAAGAAGAGATGCTAACTTAACATTTTGTCCTCTACGACCAATTGCAATTGAAAATTGCTCTTCTGGAACGACAGCTTCAATGCGATTATTTTCTTCATCAATCACAACCTTTGTAACTTCTGCTGGCGCCAAAGCACTAACCATGTATTGAGCACGATCTTCTGAATAAGGAACTATATCAATTTTTTCACCTTGAAGTTCATTAACAACAGCCTGAACTCTAATACCTCTAAGACCGACACAAGCACCAACAGCATCAACGGTAACATCATCTGTTTTTACAGCAATTTTAGCTTTTGAACCAGGATCTCTAGCAACTCCAACAATTTGAACTATACCATCATATATTTCAGGAACTTCTGATGTAAATAACTTAGCTAAAAATTCTGGACAAGTGCGAGATAAGAAAATCTGAGGTCCTTTATTTTCACGTCGTACATCCAAAACATACGCTCTAATACGGTCACCAACTTTAAATTTTTCTCTCGGAATTATCTCTTCTCTACGTAAAACTGCTTCAGTTTTTCCCATATCAATGGTAATACTATTAAATTCAACTCTTTTAACAGTTCCATTGATAATAGTGCCAATCTTTTCTTTATATTCTTCAAATTGTTTATTACGTTCTGCATCACGAACTTTTTGAACAATAACTTGCTTAGCTGTTTGGGCTGCAATACGACCAAAATCAATTGGAGGAAGTGCGTCTATGATAAATTCACCAACTTTAATATTTGGATTATAAGCTTCTGCTTCATCCAAAGTTAATTGAGTTGTCTCATTTTCTATACTTTCCTCGTCAGCAACAACCTCTCGATAGCGTGCTAAAGATATTGCTCCCGTTTTTCTATCAATATGAGCTCTAATATCATGTTCGACACCATATTTAGAACGTGCAGACTTCTGGATAGCTATTTCCATAGCTTCCAAAACATCTTCTTTATCTATATTTTTTTCTCTAGCTACAGTATCAGCAACTAAAATAATTTCTGGTCTAGGCATATTTTCTTGTGTTTGCATATTTTCCTCTATTATATTTAACAAGGTTAGTACAAATTATAGTTCTTCTTGATTACCAACAAACTCTTCCCAAAGTTCATCAGTTAATACTAGTTTAGCCTTTGTAATTACATCAAAAGGAATACTATATTCCTTATTATTCATCACAAAGTTTATAATGTTATTTTCTTTTACTGAAACAATTTTACCTCTAAATCTTTTACGACCATCAACAGCTTCATCTGTTTCGATTTTTGTTTCATATCCAACAAAGCGTTTAAAATGTTCTGGCTTTGTAAGAGGACGATCAACACCAGGGGAACTAACCTCAAGTGAATATTCGCCATCAATCGGATCTTTCTCATCTAGAATTGCAGAAACAGCTCGACTCACAGCAGCACAATCATCAACGACCAAATTTTTATGATCTTGACGCTCTATCATAATTTGAACGGTTACTTTTTGCGTCCCTGTTGTCATAATCCTAACCACTTCAAAGCCCATGTTTTCAATAGTAGGAGCAACCATATCATAAATCGGATGCTTTTTTTGCATTATACTAAATCTCCTAAACAAAAAGCGGAGCTTTGGGCTCCACTTCATTATATCCACATCTAATATACTTCACATATATCATAAAAAAAATAAAAAGCTAGTGTTTTTTTACTATTTTGTAATTTTTTACTAACAATGCCCTAAACGAACGATAGTGAGCAAAATTGGCGATCTTCAATATACTGTTATATATCGTTTTCGTAAAAAACATCCATCTTCCTTGCTTTTAAAAATATTGAAGACACCCAAACTCACTCATTTCATTCGCTCAAAGTGTCAACGAAATTATTGACATGCACAATGCCACCAAACCGTATGGTTTGTTTAAGGCTTCTTCCTTGTTTTTAAAATAGTTAAATAGACAAAAGCTTAATAAGTTATGGCACAGCGAACATAGTCACCTTCTTTTTTAGAAACTAATACAGTATAACTAACATTATTAGCATTACCAAAACAATTTCTCCACATGTTACTTTCGTTTTCACTTGATGATTGATAGCAACTGCTTGTTGATATACTACTACCTCCAACATGTAAAATAGAATAGTTTACAGAATCTTTGTTATTACATAAGAGTTTTAACTCTTTTAAACTAGGCAAAAACCAACTTCCTTCGGGTTGATTTCCTTCAGTTAAATTATAGCA
>JAZSQL010000038.1:0-32262 GCA_045537965.1 Alphaproteobacteria bacterium
GCTTATGCTGAATTTGATTGTACAAAAATACCAACTTGTGCTGAGTTAGGTTTTACGATGTCTACTACAGACTGTCAGGGTAAACAAATACTTCGTTGTCCTAGAGAACCAAATAATGATAATGCTGTATTTTGTGGAGGAGATGATGATGGTTGTAGAGAAGATTGTAAAGCTATATGTGATTATAATTATGGTAGATGTGAACCATGTTACGATGCTAGTGGTAATCAGATAGGTGGCAAATGTAGAAGCCTTGATATTTTATGTGATGGTTTTGCAAAAACTACGTGTGAGTATGGTGTTAAAGGAGCATGTAATTATAGTTACGAATATGTGAAATGTTACACTACTCCGCCACAAATATCTGAATGTAAAATAGGTTCTATATTATTTAAAAATTCAAATAATGAATTTTTTTGTTATGATAGAGAAACTGCTGAAATATTAGAAAAAGAAACACCAATAGCAGTGGTGTTTGATACTGAAAATAGGTTGGCTGTCGGATTAAATCAAATAGCAAATATAGCTTGGTCTAGTGCAGCAGAAGATACACCACTTCCTAACTATAATACAGAAGAAAAAGCATTAGTAGCAAAAGAAACAGGCAAAGAAAATACAGAAATTATTGTAAAATTAGGTGGAGATTATGCTTCTAGTGATTATGCTCCAGGATACTGCTATAATTTAACTGATGGAGGACAACCTGTAGGAAGTTGGTTCTTGCCTAGTTTAAAAGAACTACAGAGTATAAGTGATAATAAGGACACTTTACAAAGCGCTATATGGAAAGCTGGAGGAAGAGCTTTATCTGTACGATTTTACTTTTGGTCTTCTACTGAGAACTTGTCCACTCATGCGTGGTCTATCTATCAACCCGACAATAACGATATATCAATACTTTCAAAGACAAAAAGTAATTTTCTTGTTCTTTGTGCGATAGCTTATTAATACATTGTATATTCCAAACTCCCCTCAATAGTTATTGAGGGGAGAAATATCTTTATTTCTTAGTAGATTTTTTTGTTGTAAGTCTTTTTGTTGTTTTTTTAGTTACAGTTTTTTTAATTGGTTTGGATTTATCGGTATAGCTAAAAATAAGCTTTTCAATTTGTTTAGCATTTTTATCAGTCATAGCATAAAGAGGAATTGAAAAAGCACCAAATTGTGAATTGCCTGCAATTTTTTGCATTATGGTCATTTTGTAATTGGTAATTTTTTTAGGATTTATTTTTAAGATAGGACGTTCAAAACCAAAGTGTTTAAATATTACTCTTTCAACAGATTTTATCTGCGACCATTTTAGCTGTTGGTTGCGATCAATTTTTATGCCGTTATCATCAATTATTGCTAGAGGCATTCTGACCAAAAACACAAAAAGACTACTTAAAATTGACAAAGTGCAAGTACCTAGAGCAAAATAATATACTGGTGTGTAGTTAGGGAAAATGCTCCATGTAAACAAAATAGCCAAAGCTAAAAGACCTAGGTTAAATAAAAGATAAACTCCTAGTTTATGACGAGAGTAGTAAAATATTTTTGCCTTTTCTGTCATTTTGTTACTCCTTGATAGTTAATCACTATATAAGAGTAATATTTGGCAAAAATTAAAGCAATGTTTTTAATTTTGTTTTAGGCAAAAAAGCTGAAAGAATGCAAAATATAAAGGATTAGCATTGCATATACACCAGCAATTATATCGTCAAGCATAACACCCCAAGCATTGGTTATTTTATGGTCAGCCCAACGAACAGGTTGAGGTTTTATAATATCAAAAATGCGGAACAAAATAAAACCACAAAGGTATATAGGCCATGTATTTAGATTATTTTGAAGATGTGGAGCAATAGCAGCAAAAGTTATTAACTGTCCAGCAACTTCGTCAATAACAATAAAGCCAGGGTCATGAGGTGTGTATCTTAAAACTTCGGTTGTTGCAATAACACCAATTAAGAATGTGACAACAACACCTAGAATAATTCCAGTTGTTCCAAAAAAATATGCTAAAACAAAAGCTAAAGGTAAAGTCATTAATGAACCAATAGTTCCTGGAGCAAATTTTGAATAGCCAAAACCTAGGTATGTTGCAAGTAAAAAAGAAAGACTTTTTTTCATAAGATATCTCCTGTTTGTTTGTCTTATTAGCAGTAAATATATGTTTTTTGAAGAAGTTTATTGAATTTGATAACAGTAATTTTAGCTACTTGAATTATTATAAATTTTCTGTTAGACCTATAGATGTTGTATAAAAAATAACTATTTTTCAGAAAAGGTGTATAACAATGAAAATAGGAATTATTGGAACTGGCTATGTCGGTTTACCTACAGGTGTAGGTCTAGCAGAACTTGGAAATCAAGTTATTTGCATTGATAAAGATGAAGATAAAATAACTTCTTTAAGATCTGGAAAAGTTACGATTTTTGAAGATGGACTTGAGGATCTTTTCTTAAAAAATATTCAAAATAAAAGATTACAATTTACTAGCTCTATGAAAGATGGGATCGAAGCAGTAGATGTTGTTATTATTGCTGTAGGCACACCGCCACATCCCGTTACTAAAGAAGCTGATATGAAGTATATTTATGCAGCAGCAGAGGAGCTTGCTCTTTATTTGAATGGTTATACTGTTGTTGCTACAAAATCTACTGTTCCTGTTGGTACAGGAGATGAAATTGAAAAAATTATTAGAGATAAAAATCCTCAGGCAGATGTTGATGTTGTATCGCTGCCTGAATTTTTGCGAGAAGGTTTTGCTGTGCATGATTTTTTTGCGCCAGATAGAATAGTGATTGGTGCAAATACTGAAAGAGCTAGCAAGGTGATAGCTGAACTTTATAAACCGTTTGAAGGAAAAACTCAAATGTTGTTTGTAAAGAGAAAGTCTTCGGAAACTATTAAATATGCATCTAATGCTTTTTTAGCAATGAAGATACATTATATTAATGAAATGGCCGATTTTTGTGAAAAAGCAGGGGCTGATGTTTTTGAAGTAGCAAAGGGGATGGGGCTTGATCAGCGAATCGGTAATCGCTTTTTAAATCCTGGACCTGGGTATGGAGGTAGTTGTTTTCCTAAGGATACTAATGCTATGGCCTGTATGGGAAAAAAATTTGGAGCGCCACTTTCTTTAATCGAAGCCGCTATTAGAGGTAATGATTTACGTAAGACTAAAATGGCAGAAAGAATTTTAAAGGCTGTTGAAGGACGTAAAGATTCTAAAATTGCGGTTTGGGGATTAGCATTTAAAAATGGTACGGACGATATTAGAGAATCGCCTGCAATGCAAATTGTAGAGCAGATGTTAAATAATGGTGCTAATCTTTGTGTTTTTGATCCTAAGGCTCAAGATAATGCAGCTAAAAATCTCGGAGATAAGGTAATGTATGCAAAGTCAGAGTTAGAAGCTGCAAAAGATGCTGATGTTGTTGCTATTTTAACAGAGTGGCCAGAGTTTACTCAAGTTAATTTGACAGAATTAAAGTCAATAATGAAGTCGCCTAAAATAGTGGATTTGCGAAATATGCTTAAATCACAACATCCTGAAAAACAAGGATTTGATTACCAATGTATAGGTTTATGTAATTAATAAAGAAAAGCCCAGTTTGTTAGTCTGGGCTTTTTAATTTATAAGTTCATGATATTGCCAGTTGGAACTATTTCTGGATATATGGAGAATAGCTCCGTTGTTTACGCTAGGGCAACTAAGACCTAGATGTTGCATTATTTGAGATATAGCAATTCCATGAGAAGATATGCCAATGTTGCTATGTTGAGGGATTGTAGCATAATATTCCAGACCATCTAAGATACGTTTGCGTACTTCAAGTTTGCTTTCACCACCAGCAAAACGTATATTGCTATTAGGATAATATCGCCATTTTTGGTATAGTTTAGAATATTTTTTTTCAACAATACTAATGTGTAATCCTTCAGCTATTCCCATGTTTACCTCAATAAAACGATGATCTACTAAAATGGGAGCATGTATTTTTTCGGCAATTATTTTAGCTGTTTGGATAGCTCGTTTCATTGGACTTGATATTATTAATGTAATTTGTTTATCTTTAAGCTTTTCTGCTGTTTGAGCAGCTTGTTTCTTTCCTTCAATGGTTAATTCGCCATTAAATTTTTGTCCTTGAATGTGATTAGTTATATTTAAGGGGCATTGTCCATGTCTGAATATGTAAAAATGTTTTGGCATGTTTTTGTTATTAAAAAAAAGGTTGGTATATTAATAGATATAAGAATTATATTTTGTTATTTAAGTAGATAAAAAAGGTGCAAGATATAAAAAAATGAGTATAATGGTGTAAAAATTAGAAAGGAGATGAATGATGCAAAATATTATACCTCAAAAATTAAAGGTTGGAGACGAAATTAGAGTTATAGCTCCATCTACATCAATAAAAATTATTGGTGTAGATTGTCGTCAAATTGCAAAAGAACGTTTTGAGGCTATGGGTTTAAAAGTTAGTTTTGGAAAAAATACGACAGATGATAATTTTGATATGTTTGCATCATCAGAGATTGAAAAAAGAGCAGAAGATATTATGGATGCATTCAAAGATAATAATGTTAAAGCTATATTTACAGTTATTGGGGGTTTTAATTCCAATCAAATTTTGCCATTTTTAGATTATGATGTTATTCGTAATAATCCCAAAATTTTGTGTGGTTATTCGGATATTACAGCTTTGTTAGGTGCTATTAGAGCAAAAACTGGATTAGTTACTTTTTATGGTCCACACTATAGTTCTATTGGAATGTTAAAAGGAAATGAATATACGATAGATTATATGAAAAAAGTTTTATTTGATGGTTGTGCTGATATTGTTCCATCTGTTGAGTGGAGTGATGATTTGTGGTTTTTAGATCAAGAAAATAGGACTTTTATTAAAAATGATGGTTGGTGGGTGTTGCAAGACGGTGAAGCTAAAGGAGAAATAGCAGGAGGTAATCTTTGTACATATGTTTTGCTTAATGGTACGTCATATCAGCCAAGCTTTATAGAAAATACAATATTGTTTGTAGAAGATTGTAATTATTCATTGGCGGATGATAAAGAGTTTTTGCGTCAATTACAATCTTTGACCCAGAGAGATGATTTTAAAAATGTAAGGGCGGTGGTTATTGGTCGTTTTCAAAAAGCTTCGAATATTAGTAGGGAAAAATTAGAATTTATTATTAAAAATATTCCACAACTTAAAAATTTACCAGTAATTGCTAATGTCGATTTTGGTCATACAACACCTATTGTAACATTGCCTTTAGGTGGAATATGTGAGCTTGATAAGCATAAAATAAGGGTTGAATGGTAATGCCTAGTTTTGAATTTGAAGATAAATTAAACGGATTGGTTGTAGGAATCGATGAAGCTGGAAGAGGACCTTGGGCTGGACCAGTAGTAGCTGGTGCGGTGGTTTTTTTGAAAAGAAATATTGATAATTTTTTGCTGGATAATCTGAATGATTCTAAAAAATTAAGTATAAAAAAACGTGAAATTTTATATGACAAAATTATGCAGGCAAAAGAAAAGGGCGATTTGAGGGTAGGAATCGGTCAGGCAAGTGCTGAAGAAATTGATAATATGAATATTTTACAAGCAACATTTTTAGCTATGCAAAGGGCTTTTGGTGCTTTAGAGTGTAAACCTGATTTTGCTATAGTTGATGGAAATCAGAAACCTAAAAGGATATCTTGTGATTGTATAACTCTTGTAAAAGGAGATGCGCTATCATATTCTGTTGCGGCAGCATCGGTAGTTGCTAAGGTGTATCGTGACAAAGTAATGGCTGATTTAGCAAAAAAATATCCATATTATGGTTTTGAAAAAAATGCTGGATATGGAACTAAGGCACATGTGGAAGGACTTAGTAAACATGGAATTATTCAAGGAATTCATCGTGTTTCGTATAAGCCAGTTCAGAAATTTTTATATAAAGTTGCTGCTTAATATTTTGAAAAACAATATTTTCTTGTTTTAATTTTTTTTGATTGGTTCTTGTTAATAAATTTATAACTATCTTTAAGCCATACTGGTTTGCAGAATAGATTTTAACAATTGCACGGTTGAAAGATATGAGCGTTAAGCAAACCAAAAAGCTACTTAATATAATAATTCATGATGATTGTATTAAGGTTATGAATGAAATGGAAGAAAAGTCGGTAGATTTAATTTTTGCCGATCCTCCCTATAATTTACAACTTGGTGATGCTCTGCTTCGACCAGACAATAGTAATGTCAGTGGCGTTTATGAAGAGTGGGATAATTTTGAGAGTATGGAAGCATACGATGAATATACCAAGGCATGGATGATTGCTGCTAGGCGTATTTTGAAAGATGATGGTGCGCTGTGGGTTATTGGGTCGTATCATAATATTTTTAGAGTGGGTAAAATTTTACAAGACTTAGGTTTTTGGGTTTTGAATGATATTATTTGGGATAAAGTTAATCCTATGCCTAATTTTAAAGGTACACGCTTTACTAATGCTCATGAAACGTTAATTTGGGCTTCTAAAAGTCAAGCCTCGAAATATACGTTTAACTATGAAGCTATGAAGGCTTTGAATGAAGATACGCAAATGAGATCTGATTGGCATATTCCTTTGTGTACAGGAAAGGAACGACTTAAGGATAAAAATGGTGATAAGTTACATCCAACTCAGAAACCAGAAGCGCTTCTTTATAGGGTTATTATGTCATCAAGTAAAGTTGGCGATATTATTTTGGATCCATTTTTTGGAACGGGAACAACAGGGGCTGTTGCAAAAAAATTGGGACGTAATTTTATTGGTATTGAAAAAGATGAGGCATATATAAAAGGTGCTCAGGAAAGAATCGATGCTGTAGAAACTGTAAAGAATAAGCAATGTTTGGAATATGCTTGTAAGAAAAGATTACCTAGAATTCCATTTGGTAATGTAGTTGAAAGAGGTCTTTTAGAGCCAGGTGATATATTGTATGATGTTAATCGTAAGCATTGTGCAGTTATTCGTTCTGATGGAACGTTGAAGAGTGAAAATGCAGAGGGATCTATCCATCAGGTTGGTGCTGCAGCACAAAATGCACCAGCATGTAATGGTTGGGTATATTGGTATTTTGAAAATGCAAAAAAGGAATTAGTTTGTATTGATGAATTACGTGAAGTGTTGCGAGCTGAAATGTAGAACCTAATATAAAAAATGTATTGTGCAATGAATAAACTTGAGCTATATTTAGTTCAAGTTTATTTTTTTGATAAAACAAAAGTTTTTAATATTATGTATAAGTGGCCAGATAAATATAAAAAAGCTGCAAATAAATGTGCTAATAATAAGTCTGTGCAACAGGCTAGTAGTGATAATTATGCAGCGATTGATTTAGGTACAAATTCTTGTAGGTTGGTGATAGCAACACCAACCCCGTCGTCGTTTAGAATTGTTGAAACATTTTCTAAGATTACTCGTTTAGGTGAAGGGATAATTAATAATAATGAATTATCACATACTGCAATTAGGCGAACAATTAATGCATTGAGAGTATGTGCTGGTGTTTTGGATGAATATTCTCCAATAACAAGAGCTCGATATGTTGCTACGGCAGCTTGTCGAAGAGCTAAAAATTGTCAATATTTTTTAGATTTGGTAAAGAAAGAAACAGGGCTTAATATTGAAATAATTTCTTCGCAAGAAGAAGCAAGATTGGCAGTGGTTGGATGTGTTCCTCTTCTAAATAGAAATATTAAACGAGCATTGGTATTTGATATAGGAGGTGGTTCGACAGAAGTTTCTTTAGCTAGAATGACTAATTCTGGGCGGACTGTTATTGAAGGTTTTGTTTCGTTGCCTTATGGTGTGGTAACGGTGTCAGAAGCTTTTCCTAATCACGAAATGACGGATTTGGCATATAATACTATTATGGAACGCACTCATAAAATTTTGGCAGAATTTGAAGAAAAATATAGTATAGCAGAAGCTATTGCTAATCAAGAAATTCAAGTTTTGGGTACATCTGGTACGGTTACAGTTTTGGGGGCTGTTCATTTGAATTTGCCTCGTTATAATCGTTCGGCTGTTGATGGTTTGACCCTATCATCACAAGAAGTTGAGCGGACTATAGCTAAAATAAAGCGAATGGGAGATGAGGGACGAAAGAAACATGCTTGTATAGGTATGCAGAAAGCTGATTTGACAATAGCAGGATGTGCTATTATTGAAGGTTTACTGTCATTTTGGCAAGTTTCAGAAATAACAATTGCGGATAGAGGTATTAGAGAAGGTATATTACTTGATATGATTCATGCAGGACGCCAAGAAAAACGTAATAAGAAAAAGTTTCGTTTGCGCTATCCTTTTAATAAGAAATCACGTAAATATTCTAACAATAATTGTAAACCCAAAGAGGCTGCAAATGACTAAGAGATATGCAGGTATTGATTTAGGTTCTAATTCATGTAAGTTGCTTATTTGTGATAGTAAAGGAAAAGTATTGTGTCTTAAGAATTATCCAACACGTTTAGCTGAAGGATTGTATGAAAAAAATTTAATAACCCAAGAGGCCTTTGAACGAGGTCAGCAATGTTTTTTTGAGTATAGACAGCTTTTAGATCAATATAATGTAGAACCAGATGATATGAGGGCTATTACGACAGCTGCGTGTAGGATGGCTGATAATGGAAAAGATTTTGTGCAAAAAATTTATCAAGAATCAGGTATTAAGCTCGAAATTATAGATGGTATAGAAGAAGCTATGCTAAACTTAAAGGGAGCAATTGAGCATGTTCGAGGTAAAAGCGAGTTTGTGGTCGTTTATGATCTTGGAGGAGGGTCAACAGAAGTTACGTTAGCTACTAATGATGATAATCCAGAAATTATTTATTCTGTTTCTATACCTTGGGGAGCAAGAAATTCATCAGAAGCGTTCAATTTGATTGAATATAATGAAGAAAATGCATCAAAATTAAAGAATGAAGTTAATAATTATATGGATGATTTTTTGGATAAATCGGGGTTAGATAAAAGAAGTAGTGTTTGTTTTATTGCGACATCGTCGTCGCCTTTGCGTCTTGTTTCAATGATTAGAAATTTTGGTGAATATGATCGTCAAAAAGCTGATGGTTTGGTAATGACCAAAGATGAAATGGACGAAGCTATAGCTAAATTATTGCGGTCTAAGAGGGAAGAGCTAGCTGCAAATCCGTATATTGGAGATAAGAGATCATATATATTTATAGCAGCTTGTGTTATTTTTAAAACAATTTATGAGCGTTTAGGATTAAGCGAAGTTACAGCTTCGTTGAAGAGTGCAAAAGATGGTATAGTTGCTAGCTTGATAGAAAGGGATAAAAATGGCAAAGTTGACTAAATCAGCAAAGGAAATTGGAGGACGCCATAATCTTGCTGTTAAAGTTAAGACAGCAAAATATAAAAAAAAGTCATCTAATCAATGGTTGCTGCGTCAGTTAAATGATCCTTATGTAGCAGAGGCAAAACGTCAAGGGTATCGATCAAGAGCTGCGTTTAAATTGATTCAACTAGATGAAAAATATAATTTTTTAGGAAGAGGTAAAACAATAGTTGATCTTGGTTGTGCTCCAGGTGGGTGGACTCAAGTGGCAGTTATGCGTAATAAGGGTAGTGGTAAAGTTGTAGGAATCGATATCTTGGAAACAGAACCTGTTATTGGCGCTCAACTTATTTGTCAGGATTTTACATCTGAAGATGCAGCTGATAAATTAAAAGCATTACTTGGGCGTGAAGCGGATATTGTAATGAGTGATATGGCTGCTAATACAACAGGACACCAACAGACAGATCATTTGAGAACGATAGGTTTGGTTGAAGTAGCTTATGAATTTGCAAAAGAAGTATTAGCAGAGGGAGGTATTTTTATAGCAAAGGTTTTTCAAGGAGGAGCAGAGGGAGAACTTTTAGCTGATGCAAAGAAAAATTTTGTTAAAGTTACTCATTTTAAACCAGCAGCTAGTAGAAAAGAATCGCCAGAAACATACTTAGTTGCTCAAAGTTATAGAAAAAGGGATATATAATAGGTAAATAAAAACTCGCCGCATCGACGAGTTTTTTACGTCATGTTATGTTAATTAAATGTTCATTTGCATTATAGAGTTATATGCTTTAATAGCTGTATCTCTCACAGCGACAACAGTTTCTAATGCTTGTTCAGCATTGGAAATAGCTAGGACGACATCTTGAATGTCTGCTTTGCCAGATATACCATTAATAGTGGTAATTTCAGCCTGTTTCTGAGTTTCAATGGTGTCTTCAATAACATTTTGTAAAACCTGACCAAAACTATTTTGAGTAGAATTTGTTTGTAAAGTTTCTTTTGTTGCTGGTGTATTATTGATGCGACTGAGAGCAGCTTGGTAAGCATTTAGAGCATTTGTTACACTATTAACCACTTTATTATTCCTTTATAAAAAACTATTTTAAAATATCTAACACACTTGAGTTCATTTCACGTGCTGTCTTTAACATATTAAGATTAGCATCATAAACTCGTTGTGCTTCTTTCATATCCATCATTTCAACTAACGTGTTGACGTTGGGTAGAGATACATATCCTTTAGCATCTGCTGCAGGATGATTTGGATCATATTTTTTTTCAAATGGTGACATATCTTTAACAATTCTATTTACACGAACCTTTTGAGCTCCTGTTTGAGGGTCGATATAATTTTGAAAGCTTACAACTTGACGGCGATAAGGTTCTCCACCAGCTTCTGTTGATACAGAATCGACATTGGCCATATTTTGAGATATAACCTTTAACCTTTCGGCTTGAGCTTTCATTCCTGAGGCAGCAATATCTGCACTTAATGTTAAATTACCAACCATTTTTTATTATCCATTAATTTTGGTATTTGCTACAGAAAGCATATTTTTATATGAATTATAAATTGTAATCATTCTTTTGTACTCAGAGCTAGCCTTACTGGCTTCATTCATTTGTTCTTCTAAAATTACACCATTACCATCAATTGTTAGAGCATTGTTAGGTTTTGGGGTAAAAACTATGGGCCCTTGATAATTATTGGATTTTGTTTGAGATTTAAGTTCTCCAATATGTTTAATATTGGTTGTTTTTAATTCAAGCAAAGGTTTTTCAACTGTTAAATTGCTTAAAAAAGAAGGTTTAGTAATATCTTGTGGAAGATAGTTTGGGGTTGAAGCATTAGCAATATTAGCTGCTATTACTCGTTCTTTTGCAGATAGGTAACGCATATTTTGGTTTGCTAAGTTAAAAACTGTTAGATTTTTTAAATCCATTTATATTCCCCAATATCAAAACTTAAGTGTCCCCACACTTAAATACATGCAATATATGTGCCAAATAAATATCTTGCTAAGCTATTACATAAGTCTTATTATAATATATGCAAAATATTGATGAGGTCTTGATGTCTAACGAAGATAATAACAGATTTACAACTAAAGACAACGCAAGTTCTAAATTTTCCACAGGTCAAGAGGAAGATTATGCAGTTGCGTTGGGGTATGATAATGAAAAAAATAATGCGCCTATAGTATTAGCTAAAGGACAAGGAAATATAGCTGAAAAAATTGTTGCATTAGCTGAAGAGCATGGAATAGAGGTTAGGAAAGATGCTGATTTGTTACAAATATTGAAAGCTGTGGATATTAATCAAGAAATACCAATAGAAGCATTTGCTGCAGTAGCGGAAATTTTATCGTATATTTATCAACAAAATGCAAAACTTTAGGCGATACGTTCCAATATACAAACAAAAAAACCATCTGTTTGAGTTGTAAAAGGCGACATTCTTAAAAATACTTCTGAATTGTGGGGATAAGGAGCTGAAAGTTTTTGGTTCCAAAGAGATTTAATGTTGATAGGTGTGAAGTTTTTATTTGTTTGTAAAAAGCGGTTGATAATATTTTCGTTTTCATCTTCTAAGATGGAACAAGTTATATAAATTATGCGTCCTCCAATTTTTGTTTTTGTTTTAGCAATATCAAGTAAATTTTCTTGTATCTTAGTTAATCCATACAATTTTTCTTCAGTTAAGCGAAATTTAGCATCAGGAGAACGACGCCATGTTCCACTTCCAGAGCAAGGAGCATCTAGTATGAAACGATCAAAATTCTTATCAGAATCGGCAATAATATCTGTTAATTCAATATTTTTTACTTTTAGTCTACTTATACGAGGTTTTATAGCGTTAAGTCTTTTGATATCAATATCGTAGGCTAAAATAGTGCCTTGATTATTTAGTATATTGCTAATTGCTAAAGATTTACCACCCGCTCCACAACAATAATCAATTATTTTATGTTGAGGTTTGACATCTGTTAAAATCGCAGCAATTTGGCTAGCTTCATCTTGGATGTCTAAAAGTCCATCTTGCCATGCTATGCAATTATTTAGAACTAATCGCCCATCAATTTTAAGACAATAAGGAGAATAGCTGCCTGAATATGTTTCAATACCTTCAGCTTGTAATTTTTTTTGAAGTTCATCTCTACCAATGTTATGAGTGCGTATATCTGTAGTTGCTGGTTGGTTTAGAGCTTTGCAAAAATCAATATTTTTTATTTTATTGAAAATCCAATGAGGACATTCTGCTTCAACATAGTTAGGGTATGGTTCTTCATTTTCATTTTGTAACCATTCTTTTTCATCTGGAGTTAGATGAGTTAGCCCATAAGCCGAATTATCAAAAACATTTTCTAATTTGTCTCTTAATGTGTATAATAAAAGTCTACGAGGATCTGAGGATTTGCTGTCAAAACTTAGCTTTAGACGATTACGTATGATGTACCAAGTTAAATCTGTTATAAAACGGCGATCTTTAGAGCCTATGTATTTGCGTAATCTGAGATAATTGTTAATGATTTTTTCGGCAGGAGTTTGATCTTTAAATACTTCTGTTAATATTTCTAAAACAGCTTGGTAACGAGCTCCGTTTTGCATTATGTTTCTCCTTAATTTTTCTTAAATATAAAGTAAAAGACCATAAAAGCAAGTAGCTTTTATGGTCTTAGATAAGTTTTATTAGTTAAGGAGCTTACCAAGAAATTGTTTCGACAATTTTATCGGTACAAGGGTCTCCCATAACTGTAATGAAATTTGTTCCTTTTTTGTAAAAGAACATGTCATTTAATCCTGGACGACAGATGGAAAGTACTAAGCCTTTACCTTCAATATAAGAGTAGAGTTTTACTCTAATATCACTGCTAGAGGTCAAAGCTGCTAGCTTGAAACTTCTTTCAGTTGTTTCAGGTTTTGGAAGATTTGCAGATATCTCTTTCATTAGAGCATCTTTAATAATTTTAACCATTTGATTACAATCGGTATTTTGCTTTAGAACTTTAACATCAATGTCAAGGTAAGCTTTTTTTTCTGTAAGATAAATAGCCTGTTTCATAATAATATAATTAAATTAGACTTAAAAATAAATAATCAGATTAAGGGTGCTGAATGTATTTGTTATTTATTTTGATGTCAAGTTATATGTTTATAAATTTTATTATTTTAATTTATGAAGATAATTTTTTGTTTAATATTTGTTTAGATTTGCGTGGTAGTTTAGAGTAGATAAATCTTTATATTTAGAAGGATGAATGTATGTTGGTCTATCTTTTTAATAATTTTAATTGGGGGGAATATTTTTTCTCTCCTTATATGCGTTGTTTTATGTCTTTTTTGGCATCTTTAATAATTTCATTACTTTGTGGTAAAAAACTTATTGTTTTTTTACATAAACATCAAAAAAAAGGACAGCCAATTAGGGAAGATGGTCCGCAATCACATCTTTTAACTAAAAAAGGTACTCCTACTATGGGGGGAATTCTGATGTTGGGGGCATCAATTTTTTCATTTATGCTTTTTTGTGATTTGAAAAATTTGTTTGTATGGGTTGGAATTGTTGTTTTGGTTATATATGGTGTAGTAGGTTTTATTGATGATTATTTGAAGGTTACTAAACAAACAGCTAATGCTTTGAGTGCAAAAATGAAGTTGTTGTTACAATTTTCAACGGCTTTGGCTGCAATTTTAGTTATATGTTATGTTACGCCAGAAGATACTAGATTTATTTTGAATTTTCCCTATACACCTGGTTGGAATATTAATTTGAGGTGGCTGTATATTCCTTTTGCTATGATTGTAATTGCAGGTGCTTCTAATGGGGTTAATTTAAGTGATGGTTTAGATGGTTTAGCATCAGGACTTTTAGCTTCGGTATTTATAGTATTTATGATTGCAGCATATATTGCTGGTGGAGTACTCGCTTTGGAGTATTATGTTCCTATTATTCCTGGAGTTGCAGAGGTTGCTGTTATGTGTGCAGCTATCGTTGGTGCATGTTTGGGATTTTTATGGTTTAATGCTAAACCTGCAAGTGTATTTATGGGAGATACTGGTTCATTAGCGTTAGGGGCTTTTTTGGGTGTTGTGGCTGTAATGTTAAAACAAGAAATATTACTCGCTGTAGCTGGTGGTGTTTTTGTTATGGAGTCTGTTTCTGTAATGATACAAATTGGTTGGTTTAGGTATACAAAAGGCAAACGCTTTTTTAAAATGGCTCCAATACACCATCATTTTGAACAAAGTGGTTGGGAAGAAACTAAAGTTGTGTTTAGATTTTGGTTGGTAGGAATTGTTTTAGCTATTTTAGCGTTGATGTCGTTTTATAGCAAATAAGGGAGTAGTATTGGTGCTGTTGTCTTTTTCTCGTTCAAGTAAAAATGTTGTTGCTAATTGGTGGTGGACGGTAGATAAATTGTTGTTGGCAGCAGTCGTTTTTTTGATGGCTTGTGGCGTTATATTGAGTTTGTCTGCATCACCTGCTGTAGCAGAGAGAATTGGTCGTAATACCTATCATTTTGTTTATAGACATGGTGCTTATTTGTGTATTGCAACAGGTGTTATGATGTTTTTTTCAATGCTTGGATTAAAATGGATAAGACGTTTTGCTATTTTAGGGTATGTTGGTGCTATAATTTTGGTTATAACAACTTTTTTCTTTGGAACTGAAATTAAAGGGGCAAGAAGATGGTTGTCTGTGGGATTTCAAATCCAACCATCTGAATTTTTAAAGCCTACATTTATTGTTTGTACTGCTTGGTTGTTTGAGATGCAACGTCGTTATAAGAATTTTCCAGGTGTTATTGTTAGTGTTGTTTTATGTGGAATCACTTGTCTTTTGTTATTAGCACAGCCTGATTATGGCATGACAGTAGTTGTTGCTGCAGTTTGGTTTATTCAGTTGTTTTTAGCTGGAGTACGGATTAAAAATGTTGTGATTGTGGGCATGGTGTTGGTGGTTGGTTTTGGTATATCTTATTTGGTTTTGCCTCATGTTCAAGTTAGAGTTGAGCAGCTATTAAGCGGTATTTTAGGAGGGGAACCTGCATATCAAGTAAAAAGATCTTTAGAAGCATTTAAAAATGGTGGATGGCTTGGTGTAGGTGTCGGTGAAGGGGTTGTAAAATGGCATATTCCAGATGCTCATACAGATTTTATTTTTCCTGTTGCAGCAGAGGAATATGGGATGTTGTTTTGTATGCTTATTGTGCTGGCTTATGGAACTACAGTTATAAGGTCTATGTGGTTGTCAGGTAAAGATGATAATATGTTTATAGTTTTGTCTGTATGTGGATTGGCGGTTAGTTTTGGTTTGCAAGCATTTGTTAATATGGCATCAACTTTACAATTAGGCCCAACAAAAGGTATGGCTTTGCCTTTGATATCATATGGTGGATCATCATTATTAGGATCTTCTATGGGAATTGGAATGTTGTTAGCATTAACTAGAAGAAATATTCATGCGGAGAATAAGGATGATGAAGGTTAAAAATAGAAAATTAGTTGTAGTAACGGCAGGAGGTACAGGGGGGCATGTATATCCAGCGGATGCTTTAGCAACAGAACTTGCAAAAAGAGATTGTGAAGTAATTTTGTATACAGATACAAGAGGTTTGAATAATTATAAAGGAAAACTTGGAGAGATTGAGAATAAAGCAATATTATCGGGTAGTGTTGTTGGTAAATCTATTCTAACGAAATTTGTTAGTTTAACTAAAGTTGCTTTGGGTATTGTGCAGGCTATGTATTATTTATTTAGGAAACGACCAGATTGTGTTGTGGGTTTTGGAGGTTATGCATCTTTTCCTACAGCAATAGCGGCTGTTATTTTAAGAATTCCTTTAGTAATTCATGAGCAAAATTCAGTAATGAGTCGTACCAATAGAATTTTAGCAAAATTTGCTGTTGTAGTAGCTCAAAGTTTTAGAACAGTTAAAAATACTCCAGATGGAGTTAAAACAGTTTTGAGTGGAATGCCTATTAGAAAGAGTATTGCAAGTCTTCATAATAATGAATACAGTGCAAAGACAGCTGATGATAAAATGGTGTTAGTCATTTTAGGGGGATCTCAAGGAGCAAAAATATTTGCAGATGTTGTTCCAGAAGCGATTAAGATGTTATCTGATGAAGAAAAAAAGAAGCTTGTGATTTATCAGCAATGTCGTAAAGGTGAAGAAAAAGAGATAGAATTTCTGTATAAAAATGTAATTTCAGATGTTACTATTAATTCATTTTTTGAAAATATGCCTGAGCTATATAAAAAGGCTGATATTATTGTTTCTCGAGCAGGAGCTTCATCTGTTTATGAAATTGCGGCAGCAGGTTTACCATCAGTTTTGGTTCCTTTGTCTATAGCAGCAGATAATCATCAATATTATAATGCATTGGATTTTGCTAAGAATAACGCAGCTTTGGTCATTGAGCAAAAAGATTTTACTATTGATAAAATGGTTAAAATTTTAAAAGATTTTATGGAAAATCCTCAAATAATGAAGGATATGTCGAAAGCTGTAAAAGAATTGGCGATTGTTGATGCAGCTGAACGCTTGGCAGATGTTGTTGAAGGATTAAATTAGGAGGAAAAAGGTATGAACTGGTTTACTAAAAGAAAAAATCAATTGATTAAATTGCTTCCTCAAGTAAAAGGAAAATATCTTTCAAATGAGCTGTTGAATAAATATACGTGGTTAGGTGTTGGTGGACCAGCAGAAGTTATGTATTTTCCTGATAATGATGATGATTTAGCTAATTTTATGAAAAATATTCCATATAATTTGCCAATATTTGTAATTGGAGGTGGATCTAATCTTTTGGTTAGGGACGGAGGAATTCCTGGTGTGGTTATTAAACTTGATAATAAATTTTATAAGCGATGGGAAGTTAAAGATAACAAGCTTATTTGTGGTGCAGGTTTGAAAAATACAGATCTTAAAAAGATTATGTTGGCAAATGAAATAGGTGGTTTAGAATTTTTAGTCTCAATACCAGGGAGCCTTGGTGGTGCTGTTAGGACAAATGCAGGATGTTTTGGTAAAGAATTGAAGGATGTTTTGATAGGGGCTACGGTGATTGATAGAGAAGGAAAAGTGTTAGAAGTGATTGCCGATGATTTTAATTTAGGATATAGAAGTAGCTTTTTCCCAGATGAATGGATTATTACATCTTTGACATTAAAAATAGAAAAACAATTAGCAGAGAAAACATTGCAAATTATTGATGAACATAAAGCTTATAGAAAAAAAAGCCAGCCGTGTAATGTTAAAACAGCAGGATCAACATTTAAGAACCCTGAAGGATTGAAAGCTTGGGAGTTGATAAAAAAGACAGGAAGTAATAATTTTAAAGTTAATGGAGCAGAGGTTTCATCTGTGCATTGTAATTTTTTGGTAAATACAGGATCTGCTACAGCTAAAGATATTGAAGATTTAGGTGATAAGATAGTTGATACAGTAAAAAAAGAAACATCTATAGTTTTGGAATGGGAAGTTAAAAAAGTGGGTGTTGTAAAGTAGTAATGACTGAAAATCAAACTAAAAAAGGGATAGAAGACGGAGTGGTTTTTCCTACAATAGAGTGGCCTAAACGAATGATGGCTACGCTATTTGTGCTATTTTTTACTTTTTTATTTGGTGGATTGATTGTTGTTTTAAAAAATGATTTGGTTAATGAAAAAATTGAGGAAACAAAGGATTGGTTTTTAGATTATATAGGGAAAGAAGGTCTTGCTCTTGAAGATATTGTGTTGATAGGAAGAGAGCGTACAGAGTTAAAAGAAATAAATGAATTATTAGAACTAAAGCGTGGAGATAATTTACTAAAAATAGATGTTAAGTTAATTAAACAACAGTTAGAAACACTTCCTTGGGTAAGAGATGTTAATGTTGTAAGGAGTTTTTTTCCTAATATATTGAAGATTGAGCTTAAAGAAAAAGAAGTTTTAGCTATATGGCAACTTAATGAGAGGTTTTATCCATTAGATATGGATGGATATGTTATTGAAGCAGATTATAGGCCTAATAAACCAATTTTGTTAATTGTTGGGGCTGGAGCTGCAGAAAATATATTATCTTTTTTGAAAATGGTTAAAGATATTGATGCTAGCTATTTGTCAAGGATAAAGGTGGCTAATTTTATTTCTAAACGTAGGTGGAATGTTATTTTGGATGATATACGGTCAGGAATAACAGTAAAATTACCAGAAGAAAAAATAGAAGAAGCTTGGAGAAAACTGTTGAAATTAGATGAAACAAAGGGAATTCTTAAGCGTAAATTAACCATCATAGATTTAAGATTAGAAGGTAAGGTGACGGTTAAATTGCGAAAAAGTAAATCGGTTAAAGCTAAGCAAGAACAAGAAATATAGGAGTTTTTTATTTTGCAACATACTTTTGGTAAAATATCAACAATCGCAGCTTTGGATATAGGTTCATCTAAGGTTTGTTGTGTTATTGCAAAGCTTTCAAAGGATAAAAGAATCAATGTAGTCGGTTATGGCTATAATGCATCGCGTGGTATTAAAAATGGTGTTGTAACTGATATTGGGCAGGCAACAATAGCTGTTGGTAATGCTGTGCAAGATGCTGAGCAGATGGCAAATGAACGAATTGATAGGATTATTGTAAGTATTGGTGGCGAAAAGATAAGAAGTTCGTTGAAAACAGTTTCAATCCAGCTTAATAAGAATCGTCCTATTAATGATGCTGATTTGGAAAAGGTGTATCAAAAAGGTACTGCAAAGGTAAATGTTGGTGAATATAGTTTGATACATTGCATTCATAATGGTTATCGTTTAGATGAGGGGGAGTTACTAAAAGATCCTCATAATTTGTTTGCTGATGAGTTATCTATCAATATTTTACTTGGATTAATTCCAGAGCACATTTGTAAAAATGTAAATACGGTAATTGAAAATGCCCATCTAGAGGTTTCTGGAAGAGTTTTTGATTCTTATGCATCAGGGCTTGCTTGTTTGGTTGATGATGAAAAAGAAATGGGGGCGACTGTAATTGATATGGGTGGAGGAACTACTTCAATTACATCTTTCAGAAATGGACATCCTATTTATTTTTCATCGATTCCTGTTGGTGGTAACAATGTTACGAATGATATTGCTTATGGTTTAACTACGTCTTTTTCTCATGCTGAAAGATTAAAAACCTTGCATGGCTGTGCTTTTTTAACGCAACAGGACAGTATTGATACGATAAATGTTTATCCTGTAGGAGAAGAAGACGACAGTTGTATTAAACAGATGCCCCGTTCAGAACTTATTGGGATTATTAGTCCTAGAATCGAAGAAACATTTGAAATGGTAAATCGTAAATTATATGAGGCAGGGTTGATAAATGATTCTTCGCACAGAGTTGTATTGACAGGCGGAGCTTCTCAGCTTTCTGGTGTTGTTGATGTTGCTGCAATGGTTTTGGATAAACAAGTAAGGCTAGGGCGTCCTAAAAATGTTTTGAATCTGCCTGATAATTTATATGCTCCTTCATTTGCTACGTGTGTTGGAATGTTGTTGTTTGATGCTAATTATAGCGAACGTAGACCTAAGAAAATAATCAGTAAACCAATAAATTCAGGCAATGGAATTATAGATAATATTGGCATGTGGTTAAAAACCATGTGGGGTTAGTTTTTATTTCATTTTATTTTTAATAGTAACTAAAACTTAAGGTATTTGATTTATACTCTAACTAAAATGCTTAATTAAAAGAATTTTGAGGAGTAGAAAATACTATGAGTATTAAATTAGCTGTACCTGAGAAAAATATGGTTCAATTAAAACCGAGAATTTCAGTTATTGGTGTTGGCGGAGGTGGCGGCAATGCTGTTAATAATATGATTGTAAAAAAATTAGAAGGTGTTGATTTTATTGTAGCTAATACAGATGCTCAGGCGTTAGAAAATTCTAAAACCCAAAGAAGAATTCAGCTAGGACTAGAAACGACTAAAGGTTTAGGTGCTGGTGCTCGTCCTGAAATTGGAAAATTAGCGGCAGAAGAAGCTTTGGAGGATATAGAGCGTGAATTAGAAGGTGCTAATATGGTGTTCATTACTGCTGGTATGGGCGGTGGAACAGGTTCTGGAGCGGCACCAGTTGTAGCTAAAATAGCCAAAGAAAAAGGAATATTAACTGTTGGTGTGGTAACTAAGCCATTTCAATTTGAAGGAAAAAAGCGATCTGAAACAGCAGAAAATGCTTTGGCTAATTTTACAAAAGAAGTAGATAGTATTATTGTTATTCCAAATCAAAATTTATTTAGAATCGCTGATAAAAATACGACTTTAGCAGATGCCTTTGTGATGGCAGATAATGTATTGTATGACGGAGTTCGTTCAATTACCGATTTGATGATTATGCCAGGTCTTATTAATCTTGATTTTGCTGATGTTAAAGCAATTATGGAAGATAAAGGTAAAGCAATTATGGGGACAGGAGAAGCCGAAGGTGAAGATAGGGCTATTAAAGCTGCTGAGCAAGCGTTGGCTAATCCGCTTCTTGATGATTGCTCAATGAAAGGAGCTAAAGGTGTTTTAATTAATATTACTGCTAGTCAAGATATTACTTTGATGGAAGTCGATGATGCTGTTAATAGAATTAAAGAAGAAGTTGATGAAGATGCAAATATTATTTTTGGTTCAAGTTTTGATGCTTCATTAGATGGAAAAATAAGAGTTTCTATTGTTGCAACAGGTATAGATGACAGTGTGAAACCTAGAGTTGTTGAAATGGTAGAAAAAGTAGATGCTGTTGTTGTGCAGCCAGAACCAGTCGTAGAAATTGTTGAAGAACACAATGAGGCTTTAGATTCTAGAATGGAAGACGTTTTACAACAAATGTCTGAACAGACGGAGCATCAAGAAAAAGATATTGAAGAAATTGTAGAAACAGCAGCAATGTCAGTTATGCCTCAACCAGAATTTGATAATGCAGTTAGAGAAGTTGTTTTTGATGATTTTGACAATTTAGATAAGTCGGAAGTGTTGCCTGATATGCCAAATTCTTCTTCTTTATTTAGAGCTATTATTAATAAACCTGTAGAAGATAGAGAGGAAGGAACAAACAATCAAATTAAGGATGTTTTGAGTAGTCAGGATAGTTTTTTTGTTCCTAAATCGGCATTAAAAATGCCTGAAGAAGAACCAGAATTGTTTCCAAACCATAATTCTTCTTCTATAATTAGTAAGTCAGAGGAAGAAGTTGAACAGTTAATTATTAGCGAAAGTGAACCTAGACGTCGTAGTTTTATAGAGATTATGACAGGGCGTTCTATAGCAAAAAAGAATCAGCAAAAACAGTCTTCCAAAGTTCAGGAACCAATATCCTCTAATTTTGTAGATAATATTGATGATAAGGTTAATTTAGAGATTCCATCATTTTTAAGGCGTAGATAATAGAAGTTTTTAATTCACGGTAAATAGGGGAGCAAAATATTGCTCCTTTATTTTTTTGTATAATGTACAAAACTTAAAACAAATTAAATTGTAAATCAGATGATATGGTTGCTATGGCTTCTTTAGCTATATTTATAGTTATAGCTCTTTTTTTAGCCAATGATATATTGTCAATTTCCTCTACAAGTTTACGAACATAGGAAAAAGAACGATGAATATTTTTTATAAGGAAATTTAATAGTTCTTGAGTCGGTGTAATCTGACGATCAAGAAATAGTTTAACTAAAAGAGCCATTAATAGTTCATCGTCTGGTTCTTTTATTTCAATAGCAGGAATAATATTCATGCGAGAGCGTAAATCAGGAAGTGAAAAGTTTATACGAGCAGGAGCAATATCCGATGTAAATAATATGTTTCCTCCTAAATCTCTATATGTGTTATAAATATGGAACAAGGCTTCTTGATTTTTTAGATTTTGCAAATTTTCTATAACTATTTGAGGGCTTGTTTCAAATAGTGTATGAATCATATTTTTTTCAAGTAAATCTGCTTTTATAAATGGTATTCTGTATGGATGAGGAGTGCTTAAAGCTACCATTTGTGCAAAAACATTGGCAAGATGTGTTTTTCCACATCCAGATGGACCATAAATGCAAATGGCAAAATGAGACCAGTTTGGCCATAAATCAATAGTTGATACAGCCTCAAAGTTGCATTTGGCAACCATAAAATCTTCTCGTCCTAAGCTAGGGCGATGAGGAAAATCAAGTGCTAACTGAGTTATATTATTTTCGCTTGCCATGTTAGTTTCCATTCAAAACATCAAAAACCTTAGCGGTTAAGTCTCCAAGACTATAGGGTTTAGTAATAAATTCAAATTCATTAGTATTGTCAACTTCTTTACGAGCAATATCTTCAGAATATCCAGAAGCTAGAATTACAGAAATATTTGGTAGTTTCTCTTTAACTTTATTGGTTAATTGAGCTCCACTTAATCCTGGTAGTACCATATCTGTTAGCAGTAGATCAAAATCAGAATCTTTTTCTAATATTTCTAGAGCATTTTCAGCAGAGTTACTATCAACTACTTCATATCCTTTTTTTCTTAAAGCTCTTGTTCCAAAAGCACGAACAGAATCCTCATCTTCAACAAATAGTATTCTAGCTGGTTTATTTCCTTTTAAGGTAGCAGTATGACTGCGATCTATGGTATTGCGAATGTTTAGCCCCATAATGATTTTTTGATTTATATTTGCTGGTGCGGACAATGTTTCTTTAACTTTTAGAATCGGTTGACCTGATTTGCTTGTTATTTCAGATGTTGCTAAAGATGAATTTCCTTCATCGGGACCGTTTTCAAAACGAGGTAAATATATTGAGAACGTGCTTCCTTTACCTACGGTTGAAGATACTTTAATAAATCCTTCTGTTTGGCGTACGATACCATAAACCATTGCAAGACCAAGCCCTGTTCCAGAACCAACAATATTTTCTTTAGTGGAAAAAAATGGGTCAAAAATGCGTCCAAGATTTTCAGGTGGTATGCCACATCCTGTATCTTCAACATCAATTACAACAAAATTACCAGGTTCTATAGTATCATTGCCAAAAATATATTTTTCATTCAGATGATATGTTGAAGTTGATATTGTTAAAGAGCCATTACCATTCATAGCATCTTTAGCGTTTACAGCTAAGTTTATTATAACTTGAGAAAACTGATTGGGATCAACTTTTACAAATCCAAGATCATTACCATGATTAAAGTTTAACTTAACTTTTTCTCCTAAAATTCTTTTGAGCATTTGACTAAGATCAGCAAAATTATCGGTAATATCTATGAGTTTTGGTATTAAAGGTTGTTTACGTGAAAAGGCTAAAAGTTGACGAACAAGAGAAGTTGCTCGATTAGCATTTTGTTTAATTTGGATTAAATCAGCGAAAGAAGGATCTCCTACTCCATGTCTTTGAAGTAGTAAATCTGTGAATCCTATTATAGCCGTTAATAGATTGTTGAAATCGTGTGCAATTCCACCTGCAAGTTGACCAACTGCTTGCATTTTTTGTGCTTGCGCAAATTGCATTTCTAAATTTTTTTGTTTAGTTGCATCTATAGCATAAACAATGAATTCTAATTTGGTAGTATTAATCTTTTGATGTAAATGATGTAGAGCACTAATATATAAATTTAAAGTATTTTCGTTGCTTTTTATTTCAATAGATACATTGTTATGTTTAGCTTTATTAAAAGCTTGTTTTATAATTAGTTGACTGTCTTGAGAGAGATTGCTAAATATGTTGGTATTTTCATCCAAGGTAAATAGTTCCGTTGCTTTTGGATTGCTGTTTGATACATTTCCTTCACTATCTATAAAAAGGATGCCAATAGGGGAATTATTGAAAAGCCAATTTACATTATCCAAAGATGTATTTATTTGTTCTTTTAAATCATCAGGTGTAGGAAGTTTATCAATAACAACACCGTGCATCATAATTTTTTCTTTATTACGATGTAAATTTTGAAAAGTAAGTGTTTCAGCAGTTGTTCCATCATGTTTTATAAAATGAAGAGGACCACTCCAAGAGTCTTGTTTAAGCGGGATTATAGAATCATTTGTTAAAATATCTTTTAGTGATGTTCCTATAAGTTGATGTGTTTTTAGTTGTAGCATATTTGCTAAATTGTGATTGACGTAGTTAATTATATAATCTTTATCGATGGTGTATAATCCAACGGGAAGGTAATCAAGAAAATTGTGTAATTGAGAACATTCTTCTTTAAAAATATAATTTATATTCTGTTTTGCTGTTATGTTGTTTAATGTCCAATATAAATATGTTTCTTTTTTTATACGTTTTACTGAAAAAGCTCCGTCAAAAATTTTGGGTTTTTTTAGATAAATTGGACGTACAGATACTTCAAAATATTCAAGATCATTAAATATCTTGATGCTGTTTTGTTTGAACAAAAGTGAGATAGTTACTTTTTCAGGACTTAAATTTTTAGTAGCTGTTTCTAGACGATATAAAGCTGATTTACTAGATGCTCCATCAGCAATATATTTTGTTAAAAATGAAAGAACGTCATTTTCTTTCAATAATTCTTTGGCAGGAATATTTTCTATAATAGTTTCCTTTAGAGAATTTTCAATTCGTCTAATTTTAAAGTCATTGTGAATAATTTCGTTAGCAAATCCACCATAGCTAATTGCAGCTTCACCAGCTGTAAGAGTTTTTATGGCTGTTAATAAACAATATATGGTTATTAGTGAAGTAAATATAGTGCTATAGAGATGATGTTCAGGATAAAGGAAAAACCAAATTAGACTAAATGTGAGCAAAACTAAAGCAAAAGCTAATTTTAGTAGAGCCTTTTGTAAGATTTTATCTGGTCTATTATTGTTTTTTAAGTTGCATAACATAATTGATAACCTCGGCTACGGCTTGGAAATGCTCTGTTGGAATAGTTTGATCTAGCTCGGTTGACGCAAATAATGCACGAGCAAGGGGGGGATTTTCAACGATTGGTATGTTATTATCTTCGGCAAGTGCTTTGATACGCAATGCGACATTATCGACACCTTTAGCTGTTACTTTTGGAGCAGGCATTTCATTCATTTTATATTCTAATGCTACAGCATAATGGGTTGGGTTGACAATAACAACATCGGCCTTGGGGACATTTTCCATCATACGCTGTTTTGCTCGATCCATTCGTATTTGACGTATTTTAGATTTGACTAAAGGATCCCCTTCCATTTGTTTATATTCCTCTTTCACTTCTTGCTTGGTCATTCTTAGTTTTAAAAGGTGAGAGTATTTTTGCCAAGCATAGTCTCCTGCTGCAATTACTAGTACAGCAATAGTTACGGTAAACAGTAGAAGAACAACAATTTCATGAATGTAATCTAATATTCCATAAGTGTCCATAGTAGGAAGTAGTTCTGTTTTTGCAATGTATGGTTTTAAGACAAAATAAGCTAAAGCTGTGACTACTATAATTTTGATAATACCTTTAATACTTTCAACAATTTTTTGCTTATTTATAAATTTAGGGATAGCAGCAAAAAAGTTTAGTTTGTTCCAATCAGGAGCTATTTTTTTTGGAGCGTAGATAAATCCTGTTTGACTGAGAGATGCAAAAATTCCTAGTATCATAAAAACAGCGAAGGGAATAGCCATAACTTTAAAAAATCCGAAGGTTCCTTGTTGAAGAAGGATAACAAAATTTCCTGTATCAACATGCGTGTTAGCAGAACGAGATATAAATGATGCACCAATAACTTTAAGCCACTTAAACATTATCGGAATAAACAGCCAAACTATAAATAAGGTGCCTAAAAGCATAATAAAACTTTTAGCATCTTGAGATATCGCAACATCACCTTCTTCTTTTGCTTTGGATATCTTTCGTTCGGAAGGTTCTTCTGTTTTGGATGCGTCATCATCGTCTTCTGGAGTAACCATTTTTTAGCATCCTTTAATGAGTAAATATGTATAGCCCCTCATCAAAATAACGAAAGAAAAATGCTATAATGACAGGCGCAGTTAAAAATAGAACACCTATACCTAAATATATTTGTAATGGTAAAGACAAGAAAAAGATATTTAGTTGGGGCATAAGTCTTGATACTAGTCCAATACCTGAATAAAATATAATGGTAAAGGCAATAAATGGTGACCCTAATTTGAAACCAAAGGTAAATGATTTTGTTACGTTATCGGTCATATGGTTAGCAAAATCTCCCCAAGGAATTGGAGCACCAGGAATGAAAAGATGATAACTATCTATTATAGCTTCAAACATTATATGGTGAATATTTGTTATGAAGATAAATGTTACAGCAATTATGCTTAAAAATGATTCAATTAACATTGTTTGAGTTTGAAATGTTGGATCGAAAATTTGTGCGTTAGAGAAGCCGATTGCTTGAGAAGCTATTGAACCCGCTAGATTTAAGGCAAAAAACAACACTTGCATTACGATACCTAAGAATATTCCAATAGTTATTTCGTTTATAATATATTGAAATAATGTGCTGAATTCTTTGGGTTCAGGAGGTAATAGTGGTGCTATTATAGGGATTGTTATAAGAGTTATTGCAAGAGCGAGAATTAGCCTTATTTGAATATTGATATATGATGCAGAAAAACCAGGCATAAGCATAAATACCGCGCCTATGCGCATAAAAATCATTAAATAGTTATATAAAGTTATACTAAATAGCTCAGTCATTAGTTTAACCGCCCGCTATTTTAGAAAATAAAGTATCAGATAATGTTTGCATTTGGTTAAACATAAACGGGAAAAGCAATACAAGAGCTAAAAATACGCATATAATTTTAGGAACAAATGCTAATGTCATTTCTTGAATTTGAGTTAATGCTTGGAATATACCTATAATCAACCCCACTCCAAGAGCTACACATACAATGGGGCTAACTACTTTTAGCAAAGTAAATATTGCATCTCTAGTTATTTCAAAAATTTCAGCTTCCGTCATTTGATTACTCTAAAGGATTTTGTTGTTCAAAATAGTGGTAATTTTCGACTCCTGTAAAGAAAATACCATCAAATTTTTCATTAAGTATATCTTTGAAGTGACGAGATATTATTTTTTTCCATTCTGGGTACCAAAATTTGGTTATAAAATTATCTTCTGTTGAAAAAGATTTACGAACAATCCATTTTGGATTGCCTATTTTCCAATCTTTGTGCCAATAATAATCGTAAGGAGAGGCTTCAGATATATTTAATTCTGCAATTAACAATCGTTTAGATCCATTTTTTTTGAAGTGTATTTTTTGCAAATCATTAGCAGAGAAACGCTCTTTGTGTTTGAAAAGAGGTTTCATTATAATGATGTCATAATTTGTTTTTAGTAAATCACTAATCATATCTTCTTTAGTACTATACTTACTATCGTCGTTAATTATAAGAATGTTTTGAGCATCATATACTTTATAAATGTTTTTGGCAGAATCATTAATATTATTGTGGTCATCAATGTTGTTGAAGGCATTATTAAGTTCTGTAAAAAAGTATGATGAACGTTGATCAATCATAGAATTAATGCGAGCAGTTTCAACATCGTCACTATTTTTGCAATGTTCAATTGTAATAAGTCCAAGTTTGTGGTTATGAGTAATATTGCTTTCTCGACCTTTACCGCAGTATAAATTATTTATAGCTATTGCATCTATACTATTAAGGTAGTCATAAGCTGGAGTATATCGTTCTGGTTCTAGTTCACGATAATGGGAGTGAAACAAGAAAGAATCGTCTTGGGCGTTTTCTTGTTTGCGAGCTCTATTGTAACCCTCTCTATCATATTCCCAAAGGCTTTTGGTTAGTAAATCCTGTCCTTCGTGTACAATTATTTTAAAATTAGGATTTTGTTCTTTAGCATAATTTATTAACATCAAAAGATTGGAGCGCATATCGGCACGATAGTTATGAATGCTTTCGGGCACTTCACTTAGGTCTAATATACGCTCTTCTTTTGTATAGGGATTGTATTGATGAAATCCATACAAACCAGCGCTAGCTCTAGGTGATAGAGTCAGCAAGGGAAAAACAAGTAAGGATAATAATTGTATTTTTTTATGTGATAACATCAGCTTTTACTTTTCCTGTTCTGGATGGTATTTCAGCAACTTCAAGAGCTATTTCAGCTAGAGGAGATACCATGTCTAGAGGATTTTGAGAAATATCTTCGGCAGAAAAACGTTCTAGATATACTCTAATTGTTGCACCTGATGATCCTGTTCCTGATAAACGATATACGATGCGAGAACCATCTGTAAAATATATAACAAGACCATTTTTTGTAGTAGAACCATCAACGGGATCGTTGTAAATAAAAGGAATCGCTTCTTTTACTGTAAAATCTCCAAATGTTCGGTTCGTAAGACTAGGTAATTTAGTTTCAAGATTTGTCATCAAAGTATCTGCGATATATGTATCAACTCCTTCAAAGTCAAAACGTATATAATAACTTCTGCCATATTTTTTCCAATGTTCAGTTGTTATTTGTTCAACAGTTTTGCCTGTTGTAGCTAGGATATTGAGCCAGAACAAGACAGCCCAAATGCCATCTTTTTCTCTGATATGAGATGAGCCTGTGCCAAAACTTTCTTCTCCACAAAAAGTAATACGATTAGAATCCATTAAATTTACAAAATATTTCCAACCAGTAGGTACTTCATAATAGCCAATGTTATGAGCTTTGGCAACACGAGCAACCGCTGTTGAAGTAGCGGCCGATTTTGCTACCCCATAAATTCCACTTTTGTAATGAGGTATCAGTTTGTAGTTATCGGTAATGATTGCTAAACTGTCGTTAGGTGTTACGAAAAAGCTTTTTCCTAGAATCATATTTCTGTCGCCATCACCATCGTTGGCGGCACCAAAATCAGCAGCTTCATCAGAAAACATAAAATCTACTAATTCTTTTGCATAAACAAGGTTAGGATCAGGATGTAGTCCGCCGAAGTCAGGTTTAGGAGTAGCATTTACGACAGAACCTTTTGTGGCTCCAAGTATATTTTCGAATATTTCAATAGCATAAGGTCCTGTAACAGCATTCATAGCATCAAAACGCATGGTAAAACCATTAGCAAACATCTTTTTGATAGCATCAAAATCAAAGACATTTTGCATCATTTCTACGTAATCTTTTACCGAATCGATGATTTCAATTTGCATTCCACAATATTCAAACGAACCTAGTTTAGATAAGTCAACATCTGGACTATTGCAAATTTTGTATTCACTGATTATTGTTGTTTGTTGGTAAATAGCATCACTTACAGAACTTGGTACCTGTCCTCCAGTCTCATTTGAATATTTTAAGCCAAAATCTCCATTTTCTCCGCCAGGGTTATGAGATGCTGATAATATAAGCCCTCCGTTTAGTTTGTTTTTTCTAATAACAATAGAACCTGCTGGAGTTGAAATAAGACCATTTTGTCCTATTAATAATTTTTTTACGCCATTGGCTGCTGCCATTTTGATTATTTTTTGAATAGCAATATCATTATAGAAGCGTCCATCTCCACCAACTAAAAATGTTTTATTAGATAAATCACCGATAACATTAAAAATGCTTTGTACAAAGTTTTCAATGTAATTACGTTGCATAACAACTTTTGATTTGCGGCGTAATCCAGCTGTTCCCATTTTTTGATCTATATATGGGGTTGTTGGTACAGTTATAATCATAGATAGCTCCTAAGATGATTGTTATATATTTATGGGTTACAATCTATCATTTGTGGCTTTGAAAAACAAGCGTTATAACAAAGTTATCAGCATTATCTCAATGAAAAATAAATTCAGCCAGAGAGTTAAGTTCCATTTTAGCAGCAAGGTGTGAAACTGTCATGCGGTGATGAAGTTCTGGTACACTTAAGTCTAGCACTGTAAGTCCATTAAGGAACAATTCTTTATATATTACCCTGTCTTTAAGACCTGAAGAAAAACGAAAACCGTATAACTTTGCAAAATTTTCAAGTTTAGTAAATACCATGTCTTTGTTCTTTGAACGAATAGGGGAAACCTTGTTTCCACAAATCACCCAATTTAGATAGGGGAGTTCTTGTGCTGCCAACCGTTTTTTTGTTTCCCATACAAATTCAGCATAATGTCCAGATTTTAGGATTTCACCATTATCAGGATTTATGTCTGCAATAGCGGACAAATCTACAAGGCTATCTGATATAGGAGTTATCAGTGTGTGTGGAAATTTATGAGCTAGTTCAAATAGGTAGTTGTGAGAACCAGGTGTATCAATTATTATGGCGTCAAATTTGCTAGAAAGATCTTTGATGAGGTTTTCTATTTCTGATTTATTGGCTTCTTTAGGTTGAGGCTCAAAAATATAATGAGTAGGGATAGGCAAATGTATATTGTTTTTGCTACAAAAAGAACGACGATTAGTTATATATTTGGACAGAGATCCTTGTCGTCCATCTAAATCAAGAACTGCTACTTTAAAGTTTTCAAACATCAATTTTATAGCTAAGTGCATGGCTAAGGTTGACTTACCTGTTCCGCCTTTTTCGTTACCAATCACTATAATATGAGCTCTTGTACTTATTTCATTCATTTGTTTACCATTACAAGTTGTTTATTATCGTTTGTGCTTATAACCATACAAGAAGTATTTGCTTTTTTCAAACGATAACATGTTTTATCCGCTTCATTTTTTGCAAATCCTGTTAATTGAGACCGATAAACTATTGCTGCTCCATTAGATGCTGGTTCGATATTGATTTCTGTTTTTGAAACGTAGGGTAAATGTAAACGATTTTGAATTTCAAGAGCAAAGTTTCTAGCTTTAATGTAATTTGAAAAGGCACCTACTTGTATTCCCCAAATAGAATCGTCTGTTGATGTTGTTTTGTTAAGAGATGGTATTTCTAATTTGGCAATCAAGTGAGAATTATTGTTTTTTTGACTGTTTAGTTTTTTTAGACCATTGTTCATCAGCTGAGCTACTTTGTAATCACGATTTTTTATGCTGTCATGTCCCATTGTAACAGCAATGACACGATGACCATTGCGTTGAGCTGATGTTACGATGTTATATCCAGCAGCTGCAGTATAACCTGTTTTCATACCATCTGCACCTTCAAACTTTTTTAATAAATGGTTGTGGTTATGAAATGTGTAATTTTTGAATTTGAATTTAGTGGTGGAAAATAAATCATAATATTCGGGAAAATGATGATATATTGCACTTCCTAAAATTGCCATATCACGAGCAGTTGTTTTTTGTTGACGATTAGGAAGACCTGAAGCATTTCTAAATATGGTATTTTTCATTCCTAAGTCTTTAGCTGTTTGCGTCATAATTTCTGCAAATTTAGCTTCTGTTCCACCTAATGTTTCTGCTAACACAGTTGCACAATCATTTGCAGATTTTACAATGAGTGCTAGTATAGCATCTTTTACAGTAATAGTTTCGCCAGCCTTTATATCTATGCGTGATGGTGCACGATTAGCTGCGGATCTTGATACTTTTAGATGGGTGTCTAAGCTTAGTTTTTCTTTATCTAAAGCATCAAAGGTAATATAGAGAGTCATAAGTTTGGTTAAAGATGCAGGATATCTTAGTTCATCAGCATTTGAAGATGATATAACTTCACCAGTTACTGCATCAACAACTATTGATGATGTAGTGTGGCGTTTAGCAGCATTAGCATTAAAAGAATAGCAAAAGATAATAGTTGTTAAGCAACATAATGCTATTTTTTTGTAACAAGAAGCAATTTTCATAGTAAAACTCTTTTAAAAATACTCTGTTTGTTTAAGGATATACAAAAAAAGAAAATAAATTCTTAATACAAAAAATATTTTTTATAAAATTAGCTTGACTTTGGTTTAGATTAACGTTAGAAACTACAATTGTGGTCGATGGCGAACGTAGCTCAGTTGGTAGAGCCCCGGTTTGTGGTACCGGTTGTCGTCGGTTCGAGCCCGATCGTTCGCCCCAGATTTTACAAGGTGTCTATGTTTAGGCACCTTTTTTCT
>JAZSQL010000023.1:0-27359 GCA_045537965.1 Alphaproteobacteria bacterium
ACTTATTGAAAATAAGTAATAAAAAATGAGTTAATTGCTTTTTTACTAATTTTATTATATACTATAAAAAAGGCTAAAAGTAGCCTCTACAAAAACGTTGGTTTAAACGCACATTACTTTTTATAACAAATTGTTTTTACATAAGAAAAAATATATAAAAATTACTGTTTTTTATCTAAATGAGCAAATTTTATAGTTTTTGCTCATTTTATATCTCTTTTTTATCTAAAAAATCCCGAAAATTGCTAACGCAACTTTCGGGATCTTTCATCAAACAACTATTTGAAAATCTTATTTTATATCAATCTTTGTCTGCAGGTTCTATTCTCATAGAATAGAATGATCTCCATACGAAAATCAAACCTAGAACAAAGAAACCTATACCAAGCCCTAAAGAAACACATTTAGGTGCTGCTACAGCCATTTCAACTGCTAATAAACCAAATAATGTCGTAAACTTGATAATAGGATTCAACGCAACTGATGAGGTATCTTTATACGGGTCTCCTACTGTATCACCTACAACAGATGCATCATGCAACGAGGTTCCTTTCTCACCCAAGTCAACTTCAACAACTTTTTTAGCATTGTCCCAAGCACCACCAGCATTAGCCATATACAACGCTTGGAAAAGACCAAAAACTGCTATTGAAATTAAATAACTTGCAAACAAACTTGCATCAAAGCATGCAAAAGCTATCGTAAATGAGAAAATTACAATAAAGATATTAAACATACCCTTTTGCGCATACAAAGTACAAATTTGAACAACCTTCTTTGAATCCTCTATAGATGCAGCTTGAGTAGTATCTAATTTAATGTGCTTTTTAATATAGTTAACCGCACGATATGCACCTGTTGACACAGCTTGCATCGAAGCTCCAGAGAACCAAAATATCACAGCTCCACCAAGAATAATACCGAATAATACTTGTGGATCTAACAAATTAAGTTGCAAATTCAAAAGTAAAATGATTGAAAAAATCATAGTAGTAGCACCAATGACTGCCGTACCAATAAGTACAGGCTTAGCTGTTGCTTTAAAAGTGTTACCAGCAGAATCATTTTCTTCCAAAAAATGCTTACCACCTTCAAAATTAGGCTTGAAACCATAATCTTTTTCAATTTCTTTGCTAATACCTTTGATATTTTCAATCTGAGACAATTCAAATACAGATTGGGCATTATCAGTAACGGGACCATAAGAATCTACGGCAATAGTAACTGGTCCCATACCAAGCATACCGAAAGCAACTAAACCAAAAGCAAATACAGTTGGATAAACCATAAATGCATCTAGTCCACTACGAGCTGTAAAATATGCTATAGCCATCAAACCGACCATAACTAATCCCTGCCAAAAAGCTGAGAAGTTACCAGCTACAATACCAGAAATAATATTTAATGAAGCACCTGCTTCTCTTGAAGCATTAACAACTTCTTCAACATGTTTAGATTTTGCCGAAGTAAAGATTTTGGTAAATTCAGGAATCAATGCAGCCGCTAAAGTACCACAAGATATAATAACCGAAAGTTTCCACCACAGATTCTCATCCATATCCCCAATCATAACGTACGAAACACCAAAAGTAACTAATATTGATATAACCGAAGTCAACCAAATAAGAGCTGTCAAAGGTGTTTCAAAATTGAAGGCCTTTTTGTTTCCAAACAAACATTTTGCAACAGAGTTATTAATCCAATAAGAAACTATAGATGTTAAAATCATCAACAAACGCATTGCAAAAATCCAAACAATCAATCTTGCTTGAATATCAATACCATTTGCCATTAACACTAAATCACCATTATTAGCATACATCATACCTGCGCCCAAAACAATGAAGCTGATTAAAGCAACACCTGTAACACCATATGTCTCAAAACCGTCTGCGGTTGGGCCAACACTATCACCCGCATTATCACCTGTACAATCAGCAATAACACCTGGATTACGAGCATCATCTTCATTAATTTTGAATATAATCTTCATCAAATCTGCGCCAATATCAGCAATTTTTGTAAAAATACCACCGCAAATACGCAAAGCAGAAGCCCCTAAAGATTCACCGATAGCAAAACCAATAAAGCAAGCGCCCGCATTTTCCTTATCAACGAACAGTAAAATTGCTATCATCATAACCAATTCTACACAGATCAACAATACGCCTATCGACATACCAGATTTTAGAGGCAAACTCATAACAGGAAAAGGCTTTCCTTTCAACGAAAGAAACGCTGTTCTAGAGTTAGCATATGTGTTAATTCTCATACCAAACCAAGCCACAGCATAAGATCCTAAAATACCCAATATCGACCAAGCCAAAACAGTCATAACTTTAGGTAATGGTGTAGCATTAAGGTAGTAGAAATAATAAAAAATACAAACAGCAATGAAAACTTCTAAAACAACCAACAACTTAGCTTGTTGCTTCATATATGTTTTACATGTTTCATAAATAGTATTAGAAACATCTATCATTGCTTTATGAGCAGGCAAACCTTTAATTCCTACAAATTCACATAATCCAAATAACAATCCAAATACGCAAATTCCTAGACCATACAACAATATTTGAGAACCTGTAACCACAAATCCAAAAATATTGTAAACAACGTCTAAAGAAGGAATTTTAAGATCAATTTCAGAAGCAAAAACATCTTTACTTATAGCCAATACTGCAACCATAAGCAAAACTGCCCAACTTTTAATTTTTTTAAAATTTACCATATTTAATTCCTACAATTAAATTAATCCAAAAAAATACAACACAACATCCTCAAAAAACGCAAATGTCGATTCGTTATATTATGCCCTAATAATAAGGGTTAGAGTCTAAACAATAGGTTAATCATGCTTAGATTCTTTAATCTACAACATCGTAAGTAACACAAACGCTAACAATGTGTATAAAATTACTCCCGAAAAATACATTTTTGCCACTCTAAAATCCGCAGATGATGGCATAGCATTTTCAATAATTATAGTCTGTAATAAAACATAAAGAACATAGTTTGTAAAGGTAGGTTCAATTTCAGGTAATAAATATCTGTTTATATAAAAACCTATAGGTAATAACAACAAAGGCGCCAAAGATGAAGGTACCGCATTATAAAAAGTTATGTTTGTAAAACCAACACTTCCCATAACATAACCTCCATGCTCACCTCGTCTAGGAACAAGAGTGAAATTACAAGGTTTTGCATTTAAAAATAAACCAACAACAAAATGCATCAATTCATGCAAAAACGTTCCTGGAACATTAATTAAAGCACACATAAACATCGAACGATATGTAGCATTTTTCAAATGGAGTAATATAATCACCAACAATATCAAAAAAAATCTATTATCAAAAAAAGATTGCAAAAAAACATATGAATTAAGTCTATCAATCAAATATATAAACTTAGCATAAATTTGCTCAAGCATATTATTCAAACTCCTCAATAGATGCTAAACCTGCCAAATAAGTATTCATTAACAATTTACACAAATTAGAGCGATTTATCCCAGAGTTCAAATTAAGTTTATTTCCCAATAAATATCCACTTACCGCAAACAAACTCATTTCTAACACTTTTATAACTAGCCTTTTTTCTTTACCGCTGATTCTCTTTATTAAATTTGCTGCTTGCATACCTATAAGAATATCTATTTTTTTTATTACTCTAGCTTCGGATATTGTACTTTTTTTAGCCTCTGCAGATAAATGTCTACTATACAGCAAATACCATAAATTTGGATTCGCCTCAATGTATAAAGTCAAAGCATCAGCATAATGATTTAAATTATCAAAAGGATTCGTTCCCAATACTATTTTTTTCATCTGCTCATATAATTCACTCAACGTAACAACGTTTTGCATCGCAATATAATCATCCATAGTTCCAAAGATACTATAAATCATACCAACTGAAGAATTAGAAGCTGTAGCCAACTTCCTTGCGCTCAAAGCCTCCACCCCTTTTTCAACAACAAGCTTTCGCCCTACTTTTAACAAGGCATTCTTCATTTTATCCTTAACAAAATTTTTTAAACGAATATCTTTAGAATCAGACATATATAAAATCCATAGCTTTAATAAAATATTTGTAATTATATATCTATACTAAACACATCTCAAAAAGGTTTCAATTCAAATCTGTGATATTTTAAGGATATTTTGTTATGAAAAAAACTCTGCTATCTTTATTAATTTTTACTTTATTACCACATCTCTGTTTAGCGGAAGACAACTCCTTACCTCAAAACTTTCTGTTTGACGATTCTGATATTATAATTAAAGCAACAGAAGAAATTCCAGAGACAAAAAAAACAACAAACGAAAACGACAAGATTAACGCCATCAATCAAGCCAAAGATTTACTCAATCAAAAACCTCTAAAATTACGCCATAAAACATTTCCAAAGTTAAAAAAACAAAAAATTTCACCAAATGCTTTCTCAGCACAACCCATAAACATTAAAGAAGCTCCTTTTGGTTTATCTTGGGGGGCAAGCATAACAAGTACACGCAATCAAGGTGTGCAATTATCTAAAGTAGATATGAAAGACTATTCAAATAGCTTTTTTGCAACGCATTTACCTAAGCCAATTGCTTTTCTCAATAAAATTTATTTGGTCTTTGGTAAAGAGGATGAATTATATCGTATTTTAGCCTATAGCGAATTAATTGATGATAATACATCAGCATCAAAAGCTCTAAAACAATATTATACTTTTTCTGATCTTCTTAACAAAAAATACGGTAATAAAGAAGAATTTTTTACCCCAACTACTATAGTAAAAACTATAAAAAATTCTCAAGGAAAAGAAGAACAAATTGAAGAAAAATCCTCCATAGGAAATCCCGAATTTTTATCCCAACTACAGTCTGGCACTTCTGTACTATATTCCACATATTATAATGACGAAGTTGCTGTAGCTTTAAGCATTGGTGTTGACGGTGACGAAAAAAGTTATATAGTAATCGACTATAAAAATCTAAACACTATAAAAAAACAAGAAACAAAAACTTTAGACGCTCTATAAATAAGGATCTAAAAACAATGAAAAAAATAGCCTTTAGCGGTGCCGCTGGTAACGGAATAAGTCCTCTTGAACAAATTATGTCGTTAAAAGGATATACCGTATATGGTTCAGATCATAGCTTTGATATCGGTAAAAATATTGATCGTAAACAAGCTCTGGAAGATGTAGGAATTAATATCGTTCCTCAAGATGGTTCAATGATAACTTCTGATATTGAATATTTATGTATATCTGCCGCTATAAATGAAAACAACCTTGATATCAAAGCTGCACGAGAAAAAAATATTCCTATAATTTTTCGTTCAGATTTATTACAAAAAATTATGTCTGAATACAAATATGGAATTGCTATTGGTGGAACAGCTGGTAAAACTACAACAACCGCTATGATAGGCTATGTTTTAGATAGTTTAAATAAATCTCCTTGCATGATAAATGGAGGAGTGCTTTGTAATTTCTGCTCACGCAAAGGAATACCTAACTATATATATAATGAGGGTGAAATATGTGTAATTGAAGCAGATGAAAGTGATGGCTCTATAAAAAAGTATAATCCTTTTGTTGGCATAATCAATAATATATCCCATGACCACACATCAATGGAAAAACTTATAGAATATTTTAACTGTTTTGCAAATAATTCTGAAAATATTGTTGTTAATCTCGATTGTCCTAATGCCTCGCGCATAAAACATCATTCTCGTAAAACTTTTTCAATAAAAAATCCCTCAGCAGATTTTTATGCATCTGAAATAACTACTGTTTCTGATGGGGTGGAGTACACAATTTTAGGAAAAAAATTTAAGCTAAATATTTTAGGCTCATTTAATGTATCTAATGCTCTTGCAACCATTGCAGCCTGCTCATTATTAGGGTTAAAACCTACTGATGTTGCTAAAACCTTGGAAGGATTTTCTGGAGTTAAGACGCGCCTAGAAAAAATAGGAACAGTCAACAATGTAACCGTTTACAATGATTTTGCTCACAATCCTAGCAAAATAGAAGCATCTCTATCAACGTTAAAAGATTACCCTGGTCGCATCATTGCAATGTACCAGCCTCATACACCTTTCTCTGCTATAAATACAGGAGATGAAATAGCTACTGCAATCGCTAATGTTTTGTCTTCTAATGATATTATGATATTACAGGAGATATATGAATTAACTCCCGCCGATGTAGGCATAACATCTCAAAATATCGTAAATAAAATCAAAGAAAAGGGGCATAACCTTGCTTTATTTTTACCTACTAAAAACGATACTGAAAAATTTATTTTAGAAAATGTACAAACTGGTGACAAAATTATAATCATGGGAGCTCACGATAATTCTCTAGCTGATTTTAGCCGAGAGCTATTACGCAAACTTACATTTTAAAGACCTAAAAAATTCAAAATATAATCAAAATTTTTACTATTAAGATGCGAAATGAGGCGCTGGTAAGTCAAAACACCTTGCCAGCCTCTTGAATTGAAAGCCATCATAGAACCTATCATCCATAAATTTGCTGGCAACAAAAAAACTGCACAAAAATAATAACCAACTTTAGGTAAATCAGTCTGCTTTTCGTGAATTTGTGAACCAACTGTATCCAAATGATAACCTATAAAAAAACCCATAACCCCGTTTAAAATAAGATTCATCGGTGCAAACATTGTATAAATACTAATAGAAAGCATTGCAATCACACCAAAAAAAGGAAAAAAATAAGGCGCAATAATAATAAGCCAATTTCCGTCTCCTTCAAAAGACATATTTCCACCACTATCATCGGGATTTATACTTATTCCTTTAACCTTATGAAAAGTAAGCAATGCAAAAAAAGCATGAGTTAATTCATGAGCTAATACCTCCATACCAACCCTTGCTGACGAATCCATAAAAGATCTAGCTATAAAAAAACAAAAAAATCCTGCAAATAAAGCTAAGTATTTCCAATCTGCAAATCTAAAATAATCTACAGACTTCAAAAATGCTGGCAATGAAAACAAAAGCCACAAAGCAACAGGCCATTTCATCAAATTAATAAGTTTATCTAAAACATTACTCATAAAACCTCTCTTAGAATAGACTTTAACAGCTAAATCCTCGAGTTTCACGCTTATTTTTTAACATATTAACACTTCTTCAATATTTATTATTTAGCATGCAATGTATATCTCAATACTAATAGGAGCTTGTTCTGATGATCGAAACTAATTTTGATACTTACGATTTTCTTATAAATGATGAAGATGAAACTATGTTATTATTATACGTCAGAAATAGCTCCCCTGAAAATCCAAGCATAGAGATTGATTTTGAAAATAAAACAGCCATTTTGCAACGAAATTCAAATGATGGAGTATCTTTAGCAAATATTCCTGATGAAATACTAGATTCTCTTCAAGATTCCGACAAACTTCTCGTTTGTGAACTAAGCATGGAAAACGATGAAAAGGAAACTCAAATCATATATGCTTACGAGGCAGAAATAAATTATTAAAAACCAATAAAATCCCCGACCATCTGGAGTGAAATTTTTTTACTGTTTGGTCACTACAACCATAGCTTCTCGCAAAATTCTATCGTTAATCATATATCCTGTCTGAAATTCTGCAATAATCGTTCCCATCGGTTTTGACGCATCAACAACCTCCTGAATAACTTGGTGAAAATTAGGATCAAATACTGTCCCAATAATATCCATTTTTCGAATATTGAATTTTTCAAAAACCTTTGTTAATTCATTTTGAGTAAGCTCTACACCTTTCAATAAATTTAGACAGGCTTCGTTTTTTTCCTCTTTTGACGCTGCTTCAATAGCTCTCTGTAAATTATCAGCAACCACCAACAGCTCCTTTGCAAACGATGCTATAGCATATTTATTGTTTTTTTCTATCTCTTGCTGACAACGTTTCTTAGTATTTTCCGCATCTGCAAAAGCTCTTAAATAATCTTCTTTTAATTTTTTATTTTCATTTTCAAGTTCTTCCATACGAGATGCTTCATTAATATCTTCTACATCTTCACTCTGTTCATCATTTTCTACAGCTTTTTCTTCCAAAGATTTTTTTATCTCATTTTCTTCATTACTATTTTTTTTATTTTTACTCATATCTTTTCTCTTTATTTCATAAATTGTTCATATATCCGAATATATAATCAAATTTAGTGACTAATACTTGACAAGTCAAGAGCAATGGATATTAATTAATCATATATTAATCATTATTTTGATTTCTTACTGAAAGAGCAAGCACCTATGTCTAAAGCTAAAATAAATTCAGATTTATTACAGAGTACAACCTTCCTACCATCTAATTTCAATAAAAAAAAATTCACAATAACATACTCCGTACCAACTAACCCCTTTGCTCTAGAAATACAAAACTTAGCAAAAAATCAATGCTTAGGAAAAAATACATGGCCTAAATTAAACAAAATAAATGCTTGGATGCTCTCAGCTGAAACAGCAACATTTATGAAAGCTGGTGGTTTAGGAATGATTGCATCAGAATTACCTGAAGCTTTCAATCGTCAACACGCCAACAAAGGCGAGATAATAAGCGTTGTTACGCCTTTGTATATTGGAGACACCAAAAAGAAAAAGGCTATCTTAGAAAAAGACATATATACAGGAGCCGAACATAAAAGCATAAAATTAACTAAAATAACTGAACTTTATGTTCCTTTTATGGATAAATTCGAAAACATTATCAATTACAAGACAGATGTTTATAGTGGTACTTGTGAAAACACACCTTACATTTTTTTATCCAACAATCACTTTTTTAATATAAATCCTCACAAAAACAACCCCCCTGCTCAAGATGGTTGTTATATAATGAATGAAAATGAAGTTAATGAAGTTGAGCGTTTTGCTTTCTTTTCCAAAGCTGTATTTGAACTCCTAAAAATAACTATCAACGATAACTCCGAACCCAATGTTATAATAGCCAATGATTGGCATTCTGGCGCCTTATCTGGTCTAATGAAATACCTTCCAATAGCTTTACTTAGCAAAAAAAAGATAACCGAAACTATTGCAGACAAAATCAGATCAATACCAATTATTCACATTGCCCACCATCTAGGTTATCAAGGTTGGGACTACGAAAATACTGCTCGTATTTTAAATTCTTTATACGAAGAACACACCGCTTTTATATTTAAAAACGCTAAACCTATAAAGAACTCTAATTATCGCACAGCAAACACTTTAATCGTACATGACTGTTACAATCAAGCATCCTGCAACTTTCACCTTGCTGATCGTATCATTACGGTATCTAAAAATTACCTTGAAGAGGTCTCAAAAGAGCTTGGCTTTGGATATGATTTCCGCGATATACTAAAAATACGTAAAGATCACCGAACATTTTACGGTATTGTTAATGGTTATGATAAAAATTTAATTTCTCCAAATGCTGAAAAAATTTCAGTGATAAATTCTTTTTTTGGAGATACAGATTTTAAAATATTTAGTGAAAACACTCTAGAAAACAAATACCACAACAAAGTAGAATTTGTTAAACTTATATCCAAAATAGCCAACGATAAAAAATATAAAGAAAAAATTATACCATTAATAGACACATACCAATTTGAAGATATTTCAACAAACATTCAAAACATTGAAAAAACACCTATTATCTGTGCCACTTCTCGTCTTGTTGAACAAAAAGGATACGATATTGCGGCTCAATCCATCTTATCTTGGATAAAAAAACACAATAATGATAATATTGAAATGCCTATTTTTATATTAGGCGGAGCTGGAAATATTGAACTATTTAAAATGCTCACAAAATTAAAAGATTACGTTGCAAAAATAAACAAAGAAGCATCTCAACGTATTTTTGTTTTTCATGGCTACAAAGATCAATTTGCATACGCCATACAATTAGCCTCAGATTTTTATATGATGCCTTGCCGATTCGAACCTTGCGGTTTAACACAAATGGAAGCTATGGCAAAGGGTGCTCTCCCTATAGCAATGTCTACAGGAGGGCTCGTTGACACAATAAACAACCAAGTAGATGGTTTTAGAACAGATGTTTTTTTTAGTGAAAACAGACATGTATACGGCAACAACACTACAGCAAGAAGACTTCAAAACAACGAAGCTGCATACACAGAAACATTAGAAAATGCCCTACAAACGTTTTACGACCTCCCCAATCTACTATCTGCCATGCAAAAGAATGCTATGCAAAAAGACTTTAGTTGGAACACTTCAACAGGTCCTTTAGATAAATACTACTCTTTACTTCATACTGGTCAACTTTAACAAAGCTTATGATAATAGATTTGATGCCCTAGCAATGCTAGTCGTCAATCTCTTTGCATTATCGTCAAGTTCCATATTCTCAAAAATATAAAGAGCATCATGAAAATACTCTAAACTTTCTTCAAGTAGTTCTTTATCTTCAGTATCTTTACCCAACCGATAATATACATTGCCTATATTTTCCTGAATAGCTGCCCATAAAAATGGCTCCCTCTTTTCTGTAATAATTTTTTGTTGGTTTTTATAACTTGCTATAGCCATTTCAGCAATGGCATTATTTTTTGTAAGAGAACTCAAAATATTAAGTCTATGCCCTAATTCGCCTTCTATATCAGCCCAAAACTCAGGAAACAAAGCATACGAGAATATCTTTTCAGCTTCCCGTAAATTAAAAACAGAGTCTCTTAAAGCTTGCAAATCTCCCTTTTGCCTCCAATAATCATAAAGCAAATTAGATAAAGCAAACGATATAAATCCATAATCATAAGGATATACATATTTGCCTAAATATTTTTGAGCTCTTTGATAATTGACTATCGCTTCCTTATAATGCTTAGCATGACTCTTATTTAAACTTTCTATAGCATAACTGTGAAGTTGTCCCAAATGATTGTAGATACAACCTAAATGTAATGGATTTTTTATTAAATCTTGATGGCGAATAGCTGTATCTAACAAATTACTTACAATTTTAAACTCTTTTTCGCTTTCACTACGCCTACAAAATGTTAAATAAATTATTGCTAAGAAATTCATAATATATGGCATAAATTCTAATGTCATACTTTTAGCTGAATCATCTGCTGACAACACTTTAATAATTTTTCGAAGAAGATATTTTTGTTGAACCAAGATTTGTTTGTTAGCAGCATTTAAACTAGATACTATCGCACCCAAAATTAAATTTAATACAGAACAAGGAAAAGCCGTAACATTATCAAATAAAGATGCAGGTAAAAACAAACTATCCAACAATGAAACTAGCGATGTATTATTTTTCTCATACTGAAACGATGTCTGAAAATTCAAACGGATTTTATTGTCGTCACGATATCCCCAAATAATTACATCAGCTTTTGTCTTGTCTAAAATAGCTTGCCCTTTGTCTATAAAATCAAAAAAAGTTCGTCCCTCTAGATTAAGAAATCCTTTTGCAAATGGCTCGTTAAAATATTGCACTTCTAAATATTCTTGTGCACGTAAAAGTGCTGCCAAAACCTCTCCTGCAGAACTTTCAACATTTTCAGCAAATTCAACAACAACAACTTTAAAGTTTATTCCTAAAATATCTTCTTCAGATAAACACTCAACTTGTTCATTTTGAGGTTTTAAAAAAACATTTTTTAAAAAGTCCAGCATCAATTTTTATCCGTATTACTATCAGTTTTTTCTAAATCTTTATCATACACTCTCATCTCTTTCTCTACAACTTTCACGCCATCTTCCCAACTAAACATCCTGTACAACTGCCAAGAAACCAACAAAGCAACAAAAATTGGTATAGAATAACTATTTACACCACTAAGCTGAAAAAGTCCCAAAACAAGTAAAATAGCATTTATCATCCACACATTCTTTATAACAACCATAACAGGTAAACCGTTATAAAACGATTGAAACGTTATTGAATTATATTCAAAATCTCTATACTGTGGTAGAAACGTTATCTTTTTAAAGAAACAAACAACAAATTCTACGATATAGTACATCATAAAAATAACAAAACATGGCAACAAATATTCGCCATAGACCATCAACCCTAACCATCCCAAAACAAAGCCTACCACAGGCGATACTAAAATGCCAACAGGATTCGCAGCACTATAAAGATAAGCAATTATAAACACAGCAATCAACGAAGCCGAAAAAACACCTATCATCAAAGGAGCTACTCCAAACCAACTCAACAATAAAAATCCCAAACCAACCGTCATCGCCTCAACCTGAGGTAAAGTATTAAGTCCTGACAAAGCACGATACCCCATAGCAAATAACCACCATACAGCTACTGTAATACCTTGATTAATAAATCTTGGAGCTCTTTCAAAAAAACTAATTTCAATATCTAGAATAAACACTCCAAGAATTACTGCTAGCAAAACCGCTAACGAAACAAAATAATTACGCTCAAAAATAGCTGCTCCTATAATTATTGCTCCACCCAAAAAAGGAATCAAAAACTTCCAAAAATTTATCTCTACAATAAAATCATATTCATACCAAAAAAAAGGTAAAACAGCAAAACAACCAACTGTCAAACCCAATATTATAAAAATTGCAGAGCCCACCATTTTTCGTTGCAAATAATCAACTCTACCAAAAAAAGAAAACATAAGTGCTGAAACAAACATACTAACAATAAAAGCTACACTTTCAGCTGTTAATACCATCTCCATGTAAAAACCTTTCAAAATATGAACATTTAAAATATAACTTATTAGCTTTTTTCTTCAAGAACGATATCAATGTTATACTAATATTTCTTAGCCGCCTCTAATATCCAATTATACAAAATTGGTGTTTCAAAATAATCAACACCATCAAACAGAGAGCACAACGACATAAAATCTTCTTTACTGGTAAATTCACCCTTATAGCTATCTGAAACAACATAGATATTTGGTAGAATAGACGAAGCATCAACACCTATTCTTAAACTACAATACTCTTTTATTGCTAAATCAATCTGTTCTCTTATTTTTGAATCATCTAAAAGAGATGATACATTTTTATCATAAACCTGCAAAATCAAATTCATTAAAGCAAAAACAGCTAACTTTTGTTCAAAAACACCCTTATTATTTGTAACTTTAACAATATCAACACCAGATTTATTAAGCAATCTTCTTATTTCATCTCCTCCTGTTTCATTACCACACAGAGATATTTTAAAATTACGATTTAATAATTGAATTTCATTTTTATCTTCTACCAAAAAATTTTCAAAATATCCTCTTAATTCATTAACATTTTTCATCTTTTCTAACTCTCCATAGTTATAAAAAGATGAAAAATTAATACAACAAACTCCTTTTAAACTATGATTATTAAGTAACAACAAATCATTCTTTGCCTCAAATGGTCTTGACGCTAAAAAACAATAATCCACTTTTCTATCAATAAAAGAAACAAAATTAAAATCAAAACATCTATTCTGAAAAGTAGTATTTCTAAAACTGAAACCTCCTATTTTCCTATATTTTTCAACATTATTGGGCGATACTAAAACAACAACTTCTGCACCATTATCTTGTAAAAAAGCAGCTAAAAACTTTGCTAACGAAGAAGTACCTATAATAGCAACTATTTTTCTAGTAAACACACCTTCTCTATTTTTTCTTGCAAAAAACATATCATTCAACCTTTTTCAAACAAGCAATAAAAAATCCATCCGCACCTCCAATTTTTTTCAAATATTGCGGCAACACTCTTACAAATCCCTCTTTTGTAACTAATTGACCAAACTCTTGAGGTATCATTTTTTTTAGGTTTACAATTTCATACTGTAAATTCTTTTCCAAAAATTCTTTTATTTGCCACTCACCTTCTGCTTTGCAAAAAGAACACGTACAATAAAGAAGTATCCCCCCTTTTTCTAAAACACGCTCTATTTTACTCAAAAACTGTCTTTGTAAAGCAGCTTGCTTCATAACATCTTTTTCTGTCTTCAAATGAACAATCTCAGGATGTCTACGTATTGTTCCAGTTGCAGAACACGGAGCATCTAAAATCACAATATCATACTTATCCCGTGCTTCATCTAAAAAAGAAATACCGTCTTGACAAACAATATTTTTCGGTTGCATACCTAATCTAGTAAGATTTTCTTTCAGAGTTTCAAGCCTATCTTCTGAAATATCCAAACAAAAAACTTCAGCACCTGCCGCCAATAATTGAGCCGTCTTCCCCCCTGGAGCAGCACATAATTCCAGAACTTTTTTCCCTTTTATGTCTCCTAACATTTTTACAGCCAATGATGATGAAAAATCTTGCACCCACCATGTACCTTTTTCATAATCTGGTAGAGAGCTAATTTTTCCTTTTGCCCTCAATCTAATTGTACCTAAAGGTAACTTTTCACCACCTAATTTTCCTGCCGATTCTTCATTCACACATGTTATATCCAATAAAGGTTGGGTTAATGACATTTTTTCAATTTCTAAAATTTCCTTATTTGAATAACTTTTTTTCAGTAATGCTTTGAAATCTTGCGAAAAAAACTCACCAACATCACTCTTAATTAAATCATCTTTAAATGTACTGACCTTTCTCAAAACAGCATTAACAAATCCCGCAATGAATCTATCTGTCTTCCTTTTAACCAAATTAACATATGAATTTATTACAGCATAATCAGGAGTTTGCATATATAGTAGCTCAACTGTTCCTAAAATTAGGACCGCTTGTGCAACAACATTCTGCTTTGAAAGCTTTTTTGCAACAAATTTTTTCAAAATCTTACGAATAAAAACCAACTTTCTTAAAGAAGTCAAAACCAACATGGTTATAAATGCATTTTCTTCTTTTTCACTTATAGTTGTATGAACAACAGAATTTTTTTTCTCTAACACATCTTTCACAACATTTAAAGCCAATTCTCGCAAATCAGTCATTTTAAACAACTTTCTCCTATATAATTTATCTCATATTATTTAATCAATATGATAATTACAAGGTAAAAAAATGCCTTGTCAAATATGTTAAAATACTCTATTTTCAAAACTGAAGAAATTTTAATCATTTTACAACATCAAGGACATCAAAATGAATAAAAGATACAATGGAAAAACCAACTTTAACGAATGGCAAGAAACTTGGAAAATCGAAGACAGATACAACTTCAAAACCATCGAAAAAAAATGGCAAGAAATTTGGGAAGATGAAAAAGCTTACAAAGTAGAAATCGATAAAACCAAAGAAAAATTCTATGCTTTAGTTGAATTTCCATATCCGTCTGGTGCTGGTCTTCATGTCGGACACCCTCGTTCATACACCGCCCTTGATGTTATTTCTCGTAAAAAACGTATGCAAGGTTTCAACGTTTTATATCCTATGGGTTTTGACGCATTCGGTCTTCCTGCCGAAAACTACGCCATAAAAACAGGTGTTCACCCTGCTGTTTCAACAAAAGCAAATATTGAAAACTTTACACGTCAATTAAAATCTATCGGCTTTAGTTTCGATTGGGATAGATGTTTTAATACTTGCGACCCCGAATACTATAAATGGACCCAATGGATGTTCATCAAATTTTTTGAAAGAGGACTTGCTTACAAAGATAAAATTGCAATCAACTGGTGTCCTTCTTGTAAGGTAGGACTTGCTAATGAAGAAGTTGTAAACGGATGTTGTGAAAGATGTGGTGCTGAAGTTGTCAGAAAAGATAAAGAACAATGGATGATTGCTATTACCAAATATGCTGACAAACTTATCAATGATTTAGAGGGTTTAGATTTCATCGATAGGGTAAAAGCTCAACAAATTAACTGGATTGGACGTTCTGAAGGTGCCGAACTTGATTTTGAATTTGGCAACGATAAATTAAAAATATTTACCACCCGTCCTGATACGGCTTTTGGTGTAACCTACATGGTTATGGCTCCAGAACACGAATTTGTTCAAAAGTATATGTCAAAATTTGAAAACCAAGATGAAATAAAAGCATATATTGAAGCAACAGCAAAAAAATCAGATTTACAACGTAGTATGGGTGAAGACAAAACTGGCGTTGAATTAAAAGGTATTAAAGCAAAAAATCCTTTCACTAACGATATGATTCCTGTATTTATTTCCGACTATGTTTTAACTGGATATGGCACAGGTGCTATTATGGCAGTTCCTGCTCATGATCAACGAGATTATGATTTTGCCAAAACTTTTAATTTACCGATAATTCAAGTTTTAGCTGGCGGAAATATCGAAGAAAAAGCATGGGAAGAAGACGGAGAACATATTAATTCTGGATTTTTAAATGGATTAAACAAAGAAGATGGAATGAAAAAAGCTATTGAATACGCTGTTGCAAATGGCTTTGGCAATTCAAAAGTAAACTTCAAACTTCGTGACTGGGTATTTTCTCGTCAACGTTATTGGGGCGAACCGATTCCGATGGTTTATTGTGAAAAATGCGGCTGGCAGCCGATTCCTGAATCAGAACTTCCGTTAAAACTTCCCGAAGTTCCTGATTATCATCCAAATGATGAAGGAGAATCTCCTTTATCAAAAGCAGGTGATTGGCTCTATACAACCTGTCCAAAATGTGGCGGACATGCTCGTCGCGAAACCGACACTATGCCAAACTGGGCGGGATCTTCTTGGTATTTCTTACGTTATTGCGACCCTCACAACGACAAGGAATTTGCCTCTAAAGAAGCTCTTGATTATTGGATGAATGTTGATTGGTATAATGGTGGTATGGAGCACACAACTCTTCACTTATTATATTCTCGTTTTTGGCATAAATTCTTACACGAATGTGGTCTTGTATCAACTAAAGAACCTTACAATCGTCGAACCTCGCATGGTATGATTTTAGCTGAAAATGGGGAAAAAATGTCAAAATCTCGAGGTAATGTTATCAATCCTGACGATATCATTGATGCCTATGGTGCAGATACATTCCGTTTGTACGAAATGTTTATCGGTCCTTTTGATCAAACAGCTATGTGGTCAGATGAAAGTTTAATGGGTGTATATCGTTTTACCTGCAAAGTATTCAATCTTTTCAAAAAAGTTTATAAAATAGATGCCTCTGCCGAAGACTTGCGAGCAATGCACAAATGTATTTTAGAAGTTACCGAACGTATTGATCAAATGCGTTTCAATACCGCAGTATCTTCTTTAATGACTTATGTAAACTATCTCTCAACAAAAGATAAAATTCCAGCAGAACTTTATGCAACATTATTAAAAATGTTATCGCCGTTCACACCTCATATTGCCGAAGAAATGTGGGCCAGAATGGGCTATAATACATTAATTGTTACAGAAACTTGGCCTGTTGGAGATAAAAATTTAGCCGAAGATAATAATATTACCATTGCTGTTCAAGTATGCGGAAAAGTAAGAGGAACAATTTCTGTTGCTAAAAACACTCCTAAAGAAGAAGTTGAAAAATTAGCGCTTAATGTTGAAAATGTTAAGAAGCAACTAGACGGCAAAGAAATCAAAAAAATTATTGTAGTTCCCAATAAAATTATAAATATTGTTGCATAGGAAAAACTTATGAAAATCATTTCAATATTTTTGCTAATTATCGTAACAACAGCCTGCGGTTTTCAACCTCTTTATGTTCAACACAAAAGCGGAGACTGGTATTCAGACAGTAGTTATGATTTATCTATCAGTAATGAAATGTCCCAGATAAAAGTATTGCCTATTGCTGATAGATTTGGACAACAGCTTCGTAATGAACTCCTTGATATACTAACCCCAAAAGGCACTCCTAAACATGCAAAATACAGACTTAGCATTAAGTTGGCTAATAAAACAACAACTCAACAAGCTATGCGTGATGATGTAACCGCAACTAGTGAACGTATAGAATATCGCGTTGAATATACCCTAGCCGAAGAAACAACAAAACTTGTTTCAGGAGATTCTATTGCGTTTGTAAGCTATGATATTTTATCAAACCCATACTCTACCACCATGGCTCAAAAAAAAGCAGAAACCGACGCTTCTAGAATCATTGCTAACGATATTGCATTGCGTATAGGTGCCTATTTTCATACACAGCTTGGCAGATAATAAATGATTTTTAAACAAGCCCAAATAGATACATATCTAAGAAAACCAAATAACACTATAAAGGCTATATTGTTATACGGGCAAAATGAAGGATTAATCGCTGAATATAGTAAAAAATTTATTGTAACAATTTCAGCAGATCCTCTTGATCCCTTTTCTGTCGTATATCTAAATTGGGATGATGTAAAAAATGATATTGGTTTATTGTCATCAGAGTACAACAGTCAATCATTAATGGGAACCCGTCGAGTTGTAGTTATTCGTGATGCGGATAATAATCTAAGCAAACCTCTTGAAGAAATTTTAAAATCAAGCTTTTCTGATACTCTGCTTATTATTTGCGCCTCACCAAATTTAAATTCTCGCTCATCTTTAGTAAATCTAGCAAATACCTCTTCGTTATTTGCATCAATTGCTTGCTATGAAGATAGAGATGAAAATATTACAGCATCTGTACGTTCCTACCTAATAGAAAATAATATAACATACTCCAACGACGCTTTCATGTTATTATGCAGTCGCCTATCTAATGACAGAAAATCAAATTTAAATGAACTTGAAAAACTAATAACATATGTTGGATCAAAGAAACACTTCGAAATTGAAGATATAAAAGCTGTAATTTTTGATCAAGCAGTTTCTGGTATTGATGATCTATGTTTTTACACTTTTTCTGGAAATAAGTCCAAAAGCATAAACAGTTTAAAACATCTACTAAATGAAGGCGTTGAAGAAATCCAAATAATAAGAGCCTTAATTCGCCATTCCAATAAATTACTAGAAGGAAAGGCTCTAATAGAAGGAGGCGAAAACCCATCCAATGCTATAAAAAAAATACTATCAAAAAACCTATTCTATCGCTACGAACTAGGAGCTAATCAATTAAATGCCTGGTCCAAAGATAGACTTTTCGATATAATGGACTTATTATACAAATCAGAAAAAGATTGTAAAACAACAAACACTCCGTCAACAGACGTACTAAGCTATACCATACTAACTCTTCTCTCTGCCGCATCCAAACTCAAAATATAAAAAAACCCGCTTCAATATAGCGGGTTAAATTATTAAGAATTTTGACTAATCCAATCAACTATTGTGGCTTTAGAATTTAACCCAACTTTCGTATCAATCAACTTACCATCCTTAAACATTAACAACGATGGAATACTTCTCAAACCAAAATTCGCTGCCGTAGCAGGCGATTCATCTACATTCATTTTACATATCTGAACTTTACTCGCCATTTCACTAGATACTTCTTCCATAATAGGTAACAATTGACGACATGGACCACACCATTCTGCCCAAAAATCAACCACAACCAATCCTTTTGCACCTAAAACTTCCACCTCAAACTGATCATCTGTAATTGCTTTCATTTTGCATCCTTCCTCTTATTTCTAAATTGAAATCATAGTTAAATATAATATATATTTTTAATAAATAAAGTTATTTATTAAAACAATTAAAAACTACTCAATCTTCATAATTTTTGCCTTGTTAGTCCATAAAATATATGTTTCTACAATTTTATTTGGATAAATACGACAAACCAATTCTTTATACGCTCTCATCTGCCTAATATATACCTCAGGAACATCTTCTAAACTCTCTGCCGCTGGCCTATTGGTTTTATAGTCAACAATTAAAACTTTATCATCTAATACAACCAACCTATCAATCTGCCCAGATATAATATTATTTCCCACTTGCCCCATCAATGAAACTTCTGCTATAGATTCTTGAGAAAACAATGGTGCAAATTGTTTATTATTTAAAAGTTGTAAAACCTCATATTCTATTTTTTTCTTTTCCTTTTCATCAAAATTTGTAACGTGCCTATTTAAAAAATCTCTAAGTAAAATTTCTCTTTTTTCAATATCAACCGAAGGTAAAAATTGCAATATTTTATGAATAACCCTACCTCGATTATAAAAATTATTATTACCGTCAAATAAGGGGGATATAAACGGTATTTTATCATCTTCTTGGTGAGACGGAGTAAGTGTTTTTGCCAAATTTATTTCTTGTTCAATATTTTCATTAACCCAATAAGGAGTTTTCGTCACAACAAATTTATCACTATCTTGTTGTTTAATATCTGGAATTATCTCCTGATCTACCTCATAAACTAACATTCCATTCTTATCGTTTGCAATTTTTGCAAAAGCATCTTTACAAATTTCATACCAACACTCTTCACTTGGTTTACTCTTTTTCTTATAACCACAAATACATAAACATTCTTCCGCTCTAGTCAAAGCAACATAAAGCAACCTATGATATTCTTCTAAAGATAACCTTTTTTCATCATCAATCATACCACAACATTTTTCAGAATAATATTCTTTAGCTAGTGGATATAATATTACATCGTCATTACTGATCCATTTAGCCTCTTGCTTAATATTTTTAACTCTCACAGTATCTGGAAGAATAACTATTGGAGCTTGTAATCCCTTAGAACCATGAACAGTCATTAACCTTACTGCATCACCATCTTTTTGCTCTAAATTTCGACTTACAACAACTTCATCCTTTTGCAACCAATTAACAAATAACTGCATTGAAGGAATATTATCTCGTTCAAATTCTAAAGTTAAATTAACAAATTCATCTAAAGCATCCTTACAATCTGGACCTAATCGTTCAACAAACTGTTTACGCCCTTGTTTTTTAGTCAAAACATAATTAAAAAAATCAAACGGTCGAACAATCTTTGCCAACTCATAAAGTTCGCTCAAAAATGCAATTTGTTTAACAAATCTGTCATCTTTTTGCATCCTCTCCCAAACACTATCAACGCCTCGATTATAACACAACTCAAATAAATCATCATCATTAAGCCCAAGTAACGGCGATTTTAAAAGACACGCCAAATTTAAATCATCATCTGGCAACAAAACAAATTTAGCCAATGATATCAAATCATTTACCACTATCTGATCTTGTAATTTTATTCTATCAACTCCTGTAATTTGAACACCTACATTCTTGCAGGCTCGAACCATTTCCTCAACAAAAGCATTTCTTCTTTGAACTAAAATCAGAAAATCTCCATACCTTAATGGACGTCCTTTAGATTTTAATACCCCCCCTCTTTCAACTTTGTTTTTTATATTTTCAGCTATTTGTTTTGCTAATTTTGCAGATGATGACATGGTGTCGATTCTCTCTACGGGTGGGAGCCAAATTTTATCGCTATTATCATCTTCATCAGCTTCAACTAAAGGCCATAGTTCAACTCTTCCTCCCTCTCCAATTCTTGATGGAACATGAGCTATATTTTGCTCATTTTTAACAACTCCAGATACCGCTTTCCCACAAGAAAACACTTTATTAACAACATCCAAAACAGCTGCTGTTGACCTAAAAGAAACCTCCATATTAACATCTCTAAATTCCGATGCTACACTTGAGAAATAATCATACATTTTCTGAAATTCAGCAGGATCCGCTCCTTGAAAAGAATAAATAGATTGCTTTCTATCCCCTACCACAAAAATTGTTGGATTTTTTTCTTTTGTTCCTTTTCCCGAAAAGAAGTCAGTCGTAATGGCTTTGATTATAGCCCACTGCTCTGAAGATGTATCCTGAGCTTCATCAATTAATACATTATCTATTCCGCCATCAAGTTTATATAAAACCCAATTTGCAACATTTGGCATTTCTAAGAGATTTCTAGTTATTACAATCAAATCGTTATAATCTAATTTTGATTTACGACTTTTGTACAGTTGATACATTTTCAACATTTCAACTGCTAATACTAAAACAGCTTTTGTTGAAAGCAATAATCTAACCGATTTCATCTGCTGTAAAGTACAAACCAATTGTTGTGTAATATCTGCAACACCTAAAACAATATCTTGATTATTTTGTTTTATTTTAGCACTTAACAAATCTTTACGAGGTCGCTCATCTGTTAAAAAAAATCTACAAACATCATCAAAATTTTTATTTTCAAAAGCCTTTGCCAAACAAATAGCTTTTTGCACAGACTTATCATTACCTTGCGATAAAACTTCGATAATTTGTTTTACTTTAAATTCATTTATATTCTTCCAAAATTCACACATAACACTTTCTGTTGTTTGATTTTGGTCAACACCCAAAAAAAAGGCTACTTTATTTATTAAACCTTCTACAGATTGATATTTGTTTAAATAAGCCTCCACTAAATTGCGTTTATCTGCTATTGATTGCATAATAAGCGGAAATTTGTATTCTCCTGCATTTTCAATTAAAAACTTCAATGCTTCATTAGCTTTTTCACTAATATTGCCACTTAGCATATCTCTTTTTATAGCCTCCATTGTCTCCTTAGATACGCGATCATCCATAACCTCAAAATATGGAGATATTTTGGCTTCTAATGGAAACCTTTTTAAAATTTCTTGGCAAAAACTATGAATTGTTTGGATTTTTATACCACCAGGAGTATCTAACAACACAGCAAATAACCGTCTTGCTTTACCAACAATATTTTCAGCATCACTTACAAAATCAAACTCTATACCTAGCAAATTTTTCAGCTCTTTTTCTAAATCATCCCTTTTTTCAACCGCCCATTTGCTAAGCCTATCTGCTATACGATTATTCATTTCTACTGCGGCAGCTTTTGTATATGTTAAACACAAAATTTTTGAAGGATTTGCTCCTTTCAATAAAAGTTGCAAAACTCTATCTGATAAAACTTTTGTCTTACCAGTACCTGCTGAAGCCTCAACCCAAACAGAAACTTTAGGATCGGCCGCTAATCTCTGATTATGTGATGCAAGGGCAATTCTTTTCTTTTTCTGATTTTCTATATCTTTCATTCATCTTCCCCATCATCTTTAACAGACCATTCCTTAACTCTTGCTAAATGTTCATAATCCGAATATTCCAAAACAGCTTTAGGATTTGGTCTGCTCAAATAACCCGTGCTTTCAAAATCAAACAAATTTACAACTTCGGTAATATGGCTATAAGTTGCTTGTAAAATATCATCAATACCATCATTTATATTTACAATCTTATCTCCTAACTTCCAATACATTAAACGATCAATCTCAACTTTTCTATTTATTCCGTCAAAACCTCCTTTTGAGGCTATTAAGGCTTCTATCGGTAGTTGAGGTGCATACCCCTTTTTTACCTCACTAATAGTTCTTGCTCTACCTGTTTTATAGTCAATAATATTAACTTTACCTCCAACAAGCTCATCAATTCTATCGGCTTTAGCATAAATTTCAAATTTTCCTGCTGGTAAATTATCTATAGAAAAACTTCCCCAAATTTCATTATGAACCTTTAATACTTCTTTTCTATAATCCTTTTCATTATTTACAAACCACCGTATCATCTTAATTACTTTTGGATACCAAAAAATCTTCTTATCATTTGCAATCTTTAAATCATCTAAAACCTTATCAAGCATTTCTAATAATATTTTTTCTGCATTTTCAGGATACTTTATAGGATATTCTTTTCCAAATTTATCCAAAACTCCATGAACGATATTACCAAAATCTCTTACATCAACATTTTTTTCCAAATCATCTAACGGCTTAAGAGATAAAATATACTCAGCATATACACTATATGGATCTCTCAATAATTTTTCAAACGCACTTGCAGACATTTTTCTTGGTCTAGCACTAACAGGTGGCTTAGGTGCAGGAGCTTCAATTTTAGTATAGCTTGATGGCTCATCTAAATTTTTTGCCAACATTATCATGTCAACATCTATCATTTCCCGTTTTTGCCTTCCTAATGCCAACAAAATCGTTTCCAATCTCATCCACCAACGTGATTTCATTGTTGGATTCCCCTTATTCATTTTAGACCTAGTTAACCAAACATTTTTTGCTCCTAATAAATTTGCTAAATCAAGAGCCAAAACCCCTATTTGTTTTTCTGGCTGATCAAATCCAAAATCTTTTTTCATTGGCCTAGACATCCATGGATCTGCAACAGGCAAAACAGGCCAAACTCCATCATTAAAACCGCCCAAAATTATATAATCAAAATGATTCAATCTTGCTTCTATAGGACCAAGTATCCTAACTCTTTGATGTATATTGCCCTTTTTTCTAACCACAATTCCAGACATCATCGCTTCAAACAAACTAAGATACTCCGATGTTTCTATATCCCCTAATATATCTGCCTTAGATAACCAATCAGAAACAAACGATGCTCCTACCTCACCATCTTCTGCACACCACAGAACATCTCCCCCACTTTGTTGTTTATCACTAGATGCAATACTCTCAGCAAATAAAACATGTTCTCTCAGCAATTCAGATAACTTAACCCTGTTTTGAGATAACAAACTTGTAAACTTTTTTGCTTTTTCTGTCATTAAGTTCAATAAGTATTCCGCTTCGTCATCCACACCACCCATGCGCCAAACATTTTTATCAAGATGCTCAACTTGCAACTCAATTTGCTTTTTATTTTTTCCAAGAGCGAAAAACTTATGTTTCATCAAAGCTAGCATCTTATATTTGTCTGTTTGCTGTTCTGTAGCTGCAACACAAAGGCGCATAAAAATTCCCCATGATGTTTGAGCAAGAGGAACACCTGCAGAATCATCAATCACAATATCCCATCTCTGTAACTCCGAAGCCACTCTACGCGCTAACATCCTATCAGGAGTGACCAATGCTATTGTTTGTTCTTTTTCCTCCAAAATTTTCCTAATAATTAAAGCAATAACTAAGGCTTCAACCCGTTGATCATCACATTCTACTAATTTTAATCCTTTTATAGCTTCTTCACCTATACTTTTATCAATATGTAGCCATTTATCAGAACTTTCTGCTGGACGCATAATTTCACTTATTATTTTTTCTCTACTTATATTTAGCGGAGGCAATATATCTTTTACATCATTTCGATTAATTTTTAAAAAATCTAACAACTGTTTTAGCTCAAACTGAGGATGCGATTCATCTACTTTATCCCATGCATCACTATCTAAAACTTTATCTAAACCTGCAAGCCACACCTCACCATTAGGCAAAGACAAAACAACTTTTACCATGTTTTTCATCATCGGCGAAACAGCTGTAGTGCCAGCAACAATAATTCTCTGTTTTGTCTTTTGTTTTAACCAAATTTCACTTTGTTTTTCTATTAAAAAATTTTTACGCCATCCAGCATCAACAACCCCTTTTTCTCTCAATATTTCTGGCCAATATGTTGTAACTATACTTAAAAACTTCAATGTTTCTTGCCAATGCTCTGCATATTCTTCAGGAGCTAAATTTTTTAAATTTTGCCAATCTAAACCAAACATTGACGCTGTATCTATAAGATTACCCAACTCTTGAGCTAAACTACAAGCCTGAGACAAAGACACTTTTTCTAAACCAAATTCTTTATATCTACTAATAATAAGGCGCATGAATAACAATTGTCTTTCTAAGGGTTCTATAACTGGAGGTAAAGAAAGCATATCGTTTTCTGCTTCCAAACCTTTCAAAAATAGCTCTTCTTCCTGAATATCACCAATCACTACCATTTGAGGTAAAAGAGTTGGCTTCATTCCTTGCAACCGAACAAAGGCATCTGACAAAGAACGACAAGCTCTTTTATTTGGCAATAAAATTAAAACATTTGCAAGCTCTAGCTGGTCATTTTTATATTCTTTCAAAAGTTTTTCTGCTAAAACATTAACAAAACAATTAGATGATGAAACATTAAATATTTTTAACATTAAATTCCTCTTGTAAAAAAACATTAACAGCTCGCCCTCTATGAGAAATCTTTCTTTTCTCTTCAGATGTCATCTCTGCAAATGTTTTACTAAATCCATTTGGTACAAAAATAGGATCAAAACCAAAACCATTACTTCCTTTACGATCAACTATTATTTTCCCATCAACTTTACCTTCATAAAGCTTTACATTTTTATCTGGTTCTTTTAACGCTAAAACACAAGCAAAAAAGGCCGACCAATCTTCTGTATTTACAGCTCTAATCTCCTCAACAAGCATCATCATCGCTCTATCAAAATCGCGATTTGGAGCATATCTAGCCGAAAACACACCTGGACGCCCATTTAATGCATTGACACACAAACCAGAATCATCTGCCAAACACGCTTTCCCTGAAATTTTTGATAAAGCCTCTGCCTTTATTATCGCATTTTCTGCAAAAGTTACTCCCGTCTCTTCAATATCTGGTAAACCAAGTTCTAATGCCGAATAAACCTTAACTCCAAAAGGTTTTAATATTTGTTCAAACTCTGCTATTTTACCACTATTATGTGAAGCAATAACTAATTCTTTTAACACCCTAAAACCTCCTTCTGTTTAGCTATTATTTGTTTTATTCCTTCTTTACCTAAATTCATTAAATCAAAAAACTCTTTTTCTTCAAAAGGCATTCTCTCTGCTGTTCCTTGAATTTCAACTATTTTACCACTTTCTGTAATAACAAAATTCATATCAACTTGTGATGTTGAATCTTCCGCATAATCCACATCCAAAACCAATTCTCCCCCACAAATATCACAAGACACTGCCGCAACAAACTCTCTAACAGGATTTTCTAGTAAGACCTTATCTTTTACTAACTTTTGCAAGGCAACATACATAGCAACAAATCCTCCAGATATTGAAGCAACTCTTGTTCCACCATCAGCCTGTAAAACATCACAATCAATTATTATAGATACGTCTTTCATTTTTTCCAAATCAACAACAGCCCTTAATGACCGACCTATTAGCCTTTGTATTTCTTGTGTCCTCCCTGAAGGCTTTTTAAGTTCCCTAGGAACCCTTGTCTGAGTCGATCTAGGCAACATTGCATATTCTGCTGTAACCCAACCCTTTTCCTGTCCTTTTAACCACGATGGCACTTTATCATCTATTGTTGCCGTACAAAGCACATGGGTATTACCATATTTAACTAAACAAGAACCTTCTGCATAGGGATTAAATCCTACAATAAATTCAATATTTCTTAATTGATTATTTTTACGATTCGATACTCGCATTTTACTCCTCCAACACTAAAAAATAATTCAAATTTTATTTTATTATAAAATATGGCGCAACAAAATTTTAATTTATATAGCAAAAAGCCCTGCTTCTCAGCAGGGCTATATTTGTATTCAAGTTATTATCTCAAATCTTACTTCAAGATTTTAGCAACGACACCAGCGCCAACAGTGTGACCACCTTCACGAATAGCAAAACGCAAACCTTCGTTCATTGCAATTGGGTGTATCAACTTAGCTGTCATGGAAATGTTATCACCAGGCATTACCATTTCTGTACCTGCAGGCAATTCAATTGAACCT
>JAZSQL010000007.1:0-13750 GCA_045537965.1 Alphaproteobacteria bacterium
AGGTTCAATTGAATTGCCTGCAGGTACAGAAATGGTAATGCCTGGTGATAACATTTCCATGACAGCTAAGTTGATACACCCAATTGCAATGAACGAAGGTTTGCGTTTTGCTATTCGTGAAGGTGGTCACACTGTTGGCGCCGGCGTTGTTTCTAAAATCTTGAAGTAAGATTTGAGATAATAACTTGAATACAATTAAATCCCTGTTTCTTTTTTTAGAGACGGGGATTTTTTGTTATAAATTTATTTTTTCGGATGATATGTGATAAGTCATATTTAGTGAGGAAACTAAATTTTGTATTCTCTGGATAATAAATATAGACGAGATATGAACGCACTTATTTGATTACATATGCAATTTTAAGGAAGAAGATATTTGATTCCGTGCTTGAAGGCGTATAGCAAAACTATATATCTGAAAAATTTACCTAAAAACATTGAAATGTTTACGATTAGAATATTGGCTAGCATAAAACCAAGGGCAAACCCTATAATGTCTCCAATTACTGGAAGAAAACAAAAGAAGGCCATAAAAGCACCTTTATTATATATTTTTTCTTTTATAGTTTGAATTTTTTTCAATGGGATATGAAAATATTTTTCAATTAATTCAACTTTACCTAAATATCCCAAATAGTAATTAGTCATGCCACCAAGCCAGTTGCCAATTGATGCAATAATAACGCATAATATAGAATTAAAATTGTTAAAAAGCATGGTTATGAAAAACATTTCTGAACCAATAGGAAATATTGTTGCAGCGAAAAAACTTATAATAAAAAGTCCTAAGAAACTGAGATCAGTGAGTATATCCATTTTATTTTTGATATAAAAATATTTTAATTGGCATTTTTAAAGTTGGAGCAGATATTATCTCTTTTAGAGGAATATGGCTAAGTTCAAAAGCTTCTGATATTATAAGAGTCCCTGAGGGTATTTCGTTATGTAGCTTTTGGCCTAATTCTTCTTTTAATGATGGTCCCGTGTAGCACAGTAAAAGCTTTGCTTCGGTATAGTTTTGTTTCATAAAGTCACAGTTATAAATTGAAATGTTTTTAATTTTTTTTGTACGATATTTAGCTATAAGGTATGGTATTTTATCCCAGTCATAACCAATAAAGTGGTGTTGAGGAAATTTTTTTGCTAAAGGAAGTAAAAGGCTTCCGCTTCCGCATCCTAAATCAACTACTTTAATAGGATCTTTTTGTTGATTAAGAAATTTTTCTGCTTCTTTAATTACGATATTTTTAGCTCTACCGAATGATAAAATAAATGGAGGATATTTTCCAAATCCAGAGCGAACATAAGTTATTATAAAATATGCTTCAATGATACAAGCTGAAATTCCTATCAAAAGAGCTAAGGACAGTATTAAAATGTTCATAGTAATTCTTTCTAAAAGAAATTTTTATACAGAAGTAAAAAAACTGGCGGATGAGGAGGGATTTGAACCCCCGATACGAGTTACCCCGTATTCACGATTTCGAGTCGCGCGCATTCAGCCTCTCTGCCACTCATCCAGTGATATCCAATTTGGTTTTATTATTAATAATATTTATATCAATGAATGCGCACGACTAAAATCTTAAAAGATTTTTCGCACGGATTGGCTTCGCTGTTTCACATCTACGCCGATCTTCGCTTTTTTCAATGCTACGATTCCAGCCTCTCTGCCACTCATCCAGTAATATCCAATTTGGTTTTATTATTAATAATATTTATATCAGTTTATTATTCTTTTTATTTTAATTTGGCAAGAATATTTTTGCTTTATTACCTTTCATATTCACCACGTTCAATAATGTTTATTTTTTCATATTGAGGTTCAATAAAAAATGCTACCGCATTGAGACTTTGTTGTAATTCTTTAGTAAATATCCGATTTAATCTTACTAAAACTTCTGTTTTGTTATTGTATCCTAATGATTGAGGTGTTAGAGCTTCAATTAAATCATCAAAATTATCAAAAAATGCTATTCCTTTAACAATACAATTAAGGCGTTCGTTTGTTGAAATGTTGCGAATATCAAGAATATCATTGATTTTTATTTTTTGAGAATTTTTATCAAAAAGATTTACGGCTATTTTACGATTGCCATTTTTTATTTTGTTGAAAGAAAATTCATGTACGTCAATGCTGTATTTCATTTTTTAGCTCTGTATTTGTAGATTAATGAAAGCTATTTACTAGAGAGCCTGATAACATATACCATCCATCAATCATAACAAAAAAGATGATCTTAAATGGTAATGATAAAACACTAGGGGGGAGCATCATCATACCCATTGACATTAGCACAGATGCAATAACCATATCAATAATGAGAAAAGGAATATAAATTAAAAAACCAATTTCAAAAGCACGTCTCAATTCGCTAATCATAAATGCTGGAATTGTAATTTTTAGAGGTGCCTTTTCAATGCTTTCAGGCTTTTCTTTGGCAAGATCTGAAAAAAGATGAAGATCTTTTTCACGAGTATTTTTTACCATAAACTCTTTTAATGGAGTAGCAGCTTTTTCTAGCCCATCCATAAATTCAATTTTTTCATCAATTACAGGTTTGATACCTTGTTCCCAAGATTTTTCTAATGTTGGAGACATGATAAATATAGTCATGAATAGAGCAAGTGCTATAAGTACCATATTGGGAGGCGTTGAATTTGTTGCGAGAGCAGAGCGAGTAATAGAGAAGACAACAATCAATCTGGTAAATGATGTCATCATTATGACGATTGAAGGGGCTAGCGAAAGAATAGTTATCAGGGCTAAGACACTAAAGATTCGAGCAGATGCTGAACCTGTTGAAACATCATCAAGATTAAGGCTCACACTTTGAGCTAGGGCGGAAAAGCTTAAAAAAACTAATCCTATTAAAGAACATGTAAATATTATTTTTTTATTCATTATTATCAGACTTTCTTTTGTTTTTTGTTTGTTTAAGCAAAATATTTGAGTTTTGACCGACAAGGATTAAGAATTCTTCGTTTAGACATTCAAATAAAACAAGTGAATTTTTGATATCTATACGATGATGTTCAATAATTTTAATTTTTTTTGCTGTTTTGAAAGGTTTAATTATCTGACAATTAAGTCCCTTTTGCTGACAAAAACGTATTAACCATAAAGTTATAAACAGGAGACCTAAAACAAATATAAAAGCTAAAATTGCTTGTAAAAGTTGTGGAGCATTCATGACAAAGTTTTTCCAATAGTTAGTTTGCCCAATTATAATGCGTTACATCATAGTTAGTCAATAAAAGCCTTGCCCTTGTTGATATTGTTTGTTAATTTTGAATTCATGAAAAAGGAAAATAAAGAAATAGTTACTAACGAACGACGTACAGGGGATTTGCAGGGGATAAAAAATATATTAACCCCTTTGGCAAAAAAGATGCTTGGAAAAAAAGCTTTTGTGGAGGCTGATGTTGTTTGTGCTTGGGAAAGTATTGTTGGTGAAGAATTAGCAAAGTATTCAATGCCAATTAAGATTGAGTTTAAAAAAGGTGAGCGAACGGATGGTGTGTTGCTAATTGAGGTTACAAGTGGAGCGTTTGCTTTAGAATTGCAACTTAAAACAAGGCTGTTAATAGATAAGGTAAATTCTTTCTTTGGTTATAATGCGATAAAAGATATTAGGCTCATTCAAAATCTATTAATGATTGATGAGAATAAAAAGGATATTCAAAATCTTGAAAAAAAGCTTGTAACAATGGAAGAAGAAACATATATTAGAAATCTAAGTGAGAATATTAAAAGTTCTGAGCTTAGCTTGGCTTTAGAAAATTTAGGTAAGGCTATTGTAATTAACAATAAAAAGAAGTGATTGAAAATGTTAGAACAAATTATAAGAAAAATTAGTGCTACTGTGGCAGGTATTGTGGTTTTTGCTCTTGCAGGAGGTTTGTATTTGGGAGCAAAGGGGTTTGCATTGGATGAAAATGGAAATTTTGTGTTAGTTAGGTCTGCGGAAGCAGCTGGTGAAAATGTAGCTGCAAAAGATATACCACAGAATTTTGGTTTTCCACAAGACCATGTTTTAGGAAGTGAAAAAGCTCCTGTAACGCTTTATGAATATTCTTCTTTTGGTTGTTTTCATTGTGCTGATTTTCATCTTGAAGTGTTGCCAAAAATTGTGAAACAGTACGTTGAAAGTGGTAAAGTTCGTGTTGTTTTTGTTCCTCTTCCATTGGATAAAAATTCAATGGATGCAGCTTTATTAGCTGAATGCATTGATAAAGATAAGTATTTTAGTTTTGTTGATGTGTTGTTTAAAAAACAAAGAGATTGGAATTTAGCTTTTGATCCACAAAAGGTTTTGAAGCAATATGCGGCCTTGAGTGGTTTATCCGATGAAAAAGCTAATGTGTGTTTGAAGAATGATGTTACCGCAGCAAGAATTCTTAAAGATAGAAGAGATGCTCTTTCTGAATTGAATGTTAGCGGTACACCATCGTTTTTTGTTTCTTCAGCAAAAGAAACCGAAGCTGTTGAAGGTATATTGCCGTTTGAGGATTTTGCTGTGATTATTGATGAGCATTTAAATCTTTTAAGTGTTGCAAGTAAATAGTTTTTCAAAAATTGTAATGATTTTAATAACTGCTTAATATTTGTTGGTGTAGTCTTTAGTGTATGAGAAAGAAATCTGAAGATGTTGAGCAGTTAGAGCAAAAAATTTTACGCCTAAAGCGTGAAGAGGCTTTGGCTAGGCACGATAAGAATGATACTGAAGTAATAAGAGCTTCGAGAATCGGATTTAGAATCGGAGCTGAGTTATTGTCTGCAGTAATAGTTGGAGTTGCATTGGGTTATTTGCTTGATAAAGTATTTGAAACGGCTCCGTGGTTGATGGTTGTTTTTTTGTTTTTTGGAGGAGCCGCTGGTATGTTAAATGTTTATCGGTTGGTTCAGAAAGAAGATAGCGAGAAATGAGGAGAAACAAAAGTTATGTCTAGTCCAATGGAACAATTTGTGATTAAGCCTATTGTCCCTATAGAGATAGGAGGAATTGATATATCTTTTACTAATTCGTCTCTTTTTATGATGTTGGCAGTGCTAGTTTCAACGTTATCTTTGGGTTTATGTTTAAGAAAGAGAAAATTAATTCCTCATACTGCTCAGTCAATACCAGAGGGATTGTATGAATTTATCAATGGGCTATTGAAAGAAAATGTAGGAGTAGAAGGATTGAAATACTTTTCTTTTATTTTTACAGTGTTTTTGTTTGTGGCCTTAGGTAATTTGTTAGGTTTGGTGCCCTATTCGTTTACTTTTACATCTCATTTAACAGCTGTTGGTACGTTGTCTTTGTTAGCATTGGCTTTGAATATTATTGTTGGAATAAAAAAGAAAAAATTTGGTTGGTTAAGAACATTTTTACCAAGGGGAATTCCTTGGATTATGGCTCCGTTAATTATTCCAATAGAAATGATTTCTTTTTTGTCAAAGCCATTTAGTTTGTCTGTGCGTTTAGTTGCAAATATGACTGTAGGGCACATTATGTTAAAGATAATTGCTGGTTTTGTGGTAGGGCTTGGAATATTAGGAATGGTGCCTTTGTTATTTGATGCTATTATTGTGTGTTTTGAAATATTTATTTCATTACTACAAGCTTTTATTTATACCGTTTTAACGTGTATATATCTTAGTGATGCTATTCATGAGCATTGATTATAATTATGTTGTTATATTAAGAAACTTTATGAAAGGATTATAAAATGGAACCATTGGCTTATATTGGTGCTGGTATGTGTGCTTTATCAATGATGGCTGCTGCTTGGGGTGTTTCTCAAGTATGGACTACTATTATATCAACTGTTGGTCGTAATCCGCAGGTAAAAAAAGAAGTTGATATTTATGGTTGGGTTGGCTTTGCTGCTGTTGAGGCTGTCGCATTATATGCGCTCGTTATTGCGTTAGTTATGCTGTCAGGAAACTAGCAGTAAGTTTGTTAAATTAATGTCTTTCAATATGGGAATCTTTAGATTTAATTGAAGATTCCCTGTTGTGAGTGGTTATGGAGCAAATAATATGCCTCAGTTAGATTTTAGTGTTTTTCCGTCGCAATTGTTTTGGTTGATTGTTAGTTTCTTTTTGATGCTATTTATCATGAGTAAGTTTATTATACCAAAAACATCTGAGATGATTAATTTGCGTAAAGACAAGATAAATGGTGATTTGGAAAAAGCATCAGAGATAAAACTTAAGGTTGAGGAAACACTAAATAAATATAATAAAGCGTTGTATGATGCTAATACTAAAGCTAGTTTAACTTTGCAAAAAAACAGAGAAGAATTAGAAAATATCGTTTGTAGACGGCAATATGATTTAATGCAGCGTTTAAAGTCTGAGATTGATGTAGGTGAACAGAAAATTATGCTTTCTAAAAATAAAGCTATGGAGGGTATTGAGAATTTATCAGTAGATTTAGCAATAGATGTATTAGCTAAATTGGGCTTTAGAGGGATAAAAGTTAAAGATGCTAAACATGCTTTGGAAAGTCTTAAAGAGGAGCAATAATGGATAATAGTATGCCAAATAAAGATATTATAGATGCTACTCAAGATGCTGTTTTAAATGCTGCATCTACAGTAGTTGAGGTATTAGAAACTACTGCTAACGAATTGAATGTTCATAGTGAGTCTTTTTATTTGACAGCTGAATTTTGGGTGGCAGTGGCTTTTATTTTGGCTGTAATGGCTATTGCAAAACCTGTTGGTTTAGCATTAAAAAAAATGACCAAAGAACGAGCTAAAATGATTTCAAAGAGGATTGCTGATGCAGTAAATCTTAAGGAAGAAGCTCAGAGATTATTGGCTGATTATGAACGTAAATATAGAGGGGCTGAAAAAGAGGCTGCTGATATTTTAGCAAAATCGGAAAAAGAGATTGAGCTCCTAAAAAAAGATGCTTTAGCAAAATTGGAGGTAGAAATAGCAATAAAGGAAAAGGAAGCTAAGGCACGAATTAAGGCTGCAGAGGATGTTGCTACCAAAGAGGTGGCTGATAAAACTGCAGATATGACGTTAAGTTTGGTAAAAAAGATACTTAACGATAGTTTGGATGACAAAGCTCTTACTCAATTGATAGATGTATCAATTGATAATTTGAATAAGCATGTATAAATTTTTTGTATTTAGTTGCTTTTTAGTTTATTCCAACCAGCTCTACGAGCCTCTTCAGCTTTTTGAGCTTTTTGCCAATTTTTTATAGGTTCATTTCGTTTGGTTTGTAAAGCTTTTTGCTCTTCAGTTTGAGCTACACCAATAGGTAGTAACTGATTAAATAAAGCAGGCGAAGCAAATTCTACCTTATTTTTGATTAGAGGATCAATAACTGCGTCAATAATTTGAGCTGCAGGTTTAGCATTGAAAGCTGAAATTTTTCCGCCATAGAAGATAGCGAGAGCATGACAAGGTGATGATAATAATATATCGGTTGAATCAATACCACGAACAAAACGCAACATAATTTGCGGACGAATCATGCAATTTTCAGTTACATCGAAAAGTATATTATCTGGGTTCATTAAAAGTTCGGATTTAATAAGTGTTTGCAAATTAGGGTTGATTATACCACAAAAACCAACAATTGCCATTCCATCAAGGGTGTATCCAGTATAGTTTTCTGGCTTGCTAGCTATTTGATAGCAAAAAACTTGTTCAGAGTTTACAATATTGTTTAGAGCGGAATCGCCAATAGCTGATGAAATTTCTTCTAAAACAGTATTGTGTTCAGGGTTTGGTTGCCAAGTAGGTACAGGTTTTTCATTTGTATTATTTTTATCGCTAGCAGATGTTTCTTGAGCTAGTGCAGAGAAAGATAAGACAGTACTTAACGTAAATATTAATAAAAAACGTAACATAATAAAACTCCATATAGCAAGCCTAAACTACTACTATTATATGTATAAATAATTTGATTTCCAATATTATTAAAAAAGATAATAACATAAAAAAACCTCTGCTAAAAAGCAGAGGTAGAAAATGGTTTTAAGCAAAAAGCCTAATAAAGTATATTAACCCTGACGAGCCTTCAATTTAGGGTTCTTCTTGTTGATTACATATACACGGCCTTTGCGACGGACGATTTGGCAGTCCTTATCACGAACCTTTTTGCTTTTTAATGAACTGTAAATCTTCATTTTCCTAATCCTTCAATCTTAAAAGTTGAGTGCAACCTATTATAAATAATTTACCTTGTCAAGAAGATATTTTTAATTCTTGGTAAAAAAATAACTTATCTTTTGCTTTTTTTGTGCTATTTGGTAATATTGAGCAAAATTGAGGTATTCTGATGATTAAATTGTTAGTTGTTTTAGTGTTTTTGGGTGTTACGACTCCTGCAAAGGCTCAAATGGCGTATGAAGATGAGGCTAGAGCTTTAGGAGCTGTCGCAGGTCAAGGTTTGGCGTGTGGTTCGTCTAGGTATGATACTTTTGAGTTGTTGGCTAGGGCTATAATTTTAACGAAATCACCTAATGATAGCTTGCAAGATAAAGCTTTAAAAATTTTTACTGAAGAAAAGGCTGATGTGTTTGTAGCTAAACAGCTAGATAATTTTGCAGATTGTGCTAGTATTGTTGAAAGATTTGATGCGCAAGATATTTTTAGGGCTACCCTTTATGGTGATGGTACTATAAAAATGGCTGATGGACAAATATTAACTCCTAGAAATCCATATGATGCATCAATGATTTATGATAAAAAGTCTAATGTTCGCCAGAGAGCTAATTCAATTTATCGTAAAGATAGTAGTCATATAAAAAAGATTGAATTTAAGGATGCATCAATGGCAGCAGGGAATCAGATTAGACCTCAAAAATCGGATAGTGGGGTACAACGAATTTTGAGTACACCAAAGAGAATAAGACGTAAAAAATAAAAAATGATTGCTTTTAGTTTAACTTGCCCTTATATTTTGGGCAAGTTAATTTTTTTATGGAGTTTAGTTAAAAATGGCAGCTGTACAATATGTATTTGTTATGCAAAATCTTACAAAAGTGTTCCCTGGCGGAAAAGAATTGTTTAAGGGGATTACTTTATCATTTTTACCGGGGGCAAAAATCGGTGTTTTGGGTGTGAACGGCGCCGGTAAATCTACCTTGTTAAAGATTATGGCAGGTGTTGATAAAGAATTTAACGGAGAGGCGTGGGCTGCTGAAGGTGTTAAGGTCGGTTATTTGGAGCAAGAGCCGAGACTTGACCCTACAAAAAATGTTATGGAAAATATTATGGACGGTCTTGGTGAAACCAGAGATTTGTTAAAAGAATTTGAAGAAGTTTCGATGAAATTTGCCGAACCAATGAGTGATGAAGAGATGAACGCACTTATTGAACGTCAAGCCGAATTGCAAGAAAAAATAGATGCGTGTAATGGTTGGGATTTGGAACGTACGATTGAGATTGCTATGGATGCGCTTCGTTGTCCACCATCTGATGCCGATGTTACTAAATTATCGGGCGGTGAAAAAAGACGCGTAGCTTTGTGCCGTTTGTTGTTGCAACAGCCAGATATGCTCTTGTTGGATGAACCAACCAATCACTTAGATGCCGAATCGGTTGCATGGCTTGAGCGCCACTTGAAAGATTATAAAGGTACTGTTGTTATGGTTACTCATGACCGCTATTTTTTGGATAATGTTACGGGTTGGATTTTAGAACTTGATCGTGGACAAGGTATTCCTTATGAAGGTAATTATTCTTCATGGCTTGAGCAAAAACAAAAGCGTCTTGAACAAGAAGCCAGAGAAGAAACCGCTCGTCAAAAAGTTTTGGCTAATGAGTTGGAGTGGATTCAAAAGAATCCTAAGGCTCGTCAGGCTAAATCAAAAGCTCGTATCAATGCTTATGATGAATTGTTGGCACAGTCTACAAAAGACAAAATTACGACAGCTAATATTCATATTCCAATGACGGAAAGACTTGGAGATTTGGTTATTGAAGCCAAAAATATTTCAAAAGCTTATGGTAACAGAGTGCTTATTGATGATTTGTCTTTCAAAATTCCTAAAGGGGCTATTGTTGGTATTATCGGTCCAAATGGTGCTGGTAAAACTACGTTGTTTAGAATGATTACTGGTCAAGAACAACCAGATAGTGGTGAAATCAGACTTGGTGATACCGTGGATTTGGGATATGTCGATCAATCTCGTGATGAATTGTCTGCTGATAAAAATGTTTGGGAAGAAATTTCTGACGGTTTGGATATGATTAAGCTTGGTAAAGGTGAAGTTCCGTCACGTGCTTATGTTGGACAATTTAATTTTAAAGGAAGTGATCAACAAAAGAAAGTCGGTCAACTTTCAGGTGGTGAGCGTAACCGTGTTCATTTGGCTAAAATGCTTAAAAAAGGTGCTAATGTTATTCTTTTGGACGAACCAACAAATGATTTGGACGTTGATACACTTCGTTCATTGGAGGAGGGCATTATGCAATATCCTGGTTGTGTACTTGTTACTTCGCACGATCGTTGGTTTTTGGATAGACTTGCAACGCACATTCTTGCCTATGAAGATGAAGGTCATGTAGAATGGTTTGAAGGCAACTTTGAAGAATATGAAAAGGACAAAGTTCGTCGCCTCGGTGAAGACGCACTTCGTCCGCATAGGAGCAAGCATAAGACTCTCATCCGCCAGTAAAAAGGCTATATAATGAACTGTCACCCAAAATTTAGGTGGTTCAGTTGGTAAAAACTCAAGCATTTTTTAGGCTTAGTTATTCAAAAATAATAAAATTATTTATATTTTTCTTGTAGAATCGTAAAAGTTGATATAACCTAGCTCCGACAATTTTGTGTCGGGGCTTTTTGTTGGTCTTGACATACGTTTTAACAAAAGCTTACGAAAGGAGCTATATTTACCATGAGTAAATGGGTTTATACATTTGGAAATGGCAGCGCTGAAGGCGATGCTAGCATGCGTAATCTCCTTGGTGGTAAAGGTGCCAACTTAGCTGAAATGAATACAGTTGGTTTACCTGTTCCTCCAGGATTTACAGTTACTACTGAAGTTTGTACATATTACTATGACAACAATAAGACATATCCTGCTGATTTGAAAGATCAAGTTAGACAGGCTGTAGCTTATGTTGAAGGTATTATGGGCAAGAAATTTGCTGATGCAAGTAATCCATTGCTGTTTTCAGTTCGTTCAGGTGCAAGAGTTTCAATGCCTGGTATGATGGATACAGTTTTGAACTTAGGTTTGAATGATGAAACAGTTAAAGCTCTGGCTAATGCTTCGGGTTCTGAAAGATTTGCTTATGATTCTTATCGTCGTTTCTTGCAAATGTTCTCAGACGTTGTTTTAGGTGCAGATATTGATTTGTATGAAGAAGCTTTGGAAAATATGAAAAAATCTAAAGGTTATGTTTCTGATACAGATTTGACAGCCGAAGATTTGAAAGAATTGGTTAGCCAATATAAAGCTATTGGTGAAAAATTAGGTAAAGTTGTTCCACAAGATCCATGGGATCAATTGTGGGCTGGTATTGGTGCTGTGTTTGGTTCTTGGATGGCTAACCGCGCTATTACTTACCGTAAATTGAATAATATTCCTGGTGACTGGGGTACAGCGGTTAACGTTCAAACTATGGTGTTTGGTAATGCTGGTGATGATTGTGCTACTGGTGTTTGCTTCTCTCGTGACCCTGCGACAGGTGAAAATGTTTATTATGGTGAATATTTGATTAATGCTCAAGGTGAAGACGTTGTTGCTGGTATTCGTACTCCACAACCAATGGCTTCTAAGGGTGATGGTACTTCTTTGGAGGAAAAATGGCCTCACCTCTATAAAGAATTAGTTGATGTTAGAGATAAATTAGAAGCTCACTATAAAGATATGCAAGATATGGAATTTACCATTGAGCATGGAAAGCTTTGGATGTTGCAATGCCGTAATGGTAAAAGAACTGCAGCAGCAGCTGTAAGGATGGCTGTTGAAATGGTTGAAGAAGGCATGCTTTCTAAAGAAGAAGCTATTATGAGAGTTGGTGCTGATCAATTAGACCAATTATTGCACCCAATGTTGGATCCTAAAGCTAAGAAAAATGTTATTGCTACAGGGTTGCCAGCTTCTCCTGGTGCTGCTGTTGGTCGTGCAGTATTTAATGCAGAAGATGCTGAAGCTTGGGCTAACAGAGGCGAAAAAGTTATCTTGATTCGTAATGAAACATCTCCAGAAGATATTGGTGGTATGCATGCTTCTCAAGGTGTGATTACTGCTCGTGGTGGTATGACTTCTCACGCTGCTGTGGTTGCTCGTGGTATGGGTACTCCTTGCGTTTCTGGTTCTAGCGATATTACAATTAACTATGCTAACAAAACTATGACAACTAAGTCTGGTATCGTTATTAAAGAAGGTGATTGGGTATCATTGGATGGTGCTAAAGGTCAAATTATCGAAGGTGAAATTCCTACAGTTAAAGCTGATACAAACACAGGTAACTTTGGTAAATTGATGAGTTGGGTTGATGAAATCCGCGTATTAAAAGTTCGTGCTAATGCTGAAACTCCAAAAGATGCTCAAACAGCTCGTGATTTTGGTGCTCAAGGTATTGGTTTGGCTCGTACAGAGCACATGTTCTTTGATGCTAACCGAATCGGTGATATGCGTGCTATGATTTTGTCTGATAATGAAGATGGTCGTCGTCAGGCTTTGGCTAAATTATTGCCATACCAGAAGCAAGACTTCAAAGATTTGTTCAAAATTATGGATGGTCTACCTGTTACTGTTCGTTTGTTAGATCCACCATTGCATGAATTTTTGCCTCACACAGAAGCTGAGATGCAAGAATTGGCTAATAAGTTGGGTGTAACATTAGAACATGTTAAAACACGTGCTGCTGCTTTGCATGAAGCAAACCCAATGTTGGGTCATCGTGGTTGTCGTTTGGCTGTTACATATCCTGAGATTGCAGAAATGCAGGCTCGTGCTATTTTAGAAGCTGCTTTGGAATGCCAAGCTGAAGGTGTTAAAGTAACTCCTGAAATTGAAGTTCCATTAACAGGTTCTAAGAAAGAGTTGGATATTGTTAAAGATGTTATCGATACAACAGCTAAACAAGTATTCGCTGAAAAAGGTGCAATTGTTAACTATATCGTAGGTACAATGATTGAGTTACCAAGAGCTGCTTTGATGGCTGAAGAAATCGCAGAATCAGCTGCATTCTTCGGTTTTGGTACAAATGACCTTACTCAGACAACTTTGGGTATGAGCCGTGACGATACAGGCGCTATTTTGGATGAATATAGAGCTAAGGGTGTTTATGTTGCTGATCCATTTGCTTCTATTGATGTTGATGGTGTTGGTAAATTGGTTGCTCGTGCTTGCCGTAAAGGTCGTGAAACAAACGCAAATATTCACTTGGGCGTTTGTGGTGAACATGGTGGTGATCCAAAATCAATTGAGTTCTTCCATAAAGTTGGTTTGGATTATGTATCTTGTTCTCCATACCGTGTACCAGTTGCTCGTTTGGCTGCTGCTCAAGCTGCAGTTAAATTTGGTGCTGATCGTACAGTTGGTGGAAATGAAAGTGGCTGTTGCTGCCGTAAATCTGCCTAAGGTATGAAGTATAGGCTCATTTTGGGCTATTAGAAAAAAGCTCGAGAATAAATATTCTCGGGCTTTTTTTTGATTCTTATTATTTTGTTTAGCTGATAAAAAGATATGTAAAATAGGCAAAAAATGAGCAAAAACTATAAAATTTGCTCATTTAGATAAAAAATAGTAATTTTTATATATTTTTTCTTATG
>JAZSQL010000036.1:0-5408 GCA_045537965.1 Alphaproteobacteria bacterium
TATAAACCTTATCCCAAAACGCTACAAAAACCTTAGAAACTCTTGGCTTGTTGCCTCTACAAAAACCAACGTTTTTGTAGAGGCAAAAAAGAGACATTTAAAAAAAGAAGAAATAAGAAAAACAAAAGAAGAATAACTTATTGAAAATAAGTAATAAAAAATGAGTTAATTGCTTTTTTACTAATTTTATTATATACTATGAAAAAGGCTAAAAGTAGCCTCTACAAAAACGTTGGTTTAAACGCACATTACTTTTTATAACAAATTGTTTTTACATAAGAAAAAATATATAAAAATTACTATTTTTTATCTACATGAGCAAAATTTGCTACAAAAAAAGACACCAATTTTGCTTGGTGTCTAGTTATGGGGAAGAATCTACTGAAACTTTATTATATGCCCAAATTCTTTGGGTGGGGTTTAAAGGGGAATTTTTTTAATGTTTTAAATTATGAGTTCTTGACTTCTTCATTAAAGTGCTAGCAAAAGACTTCTTTGCTGCATAAGTCATAAACAAGGCTTCTTCCATTTTTAGAGCTCCAAGAGTTTCTTCCAAAGCTTCAAAACTCTGGTATATTTTGCTCATCAAAGCAAGATTATCATTAACAACATCATATAAAAAAGTTTCTTCATGTCTATTCATTTTTTGTCTCCTTTAGTTGCTTTAGTAAATAATAATTTAAAGGAAAAATCGTTATTATCAACACGGTAAAATTAGGAGTTGGTGGTGGAAAAAATCGTACAATCAGATAAAATACGATAGAGTGTTCTAAAAAATAGTACACTAATGTTTTTTACGAATGTCCGTAATTAGCTATAAAATTGTTGTGATCTATACCTAAAGATGCCATAGCTATGGCTCTTTTATCATCATCTATAGAACCAAAAATAATTTCAGATGATGCATCTGTTATAATCCATAAGTTATTTTTTATTTCATTTTCAAGTTGTTCAGAAGCCCAACCAACATAGCCTAAAACGATAATTCTTTGTTTAGGTCCATATCCTGTTACAATGTCTTTTAATATATCAATAGAGGACGACACCATAATGCCTCCTCCTATATTTAGACTGTCATTACTCTTATAGTCATCAGAATGAAGAATAAAACCTTTGCCTTTTTCTACTGGACCTCCATTATATAGGTTTATGAGTGGGGTTTTATCTTTTAAACTAAATGGAAGCTCTGTAATAAGATCTGAAAAAGAAAATTCTTTGATACGATTATTAATAACAAATCCCATAGCGCCGTCTTTACTATGGGAACAAATATACACCACGCTTCCAGCTAGATCACCAGAAACATCAGGCATAGAAACGAGGCATTTACCTGTTAAATTGTTAATATCAATTTTGCTCATTATATTGCAATAGCCTTAACTTTATATATACCATATCATAATATAATATAGGATAAGAATGATAGAGAATCAAATTTATTGTGAAGAAAAATTATGAAAAAACTACTGATATATATAAATTTGTTTATTTGTTTGTTTACAACTAATGTATTTGCTCAAGATGGAGGGCAAATAATTCTTGATTTGAAAGATGATGAGATAGAAAAATCAGATGATGAAAAAAGGCCTGGGTTAGCAGCATGGGCTATTTTTTATTATCGTGATGTTAAAGAATATAGTGAAAGATTGCCTGAACAATATATGGGAAAAGATTTTACAGGTGAATTAATATCTAAATATCCTGTATTTAATCAAGTAACAGCTGATAAATGGCAAGATTATGTTAGGACAGGAATAAAGTATTATCGTTGGTTTAATAAAATAAAAGATAAAGTTGTTTCTTCAATTATGAAAAAAGATCCTCCTATAGTGGTGGCAGATGATCAATATGAAATGGGAGAGGAGGAAGAATATATAAAAACTGATAAGCCACTTATTATTCATGATTTTAAAAAAGTGGTGGCTTATTCTAATTCTGAACGAGATAAGCTTGCGGTACAAGAAAAATTAGCTAAAGATAATAATCTGCCGTTACCATCTCAAACAATTGAAAAATACAAAAAAGCTTTAATTGAAAGAGATTGGAAAACCCTGTTTGATATCAACTGGAATGAAACATTAACAGATTTAGGTGTATACAAAAATATTGATGGTAAAAGTGATATTAGAGATAAAACTCTTATTGGAACCATACTAACAGAGAAAAGTGCAATTGATAAAGATGGAATTATAAAAGGGGTTATTAAAGCAGAACCCAGAAAAGGTAGAATATTTTTATTAGGTGATTTTGAACAATATGAGGGTGCAAAAGTTGATTTTAGCAAATCAGAAAATCTAGAAGATATAGAAATTAATTTTACCGAACCTCAAGTCGTTGAAATGAAAGACAAACGACAAATATTAATTTATGGTGATAGTTTTCCTATTTATTTTAAAGCAAAAGCTAAGGATATTTCTAAACCTTTAGTTTTGCGTCCAGTGGTTGAAGCTAATATGTGTTTAGGAAATGAATGTATAAGAGAAAAGCTTGAACCTGAAATTATTTTATCAAAAGAAGAGAAAATTAAAGATACTGTTTTTTCATCATATATTAGAACAATAGAAAAAAATGTACCTAGAGAAAAAAACAAAAATAATTTCAATTTTGGAGCATTAGTTTTAGAAAAACAAGAAAAAGGTAGTCAATCATTTGTTCGTTTAGATATTAAAGCTGATAATGTAGTTTATTTAAAAGCTTTTATAATTGGGCGCTATGCAAGATATTTTGCTAAACCAATGATACGATTTGAAGGGGATAGTGCTATCATTAGATTTCCTATCATAGACAAAGATTTTGATGCATTGGGCAAAGATATAACTTTTTGGGTGCGAACTTCTAGAGTTAATCAATATTTACATACCGCAAGAATTGAAAATATGTCTTTGCTGGATACCAAAACAGGACGATTTACCTTAGGAATTTTATGGTTAGCATTTTTGGGAGGTTTACTTTTAAACCTAATGCCTTGCGTATTTCCAGTCTTATCTTTAAAATTATTAGCTTTTACAAAATTTGGAGGGCTTAATGTTAAACAAATTCGTCGAAACTTTTTGTGTAATAGTTTGGGAATTTTATTATCATTTATTTTAATTACTTCGTTATTGGTTGCTCTTAAATTGGCAGGTTATACTTTAGGATGGGGAATGCAATTTCAAAACATCTATTTTGTAGCATTTATTATATGGGTAGTAGTTTTCTTTCTTGCTCATATTTTTGGTATAATTAATTTACAATCACCTAGATTTTTAGATAATTTAGTTAAAAACAAAGAAATTAAAGGAAAATGGTTTGAATTTTTAAGTGGTGTGTTTTTAGTCTTGTTATCTACTCCTTGTATGGTTCCATATTTAGGAACAGCTTTTGGAGTCGCTCTAGCTGGTAATGTTGAACATATCATTTTAACAGTTATGACTGTTGGTCTAGGATTATCTACTCCATATGTCATCATTGCTCTATGTCCACAGCTTGCCTTTTATATGCCAAAACCAGGAAAATGGATGGCTACTATTAATTTAGGAATGGTCGTATTACTCTTAATAACCATTGTATGGTTAGTTAGTGTATTAGTTGCTCAAACTTCTACTTCTCAGATATGGCATTGGTTAATTTATATTGGCTTTGTTCTATTAACATTATATTTTGCAAAAGCATTTGCTAGTGAAGTTGATAAACTAAAAGATAGGGAAATTGCACTATTACTGCATCGTAGATATAGACGTTTTTTTGGAACAATAGTTTTAATCGTGTTAATTATAAGTATGTTTGATGCTAGTTATGCAGCGAATAAGAGGAGAATTTTGATTGAAAATACCAAATTTGATGCAATTGATTTGGATATGATAAATCAAGAAATAAATGCTCAAAATAAAGTATTAGTCAAAGTTGGAGCTGATTGGTGTCTAACTTGTAAATACAATGATAATTTTGTTTTCGATGTTCAATCAATGAAAGATGCTTTCGAAAGTTATAAAGTACGTCTAATTGAAGTTGACTGGACGAATTATCAACCTCAAGTTTTGGAATTTATGCAAGAACATGGTAGGCGAGGACTTCCTTTCTATATACTATTTTCTCCTACATTTTCAGATGGAATAGTTTTGCCTGAAATGTTAAATACAGATGATTTATATAAATTTATAGAGATGTAGTTTTTTAATAAAAAAATCTTGCACAACAAAAATCATTGATGTATAAAATTCTTAATTTTGAATGATTTTAATTGGTTAAGGAGCTTATAGATATGGCAGGACACTCCCAGTTTAAAAATATTATGTATCGTAAAGGTGCGCAAGATGCTAAAAAAGCAAAAATGTTCGCTAAATTAGCAAGAGATATTACTTTGGCAGCAAAATCAGGTATGCCTGATCCTGATAAAAATCCTCGTTTACGTTTGGCTATTGCTGCAGCACGAGCTGAGAGTATGCCTAAAGATAATATTGAACGGGCTATTGCTAAAGCAAGCCAAACGGCTGGAGGAGACGATTATGTTGCAACTCGTTATGAAGGATTTGGTCCAGGAAAAGTTGCTGTAATTGTTGAATGTTTAACTGACAACAAAAATCGCACAGCTGGTAATGTACGTACTGTTTTTGGAAAACGTGGTGGGGCTATGGGCGAGACAGGATCTGTTGCTTTTAATTTTGAGAGAATCGGTTTTATTCAGTATCCATTAACTGCAGCAGATACTGATACTATGTTTGAGGCAGCTTTAGAAGCTGGTGCTAATGATGTTGCTACAGATGACGAACATCATGATATTGAGACTTTACCAGATGATTTAAATAGTGTAACAGAAGCATTAGAAGCAAAATATGGTACACCTTCAGCTTCTCGTCTTGATTGGAAACCTATGGTAAAAACGGATATTGTTGATGTTGAAACAGCACAAAAATTTTTAGATTTCATTGATGCTTTAGAAGATGATGACGATGTCCAGAAAGTTTATCATAATGCAGAAATTGCCGAAGATATTCTAGAAAAGCTCGTTTAATACATTTTAATATAATATTGCAAATCTAAAACCTCCTCTCTATAATGAGAGAAGGTTTTTGTTATTAAAGAGGATAATATGCGTATTTTGGGACTTGATCCTAGCCTGTCTTCTACTGGGTGGGGTATAATTGAAGTTGAAAATAATAAAGTCAAATATATAGCTGATGGCTTTATTTCGACAGACACAAAGGAATCTATTGAAAACAGGCTAGCCTTAATAAATAAGGTTTTGAGTGAAGTTGTAGAAGTTTATAAACCAGATGAAGCAGCAATTGAACAGGTTTTTTTAAATGCTAATCCTGTATCAACGATTAAGTTGGGCATGGCTCGAGGAGTAGTAATTATGACACCAGCGCAATTTGGTATTGGGGTTACAGAATATGAACCAAATAAAGTTAAGAAAGCTGTTGTAGGTG
>JAZSQL010000024.1:0-5023 GCA_045537965.1 Alphaproteobacteria bacterium
ACTTATTGAAAATAAGTAATAAAAAATGAGTTAATTGCTTTTTTACTAATTTTATTATATACTATAAAAAAGGCTAAAAGTAGCCTCTACAAAAACGTTGGTTTAAACGCACATTACTTTTTATAACAAATTGTTTTTACAAGATTAATTTACAATATTTATAGCTAATTTTTTTTATAGATAAAAATTTTAATAGATTTTCCTTAGTTACTCAAACCATACTAAAGCACAAAAAAGTACCTTCTTGACGATATTAGGTTAAAAGACTAATATTTAAGTGGCAATGGAGAAAAAATATGACAACAACTCTAACAAAATATACCCCAAAGGAAGAATTATGGAACTGCATTATTCATGGTACAGGTATTGGCTTAAGCATTACAGGATTAGTTCTATTAGCGGTGTTTTCAGCCATTTATGGTGATGCATGGGTTATTGTTTCGGCTGTCATTTTCGGAGTCAGTATGACTGTTTTGTATACAGCTTCCACACTTTATCACGCATTTAGAGATGAACGCATTAAACGAGCATTAAAAAAATTTGACCATATATCAATTTACTTTTTAATTGCAGGAACATACACACCTTTTTTGCTAGTTAGCCTTAGAGGAGTTATAGGTTGGGTTTTATTTGGAATAATTTGGGGATTAGCTATCTTAGGAACTGTTTTAAAGCTTACAACCTCTAGTAATGGCACAAAAATTTGGTCAATTTCTTTATATTTAGCAATGGGTTGGTTAATTATATTTGCATCAAAATCTTTAGCTAAAGCTGTTCCTGATTTAGGGTTAATATTTTTGGTTTTAGGAGGATTGTTTTATACTTTTGGCGTGTTATTTTATATTTGGAAGAGCAAAAAATATACCCACGCTATTTGGCATTTTTTTGTTCTCGCTGGAACAATTATGCATTTTTTTGCGGTTTTGTATTCTTGCGTATTAATCTAAATTTTATTTTATTCAAAAAATCAACAACCACAAAATCAAGATTTACAATATTATCTTTATATTATACCAAATAACTTCATTTGTTTTACTATCTTCCAAAAGCAGCTTCAATAATCTTGCTATTGCGCTTTTCTTCCAAATCATAATTTGCAGGAATATTAAGTTGTGGTGCAACCGCTGTTATAATTTCCGATGCAGTCGGAACCGAATTCCACCCTGCAGTTGAAAAGCCAAAAGAGTCCTTAGTTGCTTTGGGCTCATCCATCATTACTAATAGAGCATATTTTGGGTTAGATATAGGAAAGGCAGATATAAATGTTGTTCTCACTTTTTTATCTATATATCTACCATTAGCATCAATTTTGTTAGCTGTTCCTGTTTTACCACCAACTTCATATCCTAAAACATTAGCTCTCTTGCCCGAACCTTCAGTTACTACAGCTCTCATCAATTTGCGCATTTGTTTAGATGTATTATCAGATATAATTCGCCTTTTTTCACCAGCATTTATACTATTTACAACAACAGTTGGATTATTATAAATTCCACCATTAACAACGGCTGCATATGCTGATATAATATGCATCGGCGAAACAGATATTCCATAACCATATCCAATAGTTGCGACAGTTGAATCAGAAATCTGCCATTTACTTTTTTGAGGAAGCAAAGGTTTTGCTGTTTCAACCAAATCCATATTTAAGCGATTAAGAAAGTTTATTTTCTCCAAAAAATTGTACTGCTCACTAAAACCAGATTGCAAAGCCATCCGTGCTGAACCAATATTTGACGAATGAACCAAAATCTCTTCAACATTAAGCCAACGATTTTCACCACGATAATCATAAATTGTATTGTATTTTAACTTCAAAGGTTCTGTTGCATCAAATTGTTCAGAAATTTTAACCTTACCACTATCTAAAGCCATAGCCGTATTGAACACCTTCAAAACTGAACCTGGCTCATAAATCCTAGCTGTAGCAGTATTAAATTGAGCCAATTGATCCTTTTTTGATATATCATTAGGATCATAATCAGGCAACGAAACCATAGCTACAACCTCGCCACTATTGGCATCAAGTAATATAGCAGTAGCACTTAAGGCATAATATTTTTTCATATTCTTAAGCAAAATAGTACGCACTGTATCTTGCACACCCAAATCAAGTGTCAAACGCACAGGAATATCCGAATTTATAATTCTATCATCAAGTCCTTTTTCAATTCCTGAAATACCATTATTATCAATATCAGTAGTTCCAATAACATGAGACAACAAATTTTTATGCGGATATACACGTTTTTCATTTGCTACAAATTCAAGTCCAGGGTTTCCCAGAGCAATAATTAACGATTGTTGATGAGGCGACAAATTTCTTTTAATTGTATATGTACCTCTACGTTTTTTTAGCTTTTCATAAACTGTTTCAAATTTCAATTCTGGAAAAATTTTAACTAGTTTTAAGGCCGTTTCTCTAGGACTTAGAATATTTTTAGCATTAGCATTAAGGTCTTTAGTTGGTAATGATGTTGCAACAATTGCTCCATTACGATCCAAAATATCCGCACGATGAATTTTTTTGTTTGACACATAAACAATACTATCATCATCATTATACAAATTAGGTAACACACAGGTTCCAAACAGTCTAAATGCCACTAGCAAATAAGCAAAAGCACAGCAACACATACCAAAAACAATTCTTACCTTGCCACTATATCCGCTAATCTTATTATCCCAATCAACAAACATGCCTTCCCGTTTAAGATTTATTTCTTCTCCAGGAAGGTAAAAATTAGTACTTTTATTTTTTGACAAAGGGTTGTTCAGCATTTGCTTCCTGCATTTACCAATATTATTCTAGCGCTGTGTTTTAGCCAATTTTTTCAAATTTCTGTTGTTTTGAGCATATACAGCAACATTTCTACGAGCGATTTCTTTTCTCGATTCGTCAGTTTCATATACAAATGGTAACGCAGAATAGTTAATAATTTGTTCAGGTTTAACTGGATTTAGGGCAATATGATTTTTTACCAAAGCACGCAATCTTGCAGGATTATTTAATTTTGACCATTCAGCATTCAAAATATGAATAGTTTCAATATCTGTTTCAATATTGCGGTTAATTTGTTTTAACTCATCTTCTAGGCGATATACTGAGTTTTTCATATGGTTTGATATAGTAACAGTAAAAATGATTATAACCAAGCTTAAAGCAATCTGGATCATACGATTGATATTCATCTTTTTACAAGCTCCTTCTGGACTTTATGTTTACTTAATTCTTTATGGCATAACGCATTTTAGCCGAGCGTGAACGATTGTTTTGCTCCAATTCTTGAGCAGACGGAACAATAGCCTTTGACGCAAAGCCAAACAAAGCATTACTGGTTGATGGTTGAGGTGTACAATAACGAGATACATGAACCGTTTTATCGCTATTGTTTTTCAAAAAGGTCTTAACAATGCGATCTTCCAACGAGTGAAAATTGACAACGACCAAACGCCCGTCTTTAACGAGTCTTGATGACGCACTTTTTAAGCCTTTTTGCAATTCGTTTAGTTCATCATTCACAGCTATACGCAAAGCCTGAAAACTACGAGTAGCAGGATCAATAGCCTGATTGAATGAACGCTTAATAACTTGATAAATAATATTTGCCAACTCACAAGTAGTTGTAATTGGCTTTAACTTGCGAGCTTCCACAATTTTCTTAGCAATTTGGCGTGATTTTTTTTCTTCTCCATAATTATATAATATATCGGCTAATGCTGTTTCTGACAAATTGTTGACCAAATCAGCCGCAGTTGTACCTGTTTGCGACATTCTCATATCTAAAGGAGCATCTTTAGCAAACGAAAAACCACGTTCAGCCTGATCAAGCTGCATTGACGAAACACCAATATCAAAAACAGTACCATCAATGTTTTCTTCAACTAACTCAGCAAAATCACCAAAACAACCTAATCTAAAGTCAAAACGCTCGCCAAATTGTTTTTTTAATTCTTCTACACGAGGAAGAACAGTATTATCTCTATCAATAGCTATAACTTTGCAATTTGCTTTGTTTAAGATAGCCTCAGAATATCCGCCATTACCAAAGGTTGCATCAACATAAACTTTGCCATCTGCAACAGCCAGAGCATCTAATACTTCTGGCAACATAACAGGGTAATGAACTTGATAATCTGCAGCCATTATTTATCCCCCTCCGAAACAGTTCTTATTGAGGGTCTTTTTTTCATAACTTCTGTTCTTATACGAGCTTCTTCCTTCGCCCAATTTTCAGGATTCCAAATTTGAAACTTACGACCCTTACCAACAAAAACAGCTGCATCGGTAATCTGAGCATGTTTCAACAATTTGTCTGACAACATAATCCGACCAGTCGAATCAAAAGAATAGCGTTTAGCATCACCAAACACTAAATTCGTCAAATCATCTTGAGTTTCAGAAAAAAAGTCTAAAGCATCTTCCATTTCAGATGCCAATTTATCAAGCAAATCTTCCAGACATCCCTCAATACAAGGGGCAGTAAGGCTGCGATAACAGACAATTTCAGATTCTTTGGTTTTTACTATAGAACGGTAGTCAGCAGGCAAAGAAACACGGCCTTTTGCATCGACCTTGTTTACTACTGTATCCATAAATAAAAATGTTTTACGCAAATCCAAAATCCTCATTTCTTGATTTTATATATATGGTATAACACGGGATTTTATGGGAATCAATGGGAATTTTTAGTATTTTTTTAACCGTTCTTGTAATGTTCTGTTTCATTTTTGTGTGTTTTAGGCACAGCAAGACTTTGCGCAAAATCAAAAAAATGCACTTTTTTTTATATTTTTTTTAAGGCTGTTTATATCTTAAAGATTTTTAATCTAACCCAAAATATTGAAAAAAACTGAACAGTTTTTTTCAATATATATTTTAATTATATAGCAAAAAAAGTAAAAAAGCAATTAACTTGTTTTTATTACATGTTTTCAATGTGTTATATTCTTTTTATTTCTTTTATTTTCACTTTAAATATTCGTTCAAAAAACCTTGCAAAAAACTGTTCAGTTTTTTGCA
>JAZSQL010000029.1:0-10604 GCA_045537965.1 Alphaproteobacteria bacterium
ATACCAACTTGTGCAGATCTAGGTTATTTACAAACAGCCACAGATTGTGCTGGAAAAAATATGCTTAAATGTCCTTTCGATACAGATAAAGTATTTTGTGGAAGCGAGAGTTCAGGAGGCAGCACAGGACAAGGTTGTGATACTGTAGGAGATATATTGTATAGTGATTTAAATTGTTATGATGAATCTTCTTTACCTAGCGGAAAAGTAACACCTATAGCCGTGGTGTTTGATACTGAAAATAGATTAGCTATTGGATTAAAAGATGCAGGAGCTATGCATTGGATGAAACTTGGTTTGTGTGGAACTGGGGGAGTAGAATGTAATATTGAAGGGATACCAGATATTCCACTTGGCTCATCTCTTATAGAATATATTACTAGCTATGGTTGGTGGGGAAATTTTGAACCTGAAACTATATTAAATGCAACAGATAATGGTAAAAACAATACAAAAGCGGTTATAGATTTAGGAGGAGATTATGCTTCTAGTGATTATGCTCCGGGGTATTGCTATTATTCAACCGAAGGAGGACAAAAAGAAGGTAGCTGGTTCTTACCTAGTGCTAAAGAAAGTATGAAAATAGTTGAAAATGGCGTTAAGATAAATGAAATATTAACGAATATAGGTGACGCTTTTTCAAATAATTTCTATTACACATCTAGTGAAGCTACAGATGGATCATATTATAGAACGATAAGTTTTACGTCTGCTTCATCTATGATAAAATCAGGAGTACCCAAAAACACCTATAAAGATGGAGTTGAAACTAGCTCACCATCAACCTACGTTCGTTGTGCAATTCAGTATTAACAAATATTATATCTCCTAACCTCCCCTCAATAGTTATTGAGGGGAGAAATATTTTTATTTCTTAGTAGATTTTTGTTAGCTTATTAATATTTAGGCTTTCTTCCATGTTGTCCCTTGAGGACCATCTTCAAGCACAATACCTCTTTCTTTCAATTCATTTCTAATTTTATCTGCCAAACCATAATCCTTATTCTTCTTAGCCAAGGCACGCTCAGCAATCTTAGTTTCTATATCTTCTAAATCGCTAGCACCAGACCTAAACCAATCCTCTGGATTTTGCCACAAAATTCCCAATAATTCCGCAGACTTTAATAAAATTGTCTTACATTTACTTTGTTCTTGCTCACTTTCTGCTTTATTCAAATTATTCACTAACTCATGAATAAAACTCAAAGCCAATGGTGTATTTAAATCATCTTCCAAGGCCGCAACAACTCTTTCATCTACCAAACTATCATCAAGAGGAACTTCTTTAACCTTAAGTAAAGCATTATAAAATTTATCTAAATTCTGCTTTGCTTGTTCCAAACCCTCAAAAGTAAAATTAAATGGCTGATGATAATGGGTTGTCAAAAATAGCAAACGCAATGCTTCAGCAGGAGCCTTTTCTAAAACTTGATCAATAGTATAAAAATTTCCCAATGATTTAGACATTTTTACACCATCAACCATCAACATTCCACCATGTACCCAATAACGAGCATAACTCTCACCAGGATGCGCACACATAGATTGAGCACATTCATTTTCATGATGAGGAAAAATCAAATCAGAACCTCCCCCATGAATATCAAAAGAATTGCCTAATAATTTGGAACTCATAGCTGAACATTCTAAATGCCACCCAGGGCGACCATATCCCCAAGGACTATTCCACCCTGGCTGATCCGCATCTGATGGCTTCCACAAAACAAAATCAGCTGGATTCTTCTTATATTCAGCCACTTCTACTCTAGCACCTGCCAACATTTCTTTCATTGAACGTCCCGATAAAAAACCATAATTTTTCATCGAATCAACATCAAATAATACATGCCCTTCTGCTTCATAAGCATGACCTTCTTTAAGCAAAAGCTTAACCATCTCTATCATCTCATTGATATATTCTGTTGCTCTCGGACGATGATTGGGGGACAAAACATTAAGCTTAGCCATGTCATCAATATACCATTGATATGTTTGTTCCGTAATCTCTCTAATAGTCTTGCCTGTTTCTTTATGTTTATTCAATATTTTATCATCAACATCAGTAATATTAGAAACATATGTAACTTTATCTTTACCATATTTATGACACAAAATACGATACAAAACATCAAAAGCTACTGGAGTTTTAGCATTTCCTAAATGTGCTCTATCATAAACGGTAGGTCCACAGACGTACATCCTCACATTATTTTCATCTATTGGCACAAATTCTTCTTTACGACGTTTTAGCGTGTTGAACAAAAACATAATTTTTCCTTTTTCTAATTAACTTAAGCTTTTTTACCTTTAAGGCGAGTATATGCCTTTTCTCTTCCTATAAAGGGCAACAATATTTTCAATTCAGGACCACAATCTTGTGCCGTTAATGCCTTTCTTATTGGATGGAATAATTCTTTACCCTTCTTATCTGTATGAGTCTTAACTAACCCCATCCATTCACCATAAGTATTCTCATTCCACGGTTCATTCGGCAATAAATCTGCAGCCATTTCTGTTAATTCCATATCTTCCATATCTGGAACTATTTCTTCACAACAAACTTTATGCCACTTTTCGGCCTCAAAAACAGTATCTAAATTACCCTTTACAGCTTCCCAAAAATCCTTATTCACAGAAACCCTATCACTAACACTATCAAAAGACATCTGACGAACAAATTTACTATTAAACAATTTTAATTCCTGCTCATCAAATTTTGGCTGTGAACGACCTAATTTTGTCAAATCTAATGATTCTGCCAAACTAACCAAATCATTAAATGGCTCTATAGCTTCTGACGTCCCTAATTTTGCCAAGAACGAACAAATTGCTAAATTTTCAATTCCTTCCGCTCTCAACTCTCTAACACCTAAAGACCCTAACCTTTTTGAAAGTTTACCCTCTTTACCTGTCAACAAAGGTAAATGAGCAAACATTGGCGACTTTCCAGCTAATGCCTCAAACATTTGAATTTGAGCAGCTGTATTAGTAACATGATCTTCTCCACGAATAATATGGGTAATACCAAAATCAACATCATCTATTACAGACGGAAGATGATATAAATAACTTCCATCTTCACGAATAATAACAGGGTCAGCTAAATTAGCAGCATCATAATGTATCTTGCCTCTAACCATATCGTCCCATTCTATTGCTCCTGGCAACAACTTAAAACGATAGTGTGGTTTACGTCCTTCTGCCTCATATCTAGCAATATCTTCTTTTGTTAATTTTAATGCTCCTCGATCATATATTGGTGGACGACCTTGTGCCATTAATTTTTTGCGCATAACCTCTAACTCTTCTGCCGTTTCATAACAAGCATAGATTCGTCCTTCATCTTTTAGCTTTGCAACTACTTCATCATACCTTGCAATTCGTTCAGATTGCCTAGCTTGTTCATCCCAATTTAAACCAAGCCAAACCAATATATCTAAAATTGCTTCTTCATATTGTTTTTTAGAGCGTAACACATCTGTATCATCGATTCTTAGTAAAAATTTTCCACCTAATTTTTTAGCCAACAACCAATTAAATACTGCTGTACGAGTATTGCCAATATGCATCCAACCAGTTGGACTTGGGGCAAATCTAACTTTAACATCGCTCATAAATAAAAAACCTTTATCAATTAATATTCAAAAAACTATCATAAAGATTATCTGTTTTATTTTTCAAATTCAAGGGAATTTTGTTGATTTACTACATTTTGCTTCAAACTTAACTCATAAGAATAAGCTAAGTCTTCTAAATCTTCTAAAAACCAGTCTATTTCACCATCACTTTGGGCTATCATCTCATAAAACTTACCACGATATGACAAAAGCAAACTGCTTTCTGCTACTTTTACATCTACAACTTTTATCTTCCCACCCACTTTATGCAAACGAAAAGTTAGCATGATATTTTGATTTTCTTCACCTAGTTTAACATTAATATTCGCAACAACATTAACAAACTTCCCATCCGTCTCAGCACTCTTTACTTCATATGTCAAATTTTTAGCATACTCCAATGGTAAAGTTTTATAGAAAGATAATCCATAACGAACAAAAACATCGCTATAACGATCTTTTTGCTCATCAGTCATTTGTCTCCAATATTTTCCCATAACAAATTTTGCAATATAATCAATGTCAACATATTCCATAATCATTTTATCAAGCTGAGCATATCTCTTTTCTAAATTTGGCTCTTGAAAAACCATCAGCAACTCTTTTCCTTTAGTTGAAGCAAAATCTGAAGCTTGCTGAGATGTTAAAGTATTGGCTTGACAAATATTTGCTATTAAAATAGCAATACAACCTATGATAACTTGTAAAAATATATTACTTTTCATAAAATTTACCCTATAATTAACTCCATAATCAACTTTATCATAACAACAAATGGTTAACAAAATGAATCTAAAATCTTTGTTTTTATTTCTATTATTCCTATGCTTAAATTTTAATATAGCTATAGCAAATACTAAAACTTCGTCAATAAAACAAAGACAATACATTGCTTGTGGTATATCTCAAGATCATAAATCACTAGCTTATAAAAAAAATGGACAATGGCACGGTTTCGATGCTGATATATGTCGTGCAATTGCCAGTGCTTTTTTAGATAATCCCGAACGTTTTAAGCTAATACCTGTAAGTAGAAACAATATCGGTAAAGCTTTAAACTCTGGTCAAATAGATATCATGCTCGGCAACTCTTCATTATCTTCCTCCGAAGAAGTTAGCCTATATGTTACCCCCGTAGACACACTTTACTACGACCGCCAAATATTTGCTGCAAGAGAAAAACGCACAGCCCAATCAATGCGTGATTTTGAAGGAAGCAAAGTTTGTGTTATGCGTGATTCAACAGCCTCTATTTTCCTTGATGAGTACAACCAGAAACACGCTTTAGGCTTCAAAATATTACAAATGCCTTCCTTAATATCGCTTAAAGAAGCATTCTATACAAATCGTTGTGAGTTAATAAGCGACAGTGAAATATATTTAAAACACATTATATCTGATGTAAAGACATCAAACCCTGCAGAAATTCTACCTGAAGAAATAGCTTATATTCCAATTAAAGCATATACTGCAGGCAACAATCCAAATCTCAATATTGCTATGCGTTGGATAATTAATGCTCTCAAATTAGCTGATACTGCTAATATAACCTCTCAAAATATAACTACATTCCTTGCTAGTAAAAATCCATCTGTCCAAAATCTACTCGGAATAGAACCAAAAACTTGGCAAAAACTCCGTTTAGAACCTGAATGGGTTCAAAATTACATACCAATCTTTGGCAACTACCAACAAATACTAGATCGTAATATAGGAGCCTCATCAGAACTCAACATAGATATAAAACACAACAACATGATAGAAAAAGGTGGTTTTTTAATTTCTCAACCCTTCATTTAATATCTTTTTTTAATAAATTCTACAGCTCTATCAACAGCTAACGGAGATATCTTGTGAGCAAGGTCATCAATCCCAAAAACTTCTGTTTTACATCCTAATTCATTTAAATTTTTAGCTGAAAAATCCAAAGCTTCAAATTTAATTTTTTCATCAGATTTTCCATGTATTAACAAACAATCAGGCTTATTTTTACTGTGATTTTCCAGAAAACCTTTAGCTGCCAATATACCACTAAAACTTATAACACCACCTATTTTATGTGGACACATTAAACCACCATAAATCGCACAAGTCGCACCTTGCGAAAATCCACATAAAAACAAATCTTCATAAGACAAATTATATTCATTTAACAAACCATCAACATATTGCAATATGTAATAATTTGCACTAACAAGTCCTACTGTCATACGATTATAAAAATCAACAAACTCATCCCAAGATACGGCACCTCTCCTTTTATCATCAGGATCAAATTGGTGGATAGAATACCACTGACGTTTACTTATATCAACTTCATTAACAAAAGGCGCTTGGGGAATATGAAGTGCTATATTATTTATTTTTTGCAACTCTATAGTCTTGCGCTCTATATGCTCTGCACAATCTTGATAACCATGCAAAAACACAACCAATTTCTTAGGCATCCCATTAATATGAACAATTTCTTCTGTAATCATGGACTTCAGCCCCTTATTATTCTGCCTGACTTTCTAATACATCAAAACTATTAAATAAATGGTAAACAAAACCCCGCTATTTAAAGCGGGGTCATATAACAATAAAATCAACAACTATTCTTCATCGGTCAAAACCATATAAGTAATTGTATCTTTATCAGCTTTCAAAACTCGCAAACCTTTGCCATTAAGCATTATCAATCCTGGTTTATTAGGAAAGCTAATTTTTTCAAACTCGCCACCATTATTATAATCTTGATCATAATCCATATAATCAAACCAAATTCTATCTAGCTTAACTCCACCATATTTAACTTCATAACCATTCTTAACATTACTTACTTCATCTCTCATCTTAGCTATTGTTTGCATTTTTACATCTGATGGATACACAAAAATTTCCTCATCTAAAATTTTTAAAACACCATCATCTATTTTACCTGCTTTGTTATAAAAGTTACCATGCTCGTCAAACAAGAAAACATAATCATCCAAACCACTATCAAGCAATGAATATCTTACACCATCAACTTTTGACCAACCAACAACATCATATTCTTTTTTGTTATCCAGCTTCATCGGAAAAGCATGATTATTTATTGCTCCTTTTTTATTCGGTCTATATATCCAAGTACGATAAGTATCTTTATTAAAAGTCTTATCACTTAAAATAGCATCACCTTTCTGTACCGTAATAGCTTTATTCAAAGTATAATCATGCTCTCGTAAAGCCTGACTAGCAATAAACTCTTCTCCACCTTCGTTAAACTCTATCGAAATTCCATTGATCGAATTTAAAATTTTTGATCGAACAGGCATCAAATCGTAGTCTCCAGCCTTAACACATCCGACCAAAACAACACAAAGTAACAAATTAGCTATACTATTTTTCATGAGAAACTCTCACCTCAAATAAAGTTATATAAATCTATTTTTAATTATTATATCATAAACTAAATTTAGTAAATAAATTTATAACTTATAATAGGATAAAAACAATCAATGACTTCTAAATGTTGGCAAATAAGCTTTTTTCCCAAAAATGAGCCTTCTCCAAAATTTATAGACTTCTTAGAAAGTTTTTTTGAAGTTACAGCTCAAAATTACTCTGATGATGGCAATGATGAATACATCGGTTATCAAAGCACATTTTTTGATGAACAACAAATGCTAAAATCAGCTAGCAATATTGGAATTTCTTTACCTCCATACCAAATAAGTGAACTAAAAAGTGAAAATTGGCTAAAAGATTATGTAATAGAGTTTCCCTCTTTTGAAGTTGCTGATTTTTGCATTTATGGTATACACGAAAAACAACAACCAACCACCAAAAAAATCCCCCTGCAAATATATGCTGCAACAGCTTTTGGATCCAATCATCAAACCACCCAAAGTTGTATCAAAGCTTTATCAGAACTAAAACAAAACGGATTCTCAGCTCAAAAAGTTTTAGACGTTGGAACTGGTTCAGGTATTTTATCGCTATGTTCAGCTAAACTTTGGCCTAATGCACAAATTTTAGCAAGTGATATTGATGAAGAAGCTGTTGTTGTAACAGGTAGTAATGCCCAAACAAATAATTTACATAATCAAATTAACACTATTCAAAGTAATGGTTATCAAAATAATATCATAGCTAAGTCATCTCCTTACGATTTAATTTTAAGTAATATTCTTGCTAATCCATTAATTACTTTTTCATCTAGCCTCTCTCAAAACCTCATATCTGGAGGATATTGTATTTTATCTGGCTTTGTTGATGATCAAGTCGATGATGTCATTTCAACACACCAAAAACATAATTTAAAACTTATCAAGTTATATTCTCATGATAATTGGCGTACAGCATTAATGCAAAAGGACTAAAAAATGATTACAATAGAACAAATTCAGCAACACTTAATCAAACAAAAAGCCGATGCCTATATTATAACTCGCAATAACATGTTTTTAGGACAAGATATTTTACCTGAAGAAAATAAAATTTTTGAATTAACCAATTTTGATGGTTCTGCAGGAAATTTAATAATATTTCGTGACAAGGTAATACTTTTTGTAGATGGACGTTACGACACCCAAGCCCGTGAACAAACTAATAGTTCTCAAATAGAAGTAATTTGCACTAAAGATTCTATTGGTTCTTGGATATATTCCAATATTAAAGAAAGCTGCAAATTTATCTATAACTCTTGGTGCCATAGTATATCTGAAGTAGATTATTGGAAACGTTCATTATCTCATCATGAATTCATTGAAGATAAATTTGATACGCTTGGTTCTAGAATATCTTCTAATAATGCTGATATATTTGAATTAGATGAACAATTTGCAGGTATATCTTCTGAAGAAAAAATATCTTATCTAACTAAGTTTTGTTTAGACAATAAGCTAGATGCATATCTAATTTGTGAGTGTGATAGTGTATCTTGGTTAATGAATCTTCGTTCCAATTTACTCAATAACACTCCCATTTTAAGAGCTTTTGCTCTTGTAGACACTTCTGGAGAAACAAGCCTATTCATCAACAACTTTTCAGCACTTAACGACGAACTAAAAAAATACAATGGTAAAAATATTGGCATAGCCTACAATCGCACTCCCAAAGCCATTCAATCTATAATGAAAGAAAATCACATTTGGCTACACAATATAAATAATCCAATTGTTGAATGGAAAGCTATCAAAAATCAAATTGAGATATCAGGTGTTAAATCTGCTCATATACAAGATGGCATTGCTGTATGTCAATTTTTATGTTGGTTTGAAAAAAATTATCAAAACATGACTGAGATTGATATCGTTAATAAATTATATGATTTTCGCAAACAAAAACAAAATTTCTACTCCAACAGCTTTGATACAATTGCAGGATTTGGCAAAAACGGAGCTATCATACACTATCACCCAACAGAACAAACTAATTTACAGTTTAACCAAGATTCTATCTTGTTATTGGATAGTGGAGCTCAATATTTTGACGGAACAACCGATGTAACCCGTACCATTGCTATTGGTAAACCTTCTCCAGAAATTATATCATCTTATACTGAGGTACTAAAAGCACATATTGCTGCAGCTAGCTCTATTTTTCCTTTAAATACTTCTGGTAGTTCAATTGATACAATTTCAAGAGCTACTCTTTGGCAATATGGCAAAGACTATGCCCATGGCACAGGACATGGAGTTGGACATTTTTTAAACGTTCACGAAGGACCTCAATCATTATCATCAAAAGGAAGTTTTCCTCTAAAAAAAGATATGATTGTTTCTATTGAACCAGGGTTTTATAAAGAAGGAGAATATGGTATTAGAATTGAAAATTTAGTTTTAATAACTGAAACAAATACTAAATTTATGCCTACTATGCTAAAATTCGAACCATTAACAATGATTCCTTTCGATAGAAATTTAATTAACAAAAATATGCTTACAAAACACGAAATTGATTACATCAACAACTATCATCAACAAATATTATCTAATTTAGAAAATCTCGTCGATGAAACAACTCTAAAATGGCTAAAAAAAGCATGTAAAAAAATATAATATACATTAAATAATTATAGTTTATTACATGCTTTACATAAAAGCCTCAACTTCATCCAAATATATCTATTTTATTTTTACCATTCTATTATTTAACATATATTTACTAATATTGTATCGCACAACGAACGTAGTATGTTGGTGAGTTAGTTTTACCTTCACTGGAATAGCTGGTTCTTACTGCAGGTTGCATCATACCTAACTGACTTGATGTGTTTGGATTGCAAGTGTATTTTATTGTTACAAAATCTGATGTTCCAACTTCACTAGATGTATAGTAATATTCACAATGACTAGTGTTATTACCTGTAGATGTACACCCTAAAAAAACTTCACCTACATCCGTTAATGCGTTATATACATCAACATAGTTTTCAATTAATTTCTTAGTTTCTGTAGCACTCGGTAAGAACCAGCTACCTTCTTTTTGTCCTCCTTCGGTTGAATAATAGCAATATCCTGGTGCATAATCACTAGAAGCATAATCTCCTCCTAAATCTATAACCGCTTTTGTATTGTTTTTACCATTATCATTGGGATATACATATTCAATAACCTCTCCTATCCATCTATTCCAAGCTTTGGAATATGCTACAGCGTTATTCCATACATCAAATTCAGTTATTCCTTCAATATTACATTCTTGTCCATGCAGACCACATAAACCAGGTTTCATCCAATACATAGGACCTGCATCTTTTAGCCCGATAGCCAACCTATTTTCAGTATCAAACACCACAGCTATTGGTGTTACTTTTCCGCTAGGTAAAGAAGATTCATCATAACAATTTAAATCACTATACAATATATCTCCTACAGCATCACAACCTTGTCCTGTGCTGCCTCCTGAACTCTCGCTTCCACAAAATACTTTATCTGTATCGAAAGGACATTTAAGCATATTTTTTCCAGCACAATCTGTGGCTGTTTGTAAATAACCTAGATCTGCACAAGTTGGTAT
>JAZSQL010000047.1:0-6786 GCA_045537965.1 Alphaproteobacteria bacterium
TGATTCCATTCAGGAAGCCCCGAAATGATTTTTTGTGCAGTAAAATCGATTATATTCTCTACTTGCATTTACTCTTAATTCTCTTTCTTAATATACTTAGGAGGAATAACTCCACCTTTAATCACAATCAAATAATATGGCACAACAGAAAATCTTAACCCTAATTTTTCATCACAAACAGACCAATCTACTGGATATGTATCAATATCGTTAATTGAATTTAATTTTACTAATCTCTCATCAACATCTTGCGGAAAATCTTCATCTAAATTTGGACTAATTGCAGGGCTTACATAAACCGCTTCAATTAAACCATCTTTAGCAAGAACCTCTAAATCAATTGAAAATAAATCGGCATTTTCTATAAAAGGCTTAAACATATTAATACTTTTCTCTGTCCATTGAATTGGTTCAGAGAAACCTCGAATGGCACGACTTCTGCCTTCAAAACAACTTTCCATCCATTTTACAATACCTTCGTGAGTTGTTTCATTTGAACGTTTAAAATAGTATCTCAAATCAGCATTAGGATTGTTTGCAAAAGATAAAATACCATCTTTAAGGGCTGTGTTGGGTCGGGTAATATAGTGATATAGTTTCATTGTTATCTTTCTCTATATTTGGTTTAAGTATAATGATTATTTTTGTTGTTCATATGATGTCTAACATAGGACCTAACCTTACTTTCAGGAGTATCAAGTCCTCCAATACCTTTTAAAGCAACAATAGCTTCTGCATCTCTTTTAATTATATCTGTAGCCAAACGAATACAACTATTATAAACAATGTCTTGGTCTTTTTTGTGTTGTTTATTAACAGCTTCTTCTGTAAATTTTACTGGTTTTTTATCTGAATCAAAAAGATCTTTCAGGACTCTTATATCTTCTCCATCTAATGTATGATCTCTTAAAAGAGATACTACAGATACACAATCCATCCTATTATCAACAGTTAGAGAAGATAGATTTACATCAATATCACGCAAACCTAAGCTTTCCATTTGTTTAATCATTTTAAGTTTTGTTTTTTTATATCCATCTAATCCTAATTGATCTAAAACGGTTGCACGATACTCCCCATTATGATTTTCGAGAATTAACGCAATATTATGTCCTATTTTATTATTTTCTTGGCAACCTATCGGTATGAATATTTTATCAAATTTAATATCATATAAAACATCCAAATTATGTATTGCTTCAAGAGTGTTCACAAATAAATTATCTAAATTTTTATTTGGAGCATTATTGTCACCATAAACTTGAATAGAAGATGTGACCAAATATTGATTATTTTTTTGCCCAACAAGTTGACTATATAATCTTGAGGCATTACCAGCAACATAATAAGGATCAATAAAAGAGCAACGCCCCTGTATTGCTAATTCTCTATTCATGTATGCAATAGACAAATTGTCCATTCCTGAGCCATAATCATTTTCAGAATGCGAAATAAATTCAGCCAAAACATCTAAATCATCATCAGGAGTGTCATTATAAGAATTTATTTTTGGCAACATCAAGAAACTCCAAAAGTTGAACTATATACAATTAGTCACATAATAACACAAATTATACAAAAAATAAACACAAAAGTATGTTTCCAAAACTAGATAGTACTTTTCAATAACACTATTCCATATCTCTCAGATATCTATGCAGTGTTTGCCATGTACATCCCATCATTCTGGCGATTTCGGCCTTAGAAACATTTTTATTCAAAAGTTTTTTTATCCTAGCTTCTTTTTTTCTCAACTTTCTAAAAGAACTTCCAATAGGTCTTCCCAAAGGTCTTCCTTCATCTTTGAGTCTTTGCAAAGAATTTCTGGTTCTTTCAGAAATTAGCTGACGTTCAATTTCAGCAGCCAGTCCAAAAGCAAAAGCCAAAACTTTTGATTGAATATCGGCACCTAAACGGTAATTTTCTTTCAAGGTCCAAATTTGGCATTCTTTTTCCAAGCACTGTTGCAAGATTCCCATTATCTCAAGCAAATTACGTCCCAATCTGCTAAGTTCTGAAGATATTAAAATATCTCCTTTTTTTAGTTTTTTTAACACTTCTCCCAATTTTCTTTCAGTCAAAGTTTTTCGAGAAGATATAGTTTCTTCCACCCAAACATCAACTTTAATCTTATTTTTTTCGGCAAATCTCAAAATTTCATGTTTTTGATTACAAATTTGTTGAGCAGTTGTGCTTACTCTGCAATATCCATATATCATAGCGTACCCCTATAAACAGTTATATACCTGTCTATAAGTTCTATCAGATAATAATTAGGAAAACAGCTATTAAAATAAAAATTCTACAAAAACCACCCTTTATTTTACATAGCAAAATTCATAATCCAACAAATTTAATAAAGCAAGAAAAAAATAGAAATTACAAGGATTTTCATCATTTTTTTCATCTTCTAAAAAAATAATAAAATTGCCTCTACAAAAAGGGTGGTTTTTGTAGATTCTACCCATAGCTAAAAAGAGGTTTATTTTGATCATAGGTTACCTAGATAAAAGCCCAAAAAACATTGGTCTTGACGCCCAAAGAGACATTGTGAATCAATATGCTCAAAGCGAGGGTTTTTCGGTTGATGTTTTTTTTAGCGATTCTGATATCAAAAACATAAAATCCAACCTCAATACAAAAGAAAACACCATTATTATTGCTAATATTACCAGTATTGGCCACAAGATTTCACAAATAGCAGACAATATTGAAAATCTAATATCTGAAAATTTTCGCCTGATAAGCGCAAAAGAAAATCTAAGTTTTGACAACTCCAAACAAACGAAGGTTCTACTTAAAGGTGTACGTTTATCCATAGATATCAGAAATAGTATGGTTTCAATAATTACAACTAATGCGTTAAAACGAAGGAAACAAGAAGGCAAAGTTTTAGGTTTTCCAGCTGGACGCAAGAAAAAAAGCCTCTTAGAACAGCACAAATACAAGATAATGCAAATGCTAAGCCAAGGCAAAACCAAAAATGAAATAGCCATAAACATAGGTTGTAGCAGGGGATTGATATTTAAATACTTACACGACCACCCCGAGCTTAAAACATTTGGAGCCAAATTTAATGTATAAGTTTTATATATGGTTAAAAGCAAATTTTATTAGAAATAAAAAACTAAGACAACGTTATAGAAAACTTATGTGGTTAAGACATTGTCTAAATAGATATAAGTTCGGAGTATCATATAGCATATTTGATGGCGAAGAATTACTAGAATCTTCAATAAAATCAATAAGATCATCGGTGGATTATGTAAATGTTGTTTACCAGACTAAATCATGGAAAGGCAAATCAGCAAATAAAGATTTGTTAAAGAAACTTAACGAATTGAAAGATAAAGGACTAATTGATGAACTTATATTTTTTGAACCAAATCTTAACTTAAGAGCAGGTGTAAATGAAGCAAAAAAAAGAAATATAGGATTAAAAGCTGCATATAGGGCAGGTGTTAAATATTTTATGTGCATGGACACAGATGAATTTTATAAAAGTACAGAAATAGACTATGCTAAGCGTGTAATAATTGAAAAGAATATTTCTTACAGTTTTTGTAATATTGTTAATTATGGGTTAGAACCAACTAAAAGGATATTACAACCATGTAGTTTTAGCGTTCAATTCTTCTCTAAAATAAATAGATTTAGCTTTTTAAAAAGAAGTAAAAATTCCATAGCTTTGGTTGATCCAACTCGACAACTGTTTGTTTTTCCATTCTCATCACAATTTTATATAAATGGAATAGAAATGCATCATTTTAGTTTAATTAGGAAAGATATAGATAAGAAGTTTAAAAATACTTCATATACAGGTGCGATTAATATCAATAAGTATATTAATTCTATTGTAGATGAAGATAATTCAATAAATGTGCCTGATTATTTTGGAATAAAAAAAATTACATCAAATTGGAAGATATATCAATCATTCATAAGAAATAAAACTAGGGGAGATTCTATATGAAGCCGATATTAGTTCATTTGCATATATACTATCCTCATCTTTATAAAGAACTCAAAGAGTGTGTGTTAAATATAACTCCACACAAGTTTGATCTTTTTGTAACAATGGTCGAAGAACATTCAGAAATTATATCGGATATTAAGGAAACATTTCCTACTGCTAAAATAGAAATCATTGAAAATCGCGGTTATGATGTAGGACCATTTATTCATATACTAAATCAAGTTAATCTAGATGATTATGACTACGTTGTAAAGCTACATACTAAAAGGGATATGCCTACAGGTAGTATTGTTAATAATTATGATTGTCAAGGATCTAAATGGAGAGACTGGGCGTTATCATTCTTAAAAGGTAATAGTTTAAAAAAATGTATAAAATCATTTAGTAGCAATAAAAGATTAGGGATAATTGGTAATTTTCATCTCATAACAACTGATAATAATGAAAATGATGAGCAAGCAAAATATAACTCTAAAATATTAGCAGAAAAGCTTAATTTAACGTCATTAAATTATTCATTTATTGCAGGAACTATGTTTATAGGTAAAAGCATATTGTTCAAACCTTTGCAACAACTAAAATTAAATATTATGGATTTTGAGATTCCAGATGAAAAACATTCATCAGGTCTATCCCACTCAATAGAAAGGTTTATAGGATTATGTGTATACGCCCAAGGTAACATAATTAAAGATGTATTTTCTGAGAATATTTATCAAATAATATGCAAAATGTTTTTTCCATTTAGAAAAATTAGGCGTTTTATTTACAGAAAAAAAATAAATAAAAATGGAGAGATAGTAGTTAGAATATGTAAAATTCCAACATCTAATTTTCTTTGGTTTATAAAAAAAATATTCTCCATTGAAAGGACTAGTTTGAATAAAGGTGTAATGAATATATTATTTATAAAGTTTAATATTCATTATAAATTATCTTTAAAAAACAGAATAGAAATATATGAAAAACAATTAATTGCAACGTCAAAATTTTGGGATGACTTGTGGTATATAAAACAATACAATCACCGATTTAATAGAATACAAGCTTTAGATTATTGGTATAAAAAAGGATGGAAAAAAGGAGAAGCACCATCACCATATATCAATGTAAAATATTGTTTTAAAGCATGTGAAGGAATAAATCCCATCATAGCCCATCAAACTAATTCATTGGTGTTTTTTCCAGATAATAAAAATAATTTTAAATCTGATAATAATCTGCAAAAAATTACGGAGTATTTAGAATATAGAAAAAATAGAAAGGCTAAATCTGTTATTTATACATGCATAACTAATGATTATGATGATATCCATGAATTAGAAACGTATGCTTATATAAATTACGATTGGGATTATATATGCTTTACTGATAATGAGAACGATATTAAAGCTGAAAGAGTTGGTATTTGGCAAATTCGTCCTTTACAGTACAATAAATCCGATGTGTCTCGTAATAATAGGTGGCATAAAATGCACCCACACATATTATTCCCTGAATACAAAGATAGCATTTATATTGATGCAAATATCAATATTTTAAGCGATTTTTTATTTAATGAAATTGCAAAAAAAATATAGATTTTGTTTTACCTCGTCATTTCAAAAATATGTGTGTTTTTCAAGAAATTAAAGATGTTGAACGAGCAAAGTTAGATAGCAAAGAACGCATAGAACAAGCTCTAGAGTTTTTAAAAAATAATAATATGCCACAAAATTATGGTTTTTGTGAGAATAATATTTTGTATCGTAGGCATAATAATCAAAAAATTATCAGCATGATGGAAGAATGGTGGGATTTACTAAAAAAATATGCCAAGAGAGATCAACTATATTTAACTTATTTATTTAAAAAATATGGAGTTAAGATTGAAGATATAACTTTTGAAAACAGCAGGTTGTTGCATGATGATTTTTATGTATTTGGACATCAGAAAAAAGGAAGGAAAATATGAATATCTTAATTACTGGAGGAGCTGGATTTATCGGCTCATCTTTATCAGACAAACTACTGATTGATGGGCACAAAATAATAGTCATTGATAACTTTAATGATTATTACGATGTCAAGATAAAGTGGCAAAATGTATCATCAAATATGGCAAATGAAAATTATAAGCTTTGTGTTGCTGATATTGAAAATAAAGAAGCGCTAAAAAAGATATTTGAAGAAAATAAAATAGATTGTGTAGTCCATTTGGCAGGACGAGCAGGCGTTCGTCCATCAATAGAAGCTCCTGAATTATATGTTAAATCAAATGTTTTAGGAACGGTTCATGTTTTAGAACTTATGAAAGACTTTGGTGTTAAAAAACTTGTGTTTGCATCATCTTCTTCAGTTTATGGAAATTGCAAAGCTGAAAAGTTTTCTGAAGATTTGAATGTAAGAGAACCAATATCGCAATATGCTGCCAGCAAATCATCAGATGAACAATTCGCTTATACATACTCTAAATTATACGGAATAAATATTGTTTGTTTGCGCTTCTTTACTGTTTATGGACCACGTCAGAGACCTGATTTAGCAATCAATAAATTTACTAATTTAATTAAAAGCGGTAAGCCAATACCAATGTATGGCGATGGGACAACCATGCGAGATTATACGTTTATTGAAGATATTATACAAGGTATTAAGGGAGCAATAGCTTATGATAAAACACCTTATGAAATTATCAATTTGGGTGGTGGTGAGCCCATAACATTGAAACGTATGATTGAAACGATAGAAAAAGTTTTAGGTAAAAAAGCTATTATTGAACAATTACCGATGCAAGCTGGAGATGTTGATAAAACTGTTTGTGATTGGAG
>JAZSQL010000058.1:0-25452 GCA_045537965.1 Alphaproteobacteria bacterium
AAGAAATAAGAAAAACAAAAGAAGAATAACTTATTGAAAATATGTAATAAAAAATGAGTTAATTGCTTTTTTACTAATTTTATTATATACTATAAAAAAGGCTAAAAATAGCCTCTACAAAAACGTTGGTTTAAACGCACATTGTTTTTTATAACAAATTGTTTTTACATAAGAAAATTATCATAAAAATTACTGTTTTTTATCTAAATGAGCAAATTTTATAGTTTTTTTGCCTTACACGCCCTAAAAATCATAGCTATTTTTGCTTGCAAAAATATAAGCAGTCTTCAATATTTTTAAAAACACTAAAAGGCTTTCAAAAGATTTTGAAAGCCCTTATTACATAGTGGTACGCGCGCAGGGATTCGAACCCTGGACCCACTGATTAAGAGTCAGTTGCTCTAGCCAACTGAGCTACGCACGCACATCAACGACAAGTTGGACTATAAACTCAGTTTATTTTTTTTGCAAGAGCTTTTTTATAAAAAAATATTTTTTATAAACTTGGTATATGTTCATAAAACTATTTGCCTTTATAATTACGTTATCTTAGATTAATAATCATAGAATAACAACTAATACAGGAAATTAAATATGAAAGGCATTATCCTAGCTGGTGGCAGCGGTACCAGATTGTACCCTCTTACCAAAACAACATCAAAACAACTTTTACCAGTATATGACAAACCTATGATTTATTATCCTTTGTCTACTCTAATGTTGTTTGGTATCAAAGATATTTTAATTATCTCAACCCCTCAAGATACCCCAAATATTGAAAAATTATTTGGTGATGGTTCTCGAATTGGATTAAAAATTCAATATGCTATTCAAAACGAACCCAAAGGAATTGCCCAAGCATTTACTATTGGTGCTGATTTTATTGGTAATGATGATGTATGCTTAATTTTGGGTGACAACATCTTTTACATGGGCGACCAATTTCATACTTTCAAAAAAGAAGTTGACGCCAATACAGGCAAACGTGCAACAATATTTGCTTATCACGTTTCTGATCCTGAACGTTTCGGTGTAGTCGAATTTGACAAAGACCTTAAAGCTATTTCTATTGAAGAAAAACCCAAAAACCCAAAATCCAATTATGCATCTGTTGGGCTTTATTTTTATCCATATGATGTTGTTGAAAAAGCCCGCAATCTCAAACCATCTGCTCGTGGCGAGTTAGAAATTACAGACTTAAATAACTTATATCTTCAAGAAGGTCGTATGTCTGTTGTTCCTATGCGCCGTGGTAATGCTTGGCTTGATGCTGGAACACCTGATAGTTTGATGGAATCAGGGGCTTTTGTTCAAATTATTGAAAAGCGTCAAGGCTTAAAAATTGCCTGTATTGAAGAAATTGCATACCGCCGTCATTTTATTGATGATGCTCAAATGTTAAAACTAATTGACGAGCTCAAAGACGGCAATTACAAAACTTATCTCAAAAAGGTATACGAGGAATATCATGAACTTTATTAAAACGGAAATTGATGGCGTTATAATTATTGAACCAAAGGTTTTTGAAGACGCTAGAGGCTACTTTTTTGAAAGCTATAACGAAGCCGAATTTGTAAAAAATGGCATTACGAACAAATTTGTTCAAGACAATCAATCAAAATCTTCTTACGGTGTAATCAGAGGACTACATTGTCAACTTGGCGAACATGCTCAAGCTAAACTAGTTCGTGTTTTAGAGGGAAAGGTATTAGACGTAGCTGTAGATATCCGCAAAGATTCACCAACTTTTGGCAAACATGTTGCTGTTGAACTTTCTGCAGAAAATAAACGTCAATTGTTTATCCCTAGAGGTTTTTTACATGGCTTCTCTGTTTTGAGCGAAACGGCTGTATTTGCTTATAAATGTGATAACCTTTATTGCAAAGATGCTGAGTTTGGTATTCGCTATGATGATCCTGAAATTGCTATCAACTGGCAAATACCAACTGACAAAATAATGGTTTCCGACAAAGATAAAATTGCGAAAGGACTAAAAGATGTACCTGATAACAGGTAGTAACGGACAGCTTGGAACAGAATTATCCAAACTTATTCCAGATGCGATTCTAGCTGACAGAAATGAGCTAGATATTACAAACGAAACTGCTGTTCAAAACTTTGTTACCCAAAACAATATTGATACAATCATCAACTGTGCAGCTTATACCGCCGTTGACAAAGCTGAAGATGAAGAAGAACTTGCCTACCAAATAAATGTTGTTGGTCCTCAAAATTTGGCTAAAACAAATTGCAGAATCATTCATATTTCAACAGATTATGTTTTTGATGGACAAGGCTACAAGCCCTATCATCCATCAGATAAAACTGCTCCTGTCTCAGTATATGGCAGAACCAAACAAGCTGGAGAACAAGCAGTAATAAATAATGCTAAAATTGCTGTTGTTATACGAACAGCATGGCTTTATTCGGCTCATGGTAACAATTTCGTTAAAACAATGCGCCGTTTAGGAGCTGAAAGAGAAACAATCAACGTTGTTTGTGACCAAATAGGTACACCTACTTTTGCTGGCGATTTAGCCCAAGCGATAGTTGCTATTCTGCCTCAATTAAATGAAACAACAAAAGGAATTTACCACTATACTAATGAAGGTGTTTGTTCATGGTATGATTTTGCTAACGAAATAATGGAATTATCAAACCTTAACTGTAAGGTTTGCCCTATTCCTTCTTCAGCATATCCTACAAAAGCCAAACGTCCTTTCTATAGTGTTCTGGACAAATCATCAATTAAAGAAACCTTTAACCTATCAATTCCCCATTGGAAGGAGAGCTTAAGAAAATGTCTAAAACAATTTTAATTACTGGTGGAGCTGGTTTTATTGGCTCAAATTTTGTACCTTATTTTTGCGCCAAATATCCAGAATATAATGTCATAAATTTAGATAAGCTAACTTATGCTGGCAATTTAGATAATTTAAAAGAATGTGACAACATGAGCAACTATCGTTTTGTTCAAGGCGATATTTGTGATGAAAACCTAATTGAACAACTTTTTACCGAAAATGATATCCAAGGTGTTATCCACTTTGTTGCAGAAAGCCATGTTGACAATTCAATCAAAGGTCCTCGTGCATTCATTAACACCAATATTGTCGGAACATTTAATTTATTAGAAGCTGCCCGCAAACATTGGATGGAAGCTCCAAATAAATTTAAATCTGGATACGAGAACTGCCGTTTTCATCATATTTCTACTGATGAGGTTTATGGAACATTGGGTAATGATGGAATGTTTGAAGAAACCACACCTTATGCGCCAAATTCGCCTTATTCCGCATCAAAAGCCAGTTCAGACTTTTTGGTAAGAGCATATCATCATACTTTCGGTATGAATGTTACCACGTCAAATTGCTCTAACAATTATGGTCCTAAACAACACCACGAAAAATTGATTCCTCATATTATAAGCAAGGCTTTAGCAGAGCAAGCCTTACCTGTTTATGGCAAAGGACTAAATATCAGAGATTGGCTCTATGTTCTAGATCATTGCAAAGCAATTGATTTGATTTATCATAATGGCAAATCGGGCGAAACCTACAATGTAGGTGGTCGCAATGAACGTAACAATATTACTATTGTAAAAACTATTTGCGCTCTCCTAGATGAAAGACGCCCAAGATCAAATGGTCAAAAATATGAAGACTTAATCAGCTTTGTTCAAGATCGTGCTGGTCATGATTTTCGCTATGCTATTGATGCAACCAAGCTTGAAACTGAACTTGGTTGGAAAGCAGAAGAAACTTTCGATACAGGTATTGTCAAAACTGTAGAATGGTATCTCAAATAAAAAAACAACCAAAATCCCCTCTAAAAAATTTAGAGGGGATTTTTTAATACATGCTTTGCCGACATCCCTCAGTTTACTGGGGAGAGATATCTATTAGTATAACTATTTTGCCACCAAATCTTTTAGATCTTTTGTTCGCAAAATACCATCTAAACTCAAAAATCTTTTAGCATATTTATCCAATATCTTAAAATTGGGCTGTGGTCTAAAGATTTTAGTATATAAGTAAACAAAAAAATCTTTTTGCAAATAAGGACAGCATAAATTTCTTTTCACATATTTCCAATTAGCTGAGACACTACGTTCATTTAAAGCTGCAATAATATCCCTTGCTAAACTACCATAATTATCTTTTAACATATTATAATTAGCAAAAAATCTATCATGTTCCAATTGCTTAGTATTTTTACTAAGGTTATTTGTCTCTTTAGGCACCAACACAACATTGTTGCGCATCTTAATAGCACCATTAGCATAATAAGCAGACCTAAGAGGTACGCTCTCATCTTGAATAAACACTAAAGGATCAGCTCCTTGCCCTTTTTTTAGAACATCTGCTTTAATTAATTGTCCCATACGAGTAAATCCACCTTTAAGAACTCTGCGCAAAGCATCTTTACTATATTCATATTCAATAGGACCAACCACCATTTCTCTTGCTATTTCTTCTGGTTCTTTTCCTGTTTTAACAAATTTACCATAAACCATATCGGCACCATGTTTTTGTGCCAAATCAAGCATAATCTTCGTTGAATCAAGTGGCAAAATATCATCAGAATCAAGCATTCTAATCCACTTACCTTTTGCTAATTCAATCCCTTGATTAACTGTTTTACTAGTACCATCATTTTGCGTTTTAGCAACAATCGTAATATTATCCATCCCCTTTGTTGCTTCACGTATAATCTCAACAGATTTATCTTTTGAAACATCATCAACAAAAATAAATTCTGGATTTTCTAACCCTATCTGATTTAATAACGCTTCCAAAACAGCTGGCAAATAATACTCTTTATTATAAACACTCATCACAAATGAAACATCAATATCTTTCATATCTTACCCTCACTTCAAATAAATTTTGCCCATGGATATTTATTTTCATCATATCCACCAAACATCAAATCTGTTATATATTCGGCAACAATTTTTTCATTAAACATCTTATGATATTTTTGCCAACCATTTTTAGCAACCCTCATTCTTTCTTGAGGATTATTATGATAAAAATCAATTTTTTGCCAAAGTTCATCTTCTGTTGAATAAAAGGCTATTTCATCATCGGAAAAAATCTTATCAAATCCTGTACGTCTATCCAAAAAGACAAGCACGCCATTTCCCATCATATGAGCCATTCTATCAGACGAATACAAATAATTGTCATTAACCTGCGAAACACATAAGCCCATAGAAGAATTTTCAATCAGTCTCTGATATTCTGCACCACCAACAGGTTTACTCAATACTCCTGGCACAATTACATTTTTCACATCAATATTTTGAAGCATCCTTGCAACAAAATCTTCTGCTGAATATGTTACACCACAAAGATCTCTAACACTTTTTTTCTTAGCCGTAAAAAGCAAATCATATAGATTTTGCTCTTTTTCAAAAGCTTTACCCTTTTCAATTGATAAATCTACAGGGTTTGGCATAAACAAAACATTTTTCACACCAAACTGTTCCAGCAAATCTTTTTGTGCTGTAGTTATAATGGTATAGTCAACAACACTTAACTTATTTCTTATATTTTTCAGATTATGCGAAACAAAATTTTTATCAATACAGTCAACATTCCACTGCAATATTTTAACATTTGGCAAAGCTTTTCTCACACGTTCCAAAGTAGATGTTTCTACTGTATCTGCATGTCCGAGCAAAATGCCATCAGGATTTGTTGATATACAATAATCATAAAAAAGTTCATTAAACTTTTTTCCGCCTAATTGCTTAAGCATTCCAAAAACTGAAAAACAGCGCTTTATATCCCTATCAGGAAAATTTAAAACACTATGCCCATTTCTAATCAAACCATTAGATATCTTATAGGCAACATTGTGCAAATAACATCCTTGATGTTTTATATAATTAAAATTTGCACAATGGAGTATTCTTTTTGTTTCCATAAATTATATCTTTCTTTTGTAAAACATAACCAAAGATTATCATTACATCGTACAAAAGCAAGACAAAATAACCTTTTATACCTAATTAACTAATTACAAAATTAGCTTGTTCATTGCTACATTTTTTTGCATAACACATAAAGCTTCTTTATTTTTTTGTTGCTGATAGTTATTTATAAATTTATCAAAATCCATAACTTTAGCCTCATCAACCTTCCCGTCTCTAGCCCAACCGCTAACTCTTTCTAAATTTTCAGGCGTGGTTATAACGGCAACCAATCTGTCTGGATTTTCTCTAAAATTTACATTTTTAATCATCCATCCAGAAGATAAATTGTCATACTCTTCCTTATCTTTTGCAGAAACAACAAATAAACATCCTGCAGGATAACAATAATTATCATTCAACCTCATATACATTCCTATTGAAGTTTCTGCTGTGTCTTTATTAGTTACCGAAATTTTTCCTGGTGGATCAAAACTTGTCGATTTTCCAAACCTATCAGCTCCTGAAGATATCTCTCCACTTACCAAAATATTTTTTGCTGCAATCAACGTTGTTCCATGAAAACAGAGCATTTCATCATGTGACAAAACATTTGCTAATCTTTGATGATATTGCTCTCTTTGCTTCAACCGATAATCAATATCTTTTTGTATTGGTCTACGTAAAAAAGACACCTGTTCCATAAAAGATTTTGCTTCATATCGTTCCTGTTGCAAAACTCTTTTATATTCATTTACAATAAAATCACCTGCACCACTTGAAATAGCATCATTCAAATCAGCCTCTATCTCTGAAATATATTTTTTATATTTAGCTGTTTGAATAGAAACTCTAGATTTTTCTCTTTCATAACTATCAATACTTGCTTGCAATATATCCATAAATGCCCCTCCATTATGAAAATAGTACAATATTCTCAATCTGAATATAATATATAACTCATTAATAATTATATTCAAAAAATGAAATTCCACCAACATTAGTGGAATTTCACCATACAATATCAAAATTATCTACGCTTTTTACTTGCTAACAATTCCTTAAATGTTTGTTTCATAACTGCCGTTTTATTTTCTCCATTTAAAGAAATAGTTTTTTTAGAAGCCTCTTTATTCATTTCAGCAGCCATTTCTGGAGACACATCCAATATAGTCGCAAGACACATTTTAGCTTCTTTCTTTTGAAACTCAGAAACATTATTTCTTAACCCTTGTTTACATGTTTCAAACGCTTTTTTTACCATTTTCGGATTGTTTTTTACAATATCTGTTAAAGCACCATATATACTAGATGCTTCATCTTTATTAGACAGTCTAACAGCAAATATATCGACAATTCTTTCAGCCAATTCAGGTTTATCACATGCTATCGAAGATAATTTCCATTCTAAACCATCAATATGATAATGGTTATTATTAAGTGAATGTTTCTCAACAATATTTACCAAACACTCATCTGTTCCTGAATTATTGCTCTGCATACTTGCTAAATAGAGATTCGCCAAATATACATCACGACAAGGATCTTCAACATTATTCATATGCTCCAAACCAACATCTATAGTTTCCATCGCAGCTTTTGCTAATTCTAAATTATTAGGATTGTTTTCTACAATATCCACCATCTTTTTAAGTGCTCTTTTTCGAGTTGTATCACTACAATTTTTATGAGCTAAACCAATCTTTGTCATATCTACTGCATCTTTCGCCATTTCAACACTCTTATCAGCAACATCAAGATATGCTCCAACTATAATACCCACCTCACAACCAATCATATTTTCATTAGATAACATTGTTTTAAATATATCAGATATATCTTTATCCATTTCAGGTTTTTCTTTTGCTATATCAACCAATATACCTGCCATCAAATATGGAACATATTCACTATTATTAGCATTTTTTTTACAAATTTGTACCATATTTTCCGCTGTTTCTGGATTCCATACTACCATTGTCGATAAAGCAGAATTTGCTTTAATTATACTACCATAATAATTATTTTTATGTTTCAAACCAATACCTACTATTTCCATTGCAGGTTTAGCTAATTCAGGATCTTTCCTCACAATACCAGGAAGAACACCAAATAATTCCTCCAAATTATTTCCACTAACATTTTCATCAGCCAAAACAAATTTAACTTTATCAAAAAACTGTTCATCGATTTTATTATCACCATTTCTTGCATATTCAATCATCGACTTCAAAATAACTTCATTCAAATTTTCCATTGTTCTGCTCCTTATACAAAAAAACACCCAAAAGGCAAGTCATACCTTCTAGGTGCTGAATTAAAACTATTTATATATTTAACAAAAGAAATACGTACAGATTTTATACCCCTTGCGCTATTTAATTTATTTGCCATAAACATCCGTATAAAACACATATTTCTAAAACTTTACTTTAATCAATACATATCTTATATTACCATAATTTTAAAATAAAGTAAATACCGTTTTAGACAAAAAAACAGTTACCAACTTAAAAAACATGATGTAATTCAAAGAGTTATAACGCTTAATAAACAAAAAAACATACAATATGTATGTTTTTTTAATTGGCGATCTCGAGAGGATTCGAACCTCTGACCCACAGCTTAGAAGGCTGTTGCTCTATCCAGCTGAGCTACGAGACCAACTTTGATTATGGTCAATGAAACATATTTTTTTATCAAAGTCAAGATATCTTTTCAAATTTCAAGAATAAATATTTACAATAATTTATAAAGAAATTTTATTGCTAAAAAAAGCAATAGAACAGTTGAATATTATCAAGTAACATTAAATATGCTAGATATCGAAACATTAAAATCTCTTGAGATTATAGATGATAATTATCCTCGAACTAATATATAATATTTTTTTACCTTTGCCCCAAAATTTGACGATAAACCTACCTTTTGCATTCAACACCGATAAATTGAGGGTTTTCTGTAAAGCATACAATAAAAGGCTTTCGAAAATCTCGAAAGCCTTAAAAACTGGTGCTCAGGGACGGGATCGAACCGCCGACACGAGGATTTTCAGTCCTCTGCTCTACCGACTGAGCTACCTGAGCATCAACCAATCATCAGTAGACAAGAAGCTTATAAAACAAAAAAAATTGCTTGTCTAGTAAAATTTTACGCATATTTATTATTTTTTTTCATTTTATTAAAAATTTCAAAATTATATTCAAACTATAAGGAATAAATTTTCACAAAAAATCAATAAAAATACAACAAGTAAAAACTATTGTATAAAAAAATTTTTTCAATTATAATTTAGTGACTTTTGAAAATTATTAATAAATTACAAAGTTAAATGTTATGAGAAAACTTATTATTATGATTGGTCCTCCTGGTTCTGGCAAAAGTTTGGCTAGTAATCTAATAGTAAAAAAGAGAGGAGCAACAAAGATATCAACTGGCGATATCTTGCGTAAAATGGCAAAAAACAATCAACTTAGCAACAAAGTGTCTAAACAAATTTCTAATGGTATTTTAATTTGTGATGATATTGTTAATGCTATTGTTGAACAAGAATTAAAGCTTACGAGTGGAGACATTATCCTTGATGGCTACCCAAGAAACTTTTCGCAGTTTGTCAATTTGCAAAAAATTATTGATAATCAATTCTACGTTTATTGTGTTTTTATGAAAATAGACTTAAGTTTAGTACTGAAACGAATAAACCAAAGACTTGTTTGTAGTTGTTGTGGCAAAAGCCATACTAGCAATGAACATTGCTGTTCTGATTGCGGTAGTTCTTTGACCAAAAGACCAGATGATGCAAATATAGTCAATCGTTTAAATGATTACTTAACAATAACAGAACCTATACTTATAAACATAATAAAATGGTGTAATAAATGTTTTACTATTGAAGTAAAACATGATGATAATAATTTGCAAAAAATTACTGCCGAAGTTGAAAAACAATTAGCTGATATTCTACGCCAATAATTATCCTATAATTTTTAAATAATAATAAGAGATTGATATGACATACTATGTCATATCAATCTCTTAATTTTATATTCTTACTATAATTTAGTTTACTGTTCGCTTGATGTCTTCTATACGAGGCAAAACCGAATTTTCGATAATAAATGCTATTGAACGTTCAACTACTTTATCCGTGTGCTTTACCGCATCCCAAGCAGCAGCCGATGTTTCGCCCTTAGCAGCTATTTTTTGGTAAAGCAAAGCCATTTCTGACAACGAGTCGACAATTTGAGCAATATAGCCTGGCATTTTTAGATTTTCTTCGCCACCAAAAAATCCTTCAACATACCCTTGCTCAACTTCTTCAAAGCGATTTTGACAGTAGGAAACAATATCTTTTTCTTTTAAATTAGGGAGTTTTACCTTGGCTAGTTTAACATTATCAAAAATATTATCCCAAAGTCCCATAAAAAATTTAAAAAATAAATCAGCTTCTGACTTTGTTTCTAAGCGTGGAGCTCGTCCATTTTCCCAAAAAGATGAAATAACATCTGTTGGACGAAGATTTAAATTAGGTGAACAAATAGCACCCGCAAAACGCATTTTGATAACATTAAGCGGAGTTGGACAAGAATAATGTTCCAACATTTTAATAAAACTCTCATCACCAATATATTTGTTTGCTTGCATTTTTTGTTCTTCTTGTTATAGTTGTCAGAAAATATTTATGGTAATTGAGTATAAGGAGTTTTAGTAAATTGGCAAGTATCAAATTAATAAATATTGCTGTTTTGGTCTCTTTACTTTGTGGTTGTGCGCAATTTGGACCTTTTGTGGATAGACGTCGTGAAGCGGGAGGCTTGGCTGATGGCGCTCTTTATGTTGGAAAATCAACTCCACAAGAACCAGCAGTTTGTTACAACAAATTATATACTAGCTTTGCTGAGGTGCAAGCTTTAGCTGATGAAGAGTGTAAAAAACATAAAACAGGTACAAAAGCTGTTCCAATTAAACAGACTATTTTTACTTGTCGTCTTTTGATACCCAACCATTACTATTTTAGATGTGAAAATTGAGGAAAACAAAAATGAATTTATCATTAGAAAACTTAGTTGGTCAGAAAATGCAAAATGCTTTTGCTAAACTTGGACTTGATAGTAAATTTGCTTTAGTTAAAGTTTCAGATCGTCCAGATTTGAGTGATTTTCAATGCAATGGTGCTTTAGCTTTGGCAAAAAGTGAGAAAAAAAATCCACGTGAAATAGCTGCACAAATAGCTGATATTTTGGCAAGTGATGCTGACTTTGCTAAAGTTTCAGTTGATGGTCCTGGATTTTTAAACCTTAGCTTAAACGATAAATTTATAGCTAAAAATATGCAACAAATTGCTGATGACGAAAATCTTGGTATAGCAAAAGTAGATAATCCGAGCAAAGTTGTTCTTGATTTTGGTGGTCCCAATGTTGCTAAGTCTATGCATGTTGGACATTTGCGCTCGGGAGTTATCGGTGAAGCAGTACAAAGAATTGAGCGATTAATTGGAAACGAAGTTGTTTCTGATGTACACTTAGGCGACTGGGGTACTCCAATGGGTATGATTTTGGCAGAAATTATTAAGCAAGATGGTAATTTAGCTAAGGCAACAACCTATAATATTGATGAAATTACAGAATTTTATAAAAGAGCAAATATACGTTGTAAAGAAGACGAAAACGCTAAAGAAAATGCTCGTATCATTACAGCAAAATTACAAGATGGCGAAAAAGAGTATTATGATGCTTGGAAATATATTAGAAGCGTTTCCGTTGATGCTGTAAAAGAAAATTATAAAGCACTAGATGTTAATTTTGATTTGTGGCTTGGCGAAAGTGATGCCCATAATACATGCAAAGAAATTGTTAAAATTGCAGATGAAAAAAAATTGTCTGAAGTTGACGAAGGGGCAACAATTGTCCGCATAAGTAATGACGAAGACAAACAAAAACTTCCTCCCATTATTTTGGAAAAATCAGATGGTGGTTTTACCTATCATACAACAGATCTTGCAACAATTAAAATGCGTGTAGATAATTTGAAGGCTGATGAAATTTGTTATTTTGTTGATCAACGTCAAAGCTTACATTTTGAGCAAGTATTCAAAGCCGCAGAAAAATTAGAAATTGCACCAAATGTTAAAATGACACATTATGGATTTGGTACTGTTAATGGAGCAGATGGTAAGCCATTCAAAACTCGTGATGGCGGTGTGATGACATTGGAAAATTTAATTAAAATGTCTAAAGATAAGGTGCGTGAATCAATACCTGAAGCTGACGAGGTTGAAGGATATGGTGTATCCGAAATTGAAAATTTAGTTAATCAGGTTGCTATTGGTGCAATAAAATTCCAAGATCTTAAAAATAATACCGCATCTGGTTATATATTTGATTTGGAGGATTTTGCTAAATTTGAAGGAAAAACGGGACCATATATTCAATATGCTGTTGCACGTATAAATTCTATTTTGCGCAAAGCAAAAGACAAAGCTATGGAACCATCTCAAATCGTTATTAGCAATAAGGAAGAACGTGATTTAGCTTTAAAAATAACGCAACTTAATACGGCCATCATACGTGCTCACAACGAGAAAGAACCTAGTGTTATTGCTGATTATGCATATACTTTAGCGCAAGTATTTTCAAGTTTTTATAACGCATCTCCTATTATGACTGCTGAAAGTAAAAAAATAGCACAATCACGTTTATCTTTGGCTAAATTGGTTCGGGATATTTTAGTAAAATTGTTGTATTTACTTGGTATTGAATCACCTGAAGTAATGCTGAAAAAAGCCTAACAAAAATACCCCAAAGTAAACTTTGGGGTATTTTTCTATTTAATAATTCCTCTCAATTTTTCTATTACCTCTTGAGGATTTATACACTCAAAAAGCTGAGTTTCTCCACAAAAAGGCTCCTTGAAGCAATCAGATAAATAATTTCTGTATTTGTTGTTAGCACAACAAATTACTATTTTATTATTAGCAGATATTGTAACTAAAACAATCTCACTATAATCCTTATCAAGCTTATTAGCGATATTTAGCCTTAGGTCAATAACCATATGTTCTGCTAATCTTTTGGCTGATTGATAACATTTACCAACCTTCGCGATAATAAAATTGTTATCGCAACTACAAAGTACATTTATTCCGTACTTTTTTAATTTAAACTTCTTCATAATTTGTTAAATTTTAGGATTTGCGCAATTATACAACCTTTAATCATAAATGCAATATATTTTTAAATTATGTTTGCATAATTATTAAATTAACTTGACATTCTCATAAATATCATATACAAGACACATAAAATATAAATTTTTATTATATAATTTTGCCATCGCAAAAAACGTAATCCTATCCTTGACATGTGCCTACTGTGAAGCACGCTTTTTTGGGGAGCTATTATCCATTTGATATACTTTGTTTTTCTTTTAAGCTCCCCTTTTTTGAAATATTCTCTAAAATTTGGATATTTCATTTGTTAGGGTACCTTTTCTGCCATCTATATATAATATAGCCTGCTGTGAAGCACGCTGGTATTCTTAGAGAGCTATCACCCTTTGGGAGGGTTTTTCTATCATCACTGTGAGCCATTTAGATCTCCCAGATCTATTATGGCTCTTTTTATATCCATCACAAAAAAAGAGGATTAATATCCTCTTTTTTCTTAATATAATTAAACAACAACTAATTAAGCTTTCTACTCAATATTTGATTTACCACCACTGGATTAGCTTTACCATGCGATGCTTTCATCACTTGACCAACAAACCACCCCATAAGATTTGTTTTGCCAGCCTTGTACGAAGCCACATTATCTGGACTAGCTGCAATAATCTCATCTATTATATTTTCTATCGCACCAGTATCGGTAACTTGTTTCAAACCTTTTTCTTCAACTATTTTAGATGGACTTTCACCTGTTTCAGCCATAATTTCAAACACATCTTTAGCTGTTTTACCATTAATAACATTGGAAGTTACAAGCTCAACCAATTCACCCAAATTTTCAGCCGAAATCGGCGATTGTTCCAAAGTAAGCTTTTTCTCATTGAGCATAGCAAAGAAATCACCCATAAGCCAGTTAGCTACCTTTTTAGCATCATGACCCTTGGCTGCTTTTTCAAAAAATTCAGCTGTTTCTTTATTTTCACAAATAACTTTAGCATCATAAGGTGTCAAACCAAGCTCTTTTACAAAACGCTCTTTTTTCTCATCAGGAAGCTCAACCATATCGACTTTAATTTCTTCAATAAACTCATCAGATAATACCAATGGCAACAAATCTGGTTCTGGAAAATAGCGATATTCATGAGCATATTCTTTTTTTCGCATAAATTTAGTTTCACCGCTTACTGGATCAAACTGACGAGACTCTTGTTCCATAGAACCACCGCTTTCATAAAGTTCTAATTGGCGCTTAGCTTCATATTCCACAGCCTGACAAGCAAATTTTACTGAGTTAACATTTTTAATCTCGGCGCGCGGACGAAATTCTTTTTCTCCGACAGGACGAATAGACACACTGGCATCACAACGCATTGAACCTTCATCCATATTACCGTCACAAGTACCCAAATAACGAACAATTGAACGCAATTTACGTAAAAAAGCTCCAACCTCTTCCGGCGAACGAAAATCAGGTTTTGTTACTAACTCCATCAAACCTACACCGGCACGATTAAAATCAATAAATGTCTTGGTTGGTGAAATATCATGAATAGACTTTGCAGTATCTTGTTCAATATGTAAACGCTCAATTCCGATTTCTTTGGTTTCGCCATTTTCCAATTCAATTTTTACTACACCTTCACCAATAATAGGAAACTTATCTTGCGTAATTTGATAACCTTGCGGCAAATCGGCATAAAAATAATTCTTGCGCGCAAAAGCCGAATATTTATTAACTTTGGCATTAAGCGCAATACCTGTTTTTAAGGCTTGACGCACGCATTCCTTATTCAACGACGGTAACATCCCCGGCATTGCAACATCGATAAATGACACATTCTCATTTACATCAGAACCATACGCAGTTGATGACGGCGAATAAATTTTTGATTTTGAAATAATTTGACAGTGAATTTCAAGCCCGCAAATCATTTCCCAATCGTTATTTTTGCCTTTTAGTATCAATCCGCTCATCTTATTTCACTCCCACAAATTCAGCTTGTTTTTCCAAAGCTGAGGCAGCTTCAAACACACTTTGTTCATCAAAAGCCTTGCCGATAATTTGCATACCCAAAGGCAAACCGTCTTTATTCAAACCGATTGGCAAACTCATTGCCGGTAATCCGGCCAACGATACCGAAACGGTATAAATATCATTAAGCCACATCGCAATCGGATCTTCTTGCATTTTTTTATCACCGACCGGAAAAGCCGTAACCGGCGAAGTCGGTGTTAAAATCACATCACATTTTTCAAAAGCTTTTACAAAATCATCTCTGATAAGGCGACGAACTTTTTGCGCTTTTACAAAATATGCATCATAATAACCGGCTGACAGAACATAAGTTCCAACCATAATTCTGCGTTTAACCTCTTTGCCAAAACCTTGAGTACGCGAATTAATATACATCTCGTCGATGCTTTTTCCACCAACTCGATTACCATAACGCAAACCATCATATCTAGCTAAATTACTCGAGGCTTCTGCCGGTGCAATAATATAATAAGTCGCCAAAGCATACTTAGTATGAGGAAGCGAAATCTCAACAATTTCTGCACCTCTATCCTTTAACATTTTAGCTGCTTTATCCCAATAAGCAGCAACTTCTTCATTCAAACCGTCTACACGATATTCTTTTGGCAAACCGATTTTCATTCCTCTAATATCACCAGATAAAAACTTTTCAAAATCAGGAACTTCAACTTTTGCCGAAGTAGCATCTTTAGCATCATAACCAGCCATATTTTTAAGCATAATAGCACAATCACGCACATCCTTTCCTATCGGACCTGCTTGATCAAGTGATGAAGCAAAAGCAATCACACCATAACGCGAACAACGACCATAAGTCGGTTTAATACCCGTAACTCCACAAAAAGCTGAGGGTTGACGAATAGAACCACCTGTATCAGTACCTGTAGCACCCGCACACATGCAAGCACTAACTGCCGCTGCTGAACCGCCTGAAGAACCTCCTGCAACCAACTTAATATCTTTACTCCATGGATTTACCACAGGACCAAAGGCCGAAGTTTCGTTACTTCCTCCCATAGCAAACTCATCCATATTAAGTTTACCAACAAAACTGGCTCCAGCATTAAGAAGTTTTGTCGTTACAGTTGATTCATAAGGAGGAACAAAACCTTTTAAAAAGTTCGAACAAGCTGTTGTTTCTATTCCTTTGGTACAAAACAAATCTTTAACACCCAAAGGGATACCTTCTAAATCACCACCTTCACCTTTTTCGATTTTAGCTTGGCTTATTTTTGCTTGCTCTAAAGCTTTTTCGGAACATTCACAAACAAACGCATTTAATTCACGTTTTGCTTCCATATTTTTGATATATGCTTGAGTTAATTCAATAGCTGTAAATTCTTTATTTTTTAGAGCCTCTCGAGCTTGAGCAATAGTCAATTTTGTTAAATCAGTCATCTTTATTTCTCTTTTTTATTATCAATTATTCAACAACTTTAGGTACTGCAAAATATCCATATTCCTTCATTGGTGCATTAGCCAATATATCTTTAGAACATTGTCCTTGCGTAACTTCATCTTCACGCAACTGAATACTATTCTCATTAACTGAAATAAGTTGTTCAACATTATCTGTATCAACTTCTTTCAACTGATCAACCCATTGAATAATTTTATTAAATTCTTCTCTAGTAGCCTCAATACTATCATCTTCAATCTTAAGGCGTGATAAAAAAGCAATTTTCTTCACAGTATCTACATCTACAGCCATAAAACTTCACCCTAATCTAAATTACTATACTAAAGACCTTCTTTAAGCATATCAACAGTTTCTTTAATATTTTTCATACGCAACATGCCTTGCATATGATACCCACTATCAACATGAATAACTTCACCTGTAATACAAGCTCCACAATCAGATAATAAACCCAATGTAGCCATTCCCACTTCTTCTGGAGTAACATTGCGCTCTAATGCAGAATTAAGTGCATTCCATTGCAACATTTTTCTAAAATCACCAATACCTGAAGCAGCTAATGTTTTAATAGGTCCAGCAGAAATTGCATTAACTCTAATTCCTCTTTCACCCAAATCCATAGCCGCATAGCGAACCGATGCCTCCAAAGCAGCCTTAGCTACTCCCATAATATTATAATTTGGTATAACTCTCTCTGACCCCATATAGCTCATCGTAACTATTGAACCGCCATCGTTCATAATTGGAGCAGCATATTTACAAGCTTCAATAAAAGAAAAACAAGAAATATTCATTGTCATCACAAAATTTTCTTTTGTTGTATCAATCATCATCCCACGCAATTGATTTTTATCTGAAAAACCTATAGCATGAACCAAAAAGTCTATTTTTCCCCACTTTTCTGCCAACTCTCTAAAACATTCTTCTACACTTGAGCTATCAGAAACATCACACTGAATCAACAAAGGTTCTTTATCCAACTGTGCAGCTAGTGGTTTCACTCTTTTCTCTAGCGCTTCATTCTGATATGAAATCGCAATCCTAGCCCCATGTTCATTCAATGCCTGAGCTACTCCCCAAGCAATCGACTTATCATTGGCAAGCCCCATAATAAGACCTTTTTTGCCTTCCATCAACAACTTAGACATAATACACATTCCTCATTTTTCACACACACACAATACACAACAGAGTTTTACTCTCTTGCTTTTCGTTATAAACTTTTATAGAATTTGGCATAATTTGTAAACATCTTTTTTATTCAATAAGGACAAATATGATTGCTAATTATCAAAATATAAAAAACTGGCTATCTTCGATTAATAACTTATATCGTTTTATTCATTCACGCATTCAAACTGATAACATTCTTCGTGTGGCATCATCTTTGAGTTATACGTCTCTAATTGCCATTGTTCCTCTTATTGCCATAGGTTTAGCTATTTTTTCAGCTTTTCCTGTTTTTAATGAAATAAAAGATCAGCTACAAGGTACCCTAGTCCAAAATCTTGTACCATCTATTGGAAAAGAGGTTACTATTTATTTTAATGAATTTATTTCTGCCACAGCTAAACTAACAACTGTTGGTGTCATAGGTATTGCTGTAACAGCCATTCTCTTGCTTTCAACAATAGAAAATTCCTTTAACTATATATTCAAAGTTTATAAACCTCGCAACATAAAAACCAAAATCACTCTTTATTGGACTGTTGTAACATTAGGTCCATTGCTTTATGGTGTAGGATTTTCAATGCGTGGCTATTTTTATACTTTACAAAAATTCATGCCCGAAAGTATTGCCAGTACATCAAGCTTACAAAACATGCTTCCCACATTATTTACATTATTAGCCTTAATGCTAGTTTATATACTTGTTCCTAATAAAAAAGTACGATTTTGGCATGCCTTTTGGGGTGCAGTTATCGCTGTTGTAGGCTTTTTTATTATGCGTAAATTCTTCGGCGCTTTCATTGCATCATCTGTCGCTTATACAACTTTATACGGAGCTCTAGCAGCTGTACCTTTACTTTTAGTATGGCTGTATCTTAATTGGGCTGTAGTCATACTTGGAGCTGCTGTTACCGCTGCCCTTGGTGAATATAAAGAAAATGAAGAAGAAAAAAATAACGAAAAAACAAACTATAATCATATTCGTAACAAAAAAAAATATAATTATCAAAAAAAGTACTTGCAAAAAGAACATAAATAGAACATTATATGTTTATAGCGATTCTTTAATAACAAAATTTAACGGAGTTTACTAATGGATAAAGATAAAGCGCTTGATGCCGCACTAAGCCAAATAGAAAAAGCTTTTGGTAAAGGTTCTATTATGAGAATGGGACAAGATAATGCTCATGTCGATATTGAGGGAATACCTACAGGTTCTTTAGGTCTTGATATGGCTTTAGGTATTGGTGGTCTTCCTCGTGGTCGTATCATCGAAATATATGGTCCCGAAAGTTCAGGTAAAACAACTCTTGCCTTAAGTGTTATTGCTCAAGCACAAAAAAATGGTGGTACTTGTGCTTTTATTGATGCCGAACATGCCCTTGACCCATCATATGCTAAAAAAATTGGAGTAGATTTAGAAAATCTACTTATATCTCAACCAGATGCTGGCGAACAAGCACTTGAAATTACAGATACTTTGGTACGATCAGGCGCTATAGATGTATTAGTTGTCGATTCTGTTGCTGCTTTGGTACCTAAAGCTGAACTAGAAGGAGAAATGGGTGACTCCCATATGGGTTTGCAAGCCCGTTTAATGTCTCAAGCTTTACGTAAACTCACATCAACCATTGCGCGTTCTAACACATTGGTAATTTTTATTAACCAAATACGTATGAAAATAGGTGTTATGTTTGGTAACCCAGAAACAACTACTGGTGGCAATGCTCTAAAATTCTATGCTTCTGTCCGCATTGATATCCGTAGCATTGGTAAAATAAAAGATAAAGAAGATATCATTGGCTCACAAACCAGAGTAAAGATTGTCAAAAATAAAGTTGCTCCTCCATTCAAAGTTGTCGATTTTGATATTATGTACGGAGAAGGAATTTCTAAAACAGGTGAAATCGTTGATCTTGGTGTTAAAGCTAACGTTATTGAAAAGTCTGGAGCTTGGTTCTCTTATAATGGGGACAAAATAGGACAAGGTCGCGAAAATGCCAAAATTTTCTTACGCAATCATCCTGAAATTGCTACCGAAATTGAAAATAAAATTAAAGCAGAAGCTGGTCATTTAAGCGCCGAAATGATTGGTGGAGCATCTTCTATAGATGATGAATAATTTCATCAAAATTATACATTTGTAAAAAGCGAGGAATTTCCCTCGCTTTTTATAAATGTATCTATCAATTGATATTCTATTACACTTCAATACCCAAAAATGTTTTTGCCACCAAACCAATCAAAAAAGATATTAAAGCAACTGAAAGACTAATTGCCGACATCTCAATAAATTTAGGTAAAAAAGGCTCTGTTTTAACTATAGCGATATAAAAATTAAATACAAATACTAACAGCACTACAATTACAATCATACAAATAAGTGCCCATAAAAACATATTATTCGGAAACAATAAATATGGCATAACCAAACAAACAACGGTAACTAAATAAGCAATACCAGTATAAAAACTAGCTTTCAAAGCATTCGGATTTCCGTCTGCTCTTTCTGCCAAATAATTTGAAGCAGCCATTGACAATGTTGCTGCAATCCCTGTAATAACTCCTGACATAGCAATCAATGTTGTATTCATCAATACAAATGTCAAACCCGCTATCGCACCTGTAAGCTCAACTAAAGCATCATTTAACCCTAAAACCATAGCTCCAATATAATTTAATCGCTCTTCATCAAGCATATCAATAAGCTGTTTTTCATGTTTTTTCTCATCCTCAATAATTTGTTCAACCTCAGGTATTTCTTTTTTAAGTTGCTCTAATCCCTTTATTCCTTCATATTCATGCAATTCCAAAAGTTTGATAACAAACGTATATCCTAAAATATATGTAAGTATCCTATACCACCAAACTTTAACCATATTTGGCCTAACATCTTTACCTGTATAATTCTTCCACGTATTTGCATGATGTGCTTCATCTTGTGCAATTTGATGCAAAACAGTACAATTCTTTTTGTCTTTACTACACCTAGCAAAATGTGAATAAATAGCAGCACTATTAATTTCATCTTGCTGAAATAACAACATCAATTTCTGTGAATCTTTTGAGTGAATTATATTTTTAGTATTATTTATCATATCTCTGTTTACTCTCTAACTATTATATGTTTAAACCATTTTTCTTGAAAATCTATTTGTCTTTCTATTTCCTCATCGGATATATCCATATTATTGGGTAATACCACCAATTTATCATCATTATCATCAATTCTATGTATTACCGCAACACACATACCTTCAAATTCATTCAAAGGAACATCAACACCCAACACGTAAACATCTAGCTCTTCACCATCACCTGAAACGGTATTAGGTACATAACCATAATTAACTTCATAAATAAAACCATACTTAGGATGCTTAGTTCTCAATGGTCTATCCATTTTAACTTTAACTCTTTTACCAATATATTCTTTTGCTAACATAAATTATCTCCTAAAATATATAAGCAAAACGATTTTATAGCATAATTCAAATAATGCAAAACATTTTTATAGGTAAAAAATCAATAGACATAAAATAAACATATATTATAATCAAACCAATAATCCATTATTGTTCAAGGAAATAAAAATGCCATTAGAACTCAAAAATTCTCCAACTTTACAAGATTTTCAATCTTACGTCCTACAAATGAAACAAGAAAGAGGCTTTAATACTACTGATAAATTTTACGAATGTTGCTTACTTGCAGAAGAATGTGGCGAACTAATTTCTGCTATCCGCAAAAACAACAAAAATGGTTCTATAGGATCAGGATCAACAGCGGGCAATATTGCTGAAGAGTTAGCAGATGTGTTTATCTATATATGTTCGCTTGCTAACATGCACAACATTGACCTTGAGCAAGCCTTCCGCAACAAAGAAGAAAAAAATAAACTACGAACTTGGAAAAAACTATAAACAATGTCTGAAATACATTTAATTCATGGCTTTATCGGGTTTGGCAAAACAACTCTTGCCAAACAACTAGAAAAATCTCTTCCTGCTATCAGATTTACTCACGATGAAGTAATGTTATCAAAATATGGTCGCAATCCTAATGATTTTGAAATTAAATATAACTTAGTTGATGATTTTATAAGACAACAAACAATCAAAGCAATAGCACAAAAACAAAACGTAATTCTTGATTATGGATTTTGGAATAAAAAATCTCGTAAAGAAATATTTGCTTGGTCCAAAAAATTAACTAATGATGTCTTCTTTCACACAATTATTTGCGATATTGAAATTGCAAAATTACGTACAATCAAAAGAACTCAAAATAATAAAAATGAGCTTTTTATTGATGAAAACTGCTTCAACGAAAGGCTAAAACTATTTGAACCATTAACAAATGACGAACCATATCCTATAATTTTTCACGATTATTCATCTTAAATATCATTCTTTGTTCTAAAGCTTCAAACCCATAATGTTCATAAAAATTATAAGCATTAATGTTTTTATTATAAACCCCAAGTCTTATCTCATCTATTTTTTCTTGCTTACAAATTTCAAAAAATGCATCCATCAGCTTTTTTCCTATTCCCTTTCCTCGCAAAGCTTCTGCAACACCAAAATTACTAATATGTGCAACTTTAGATTCAATCAAATATGGAACATCTTTTTTATCTGCCAATAAATATCCTTCTACTAAACCATCGCTATTTTCCGCAACTAAAGCAATTACATTATCGTCAACTAATGAAGCTAAAAATCCAAGTTTTTCAAATTCATCATCTTGTTCAGTAAAATATCCACCTAATATATCAATATGATATTGCCTAACCTCACGACATAATTTTAACACCTGTGGCAAATCTTTTTCAGCAAACTTTCTAATTGTCATTTTATGATGCTCCTCAAAAAACTTAAAATATTATTTTTTGTTTGTTCTGGTGTCTGTTCACTATTATCAATTATCAAATCAGAAAAATTTGGACAATGGTAATTTTCTAAATACATTTGTCTAATTCTAGTAACTTCCCATTTGTCTAAAATTCTATTTCCCCTATTTTGCACACATATATCTAAACGAGGCGACAAAGTTATATTAATAAAACGAGTACCCTCATCTTCCCATTTTTTCCATTCTTCATATAAATTGGCTGTTATAGGATACGCAAAAATTATAATTCCATAATTTTTATTTAACTTTTCTCGACAAACAATACTATTAAGCCTTTTTGTCCGTTCACTCCAACCATCTTCCATTGATAAGCCTAATTTATTTTGTTCATCATCACTCAATAAATCATCTACTTCTATAAACAACGCATTATCTAACTCTTTAATTAAAAGTTTAGATGTTGTTGTTTTTCCTGAGTTGATTGGTCCATTTATATTTACGATAAGCAATATACATTTCCTCCATTGCAAATAGTATAAATAGCTTATGCCACCTTTTTATTTATAATTAATGCCTCATCAATTGCTTTAGCTAATTGATCTGCACAAGATGTCCCCTTGCCTCGACAATCATTTCCTCGTAAAATATCAGCTATTTCTTCAGCACTTTTTCCTTCAACAAGCTTAGAAATTGCTTGCAAATTTCCCATACATCCTCCATCAAATTTTACATTATATATCCTACCATCATCAATATTAAAACTTATATTGGTAGAACAAACTCCTTGTGGTACATAATTAAATTTTTTCATCTTTTAAAATTCCTATTTTCTAAAATATATCAGAGGGATAAATTAAATTATTTTTCACATCAACAAATTCAGCATATTTATCTTTCATAATTTCTTCTTGCACAAAAAATTTTTCTTCTTTTCTTAAGTTTTCTGGTAATTCTGCCCTATACACCAAAACTATTTCATGTCCTTTTTTTCCATTAAACTCGAATATATTTTCAACTGTTTTCATATAACAAATATTCAAAGGTTCAAAACCCAATTCTTCCATAAACTCTCTTTTTATAGTTTCTTCACCTTTTTCTCCAAATTCAATACCTCCACCAATTAATCTATAAAATGTTTGCCCTTTAATATCATCATAACCCTTCATCGCTAGCACTTTATTTCCTTTTGCAATTATAGCAACCGCCAGAGGTCTTATCTTTTCCTCTCTAGGTTTGGTCTTTATCCAAACTCTTTTTTCTTCCTTATCTTCAAACTTTATCGAAGGTGCCTCTAATCCACCATATTCACACATAACTTTTTTCATTACCTTATAAGACGCAATATTTAAGGCATTACAAGTAACTAAAATTTCATCAATGTTCAAAACTTCTCGGACATATTTACAACAAAGTTTCAAACCATGAGTTGCTAAACCTTTCTTTCTAACAGAAGGAATAATATAATATGCAATATTTCCCCCTTCTTTCTTCAAATTTTCAGTTAAACCATGACGAACATTAAAAACACCAACAAATTTTTCATCTTCAATCAACCATAAGGTAGTAGATGCAACATATCCCTCTTTTAATCCGACACCTAACCTATTATTTTCACAATCAAGATTATAATCTGTAAAATTATCAAATTTCAAACCACTTTTTATTCCTGATGTATCATAAAGAGTTGGAAAATTTATAAACTCCCTAACTCCTTCCAAAAAAGAAGCCCAATATTTTTCTTCAGGTAAAACAAGGCGTAACATTTTTATACTCCAATATAAAAATCAATAAATATTTTATTATAAACTATACAAACATTTACAAAAAAATCTATAAATAAATTTAAAAATACAGCTCAGATACAAAATCCGAGCTGTTTTTTATCACAAAAGTTAACAATCCCGATAAACTGGCAAATCTTTATACAACCCCATTTTCAACACTACCTAAAATTATTTACAAAAACGTTATCAACCAACGTCATTCAGAGGCTTCTTTTAATGTCACTCTGAGTTTTTTCTATCGTCACTCTGAGCGAAGCGAAACATCTCTTGTGCTTTGAGAGACTCTTCGCTTTGCAAAGACAAGCTTCCTTGACGAAGTGATGCACAGTAGCTCGAATAAGCGTTAGCGAATGAGATTAGCTATCCTCCTTATTTTTGATAATATTGAAGATGGCTTGAATTTTTGCAAGCAAAAATAGCCATGACATTAGTGGTTATATCCTTCGCTAAACCTCATTACTTATCCTCATCCCTCGTCCTCGTAATAATTTTTTAAAAATAGTTAAATAGACAAAAGTTTAAAAAGCTAAACCACACCGAACGTAGTAGTAGACGAATGTCTTATAGTCTAAGACCACGAGGCCATCGTTCATGCCGAGTATCCACGCGATATCGGACGAGAACTCGGTAGAGGACCAGTAGTAACCACTAGTCAAAGCAGTTCCCCCAGCATTTTCGAGGGCAGTGTTTATGGTGTCTTTGTTATCATATATCGCCTTTAACTCTTTTAAACTAGGCAAAAACCAACTTCCTTCGGGTTGATTTCCTTCAGTTAAATTATAGCAATATCCTGGAGCATAACTACTAGAAGCATAATCTCCTCCTAAAGCTACAATAGTAGCAGTATTTTGTTTCCCTGTTGTCGTTTCTGTTAGTGCTGTACTTGATGAAGTATAAGTGGTTAAACCTACTATATCTTCTTCTACACTAGCCCAATCCATAGTACTAGGAGCATCTTTTAACCCAATAGCCAACCTATTTTCAGTATCAAATACTACAGCTATTGGTTCAACTCCTGATGCTATTTTATCTAGGGGTTCATAACAATTTAAATCGCTATACAATATATCTCCTACAGTATCACAACCTTGTCCTGTGCTGCCT
>JAZSQL010000031.1:0-6202 GCA_045537965.1 Alphaproteobacteria bacterium
CGAGAGTTCAGGAGGCAGCACAGGACAAGGTTGTGATGCTGTAGGTGCAATATTGTACAGTGATTTGAATTGTTATGATGAATCTTCTTTACCTAGCGGAAAAGTAACACCAATAGCCGTGGTGTTTGATACTGAAAATAGGTTGGCTATCGGGCTAAATGATGCTACTACTATGGCTTGGTCTTATTTTGCGAGAGATACACCACTTCCTAACTATGCTACATCAGAAGAAGCACTAACCGCAAAAGAAACAGGAAAAGAACTTACAAGAATACTTGTAGATTTAGGATCAGATTATTCTAGTACTGACTATGCTCCAGGATATTGCTATAATTTAACTGAAGGAGGACAACCCGAAGGAAGTTGGTTTTTGCCAAACTTTAAAGACTTAAAAGCTATATATGATAACCAAACAACCATAAATACCGCCCTCACTAACGCAGGTGGAACGGCTTTAGTCCACTGGTCTTACTTTTCTTCTACCGAGTGCGACTCCTCTTACGCGTGGACACTCTTCATGTACAATGGTAACTTGGGCAAAAGCTCTAAGCTAGACAGCAGCCGCTACGTTCGGTGTGGTTTAGCTTTTTAAACTTTTGTCTGATATTTAGGATTATATAACAAAAAAAGGTCTCGTTTGATAAATGAGACCTTTTTAAGTAAACAAGTAAATCTTATTTAGTTTTTTTAGCTGTAGACTTTGTAGCTACTTTTTTTGCTGGAGCAGCTTTAGAGCAAGAAGCTTTTGCTACAGGAGTTTTTTTTGTTGCAGGTTTTAAAACAACTGCTTTAGTAGCAGACTTCTTGGTAGAAGATGCTGTTGTTTTGATTGCAGAAGCAGGTTTCAAAATGATTGATTTTGCTGTGCGCAAAGCAGAAGCTTTTACAGTTGTTTTTTTAGGCATCAAAACTTTAACTGATGAAGCAGCTTTTTTAGGAGCTTTCAATTTGAAAGAAGCTTGAGCAGCTAGTTGATTAATTGCTGCATCCCAATCGCTTAAGCTAGTGTTAGCTTGGCAACCATTGTTTTTCCAGATATAGTAAGCAGCTTCACGAATTGCATCTTCATTAAAATTATACATCTTTAGTTCTCCAAAAATAAATTATTACAACTTTCTGTCAGATTTCTTATACATACTATTGGTTAACAAAAGGTTTAGCTTTTTAGTTAATTGCAATTTTTTTAGCTGATTTTATCTAATTAATAAAAAAGCCTCCGATTGCAAAAAAAGCAATTGGAGACTTTAATTTTAACACAGCACTTTGTAGATTTTTCTTGCAATTATTGCCGAACACCCAGCAAATATTGCAAATATTGTGAAATCTCCTTTTTGGAAAAAAAGAGAACATTCATTGTTAAATACATCACAAATTAATAATATATTTAACTGAATTCCCACGATGTAAAAAAAGCCTGCAGCCAATACAAAGGCTATTAATTTTTTTGTTTTCATTTTTTTTATTTTTTAATTTATTAATTTATTAATTATATTTTTAGGTTTTTTAATATATCATAAGATGTTGTTTAAGGCAATATATTTTATAAAAAATTAATTGGTGTTGGTTTTATAATATTTTTAGACCGTTTATAAAGCTCATACTCGAACTAAAATCAATTATTTTACAGCCTATTTTTCGACAAAATTGCTTACGTTCCTGCCTTTTAGTAGCAAAATAGTCTGCATATTTTTTCTGATAAATTTTACTAGAGGAATCGAAAACAATTTTTTCATCACCAAATTGAGCCATATATTGTCCTGCTGTTGGTGCCTTTTCTTCTAATTTATCAAATATATTTATCAAATACATATCGGTTTTTTTAGCTAAAGCTGCTAGTTCCATATCATAATCAGCATTCCAACCAATAAAAGAGCTAATAACAAACAAACTAGCTTTATTTTTGATATTTGCTTGCAACATTTTAAGAGATTTTATGCGTTGAGCACTATCATTATATTCCTTTTGTAGTATTTGCTTGCCTACTTCACTTATTTTTTTTAAAACTGCTGCTAGATAAGCTCTATCATTTTTTGCTTTATATAGCCACGAATTTTTTCCATCAAATATAATACAGCCAAATCTATCTTTATTATTGAGAGCAATCCAAGCAATTAGTGCTGCAAATTTTGATGCTGTAACCGATTTTAGCTCATAAGATGAACCAAACAACATCATTTGAGACAAATCAAGCCAAACATAAATTTCTCTGTCTTTTTCTTCCATATATATTTTGGTATATGGCTTTTCTTTTCTGGCTGTAACTCGCCAATCAATATCTCTAACATCATCTCCAAAATGATATTCTCTTATTTCCTCCATTTCTATACCACGCCCTTTAAATGCAGATTTTATATCTCCTGTTTGGGCAGAATATGTTTTGTGTTTATAACTATTTTGCATATATGCTACATATTTGCGCATATTCATTAATTCGTCTAATGTAGCATAAAGCCCATTATCATCAGACTGAGGAACTTTGGTTTTCATAAATTTAGATGATATTTTCTTTATTTTTACCATTTACCTTTGTTTCCTTTATAAAAAATTAAGGTAAAGGTACAACTTTTAAGAGCGATGCAATAACATTATCAGAGGTCATTCCTTCTGCCTGTGCTTCAAAGCTCAATATAATTCTATGACGCAAAATATCATATACAACAGCATGTACATCTTCTGGCGATACAAAATCTTTTCCTCTAAGCCAAGCATTTACTCTAGAACATCTATCTAATGCTAATGTAGCTCTAGGACTTGCACCATAAGCAACATATCCTTTAAGCGCATTATTATATTTTTCAGGATTACGAGTAGCCATAATAAGTTGAACTAAATATTCTTCTATTTTTTCACTCATATGTACAGCAAAAGCCTCTTCTCTAGCAACTAATATATCTTCTATAGAAACTTCTGAAGATAATTTATTATTTTTACCACTAATTTCGCCACGAACCAGCCTTAAAATTTTTTTCTCAACTTCTGCATTAGGATGTTCAACTTTTACATGCATCAAAAATCTATCTAATTGGGCTTCTGGCAAATTATAAGTTCCTTCATGCTCTATTGGATTTTGGGTAGCCATTACCATAAACAATTTTGGTAAATCATATCTTTTGCCACCAACACTAACTTGACGTTCAGCCATTGCTTCTAATAAAGCGGACTGCACTTTAGCAGGGGCTCGGTTAATTTCGTCAGCTAAAACCAAATTAGCAAAAACTGGACCTTTTCTAAATTCAAATTTTCCAGTAGATGTCACATAAATTTCGCTTCCAGTAACATCAGATGGCAACAAATCTGGTGTAAATTGTATTCGGTTATAGTCGGCTTTAATCATTGAAGCAAGGGTTTTAATAGCCTTTGTTTTAGCCAAACCTGGAGCACCTTCAACTAATATATTTCCATCAGCCAAAAGTGTAATCAACAATTTGTTGACCAAGTCCTCTTGCCCTAAGATATTTGAATTCATATTATTCTGCAACTCGACGATTTTATTACGTATTTCAGACATTTTTCATATTCCTTTTTTTGCTAAAAAGTCCAATTTTGTTCTTTTCATATAAGAATATATTATATATATTGCTTAAAGGTTAAAAAAACAAGAAGATTAACAATGAACAACTTTTTTGATTTGAGCGAAGAAACTAATACAACAGAAGATAACATTTCAGCACTAATGCCCAAGCTTAGTTGGCTTGATGTATTAAATCCAGAGCAACGTCAGGCTGTTGAAACAACTCAAGGTCCTGTTTTGGTACTATCTGGTGCTGGAACAGGAAAAACCAAAGTTCTTACATCTAGACTAGCTTATATCTTAGCAAAAGGTCTTGCTTTACCTTGGGAATGTTTGGTAGTAACTTTTACCAATCGTGCCGCTAAAGAGATGAAAGAACGTGTCTATAATCTTATTGGTGAAGCTGCATCTTCTGTATGGTTGGGAACTTTTCACAGTATATGTGTTAAAATATTGCGTGCTCACGCAGAAATTGTTGGTCTAAAAAGCAACTTTACAATTCTTGGAGAAGATGATCAAAAACGCTTAATTAAACAAATTTGTGAACAACATGGGATTGATGATAAAAAATATCCTCCTCAGTCAATAGTTGAAAAAATAAGTCTTTGGAAAGACAAAGGTATAACTGTTGAAAAAATAGGAACAGATTTCAAAGAAAATATCACAACCAAATTATACAAACTATACCAAGCTCGTCTCAAAGAGCTAAACTGTGTTGATTTTGGCGATATTATTTTATATTCGATTCAAATTTTGATGAGTGAAAAAGATATTTTAGAAAAATATCAAAATCGTTTCAAATATATAATGGTTGATGAATATCAAGATACCAATGTTAGTCAATATTTGCTTATACGCCTTCTTTGTCAAAAATATCGCAATATATGTTGCGTGGGAGATGATGACCAATCAATTTATTCTTGGCGTGGTGCCGAAATTGAAAACATCCTTCGTTTTAACAAAGACTTTGATGATGCAATTATAATTAGGCTTGAACAAAATTATCGTTCTACTGGTCATATTTTGGCTGCAGCCTCAAGTTTAATTACCAACAATTCTGGTCGTTTGGGCAAAACCCTAAAAGTAGCCCAAAATTCGCCAGCAAATAAGGTAGATAATTCTAAAATAAAAGTTATTAGCACCTATTCTGGAGATGATGAGGCAGGTTTAATTGCTGAAGAAATTGAAAACAATCATCGTAATGGGTATGCATATTCTGACATTGCTATACTTGTACGTACAGCTGCTCAAACACGAATTTTAGAAGAAAAATTTATATCAGAAGCAATTCCTTATCAAGTTATTGGCGGATTAAAGTTTTACGAACGAGCAGAAATCAGAGATGCTTTAGCATATTTTAGAGTCATATTACAACCACATGATGATCTTGCTTTTGAACGTATAATTAATAAACCAGCTCGTGGTATTGGTGCCAAATCAATTGAAAAATTTCAAAACGAAGCTCGAACAAACCACATATCTCTTTATATGGCAGTTGAAAAGATGTTAAAAGAAGGTGCTATTACTGGAAAATCCAAAACATCTCTTCAGCAATTAATGGATAACTTTAAAGAGTGGCGTATTGCGGCAAATGTTGTATCAGCAGATGATATAGCAACATCTGTATTACAGGAAAGTGGCTATTATGAAATGCTAAAAAATGATACATCGGCTGATGCGCCTAGTCGTTTAGACAACTTAAAAGAATTATTAAACGTTATGAGCGATACCCAAAATTATCCTAATTTATCAGCATTTATGGAACATGTAAGCTTAGTTATGGATAATGATAACGATGCAAATGAAAACAAAGTTCGTATAATAACATTACATTCAGCTAAAGGATTAGAATTTGATGTTGTTTTCCTACCAGGATGGGAAGAAAATTTATTTCCACATCAACGTTCGTTAGATGAAGGCGAAGCATCGCTCGAGGAGGAACGTCGTTTAGCTTATGTCGCAATAACCAGAGCTAAACATAAACTTTATATATCTATGGCTCACAATCGCCGTGTTTATGGTCAATGGCAAAACAACCTTCCCTCTCGTTTTATTAATGAACTTCCAAGAGCTAATATTGAGCTAATTAACAAATGTTCATATTTTAACTCGAATCAATCATCATATCACTCTAACTACAACCCAAACTTCAAAAAAGTTTATAACAACGACTCTTTTGAAGAAGTAACATTTGATGGTGATAGACGTTATAGTTACACACGAGAAAAACCAAATAATAATTTGGGTAAAAGAGTATATCATCAAACTTTTGGTTATGGTAAAATAGTGGCTCAAGATGGCAATACTGTTCAGGTTTGTTTTGATTCTGGTGGCATTAAAAAACTCATGAGTTCATATTTGAAAATTGTTGGATAAAATTATTTTTTTCAAACTCTTCAAAAATATTTATTGACAAAGGCAAATATAAATATTATTAAAGATTTCGAATTTGTTGGCGGGTTAGCTCAGTCGGTAGAGCGGAGGAATCATAATCCTTGTGTCGTGGGTTCGAATCCCTCACCCGCTACCAAAAAGTAGAAAGCTCCTTGAAAAAGGAGCTTTTGTTTTATTACATCCTTGTAGAAAACCACCAATTTAGTGGTGGATGAATAACGAGATGTTGTATAACAACATCGTTTCCACGCTAACGTGCGTGGTCAAACCGAAGGTTTGTATCCTTAATAGAACCCC
>JAZSQL010000053.1:0-2196 GCA_045537965.1 Alphaproteobacteria bacterium
ACCTTCCAAATTGTGGATTCTAAAAATTTCATCCACGCTATCACTGTAATCTAAATTGTAACTATGAGTTGCGATTTTCTTGTCAACCTCAGCTAAAGTTTTATCAGCACATATTATATTGTCACCTTCCTTGGTCAAACGTTTCATCAACGTCATACCAAAAAGGTTATTAGCATACATTACTAAAATATTCACAGAACACACCAATTTATTAATAATTTTGGAAAAGTAAAATACTTCCCCCATTTTATTTATCTGTGATTATAGCACTTTTACATATGTTAATCAAACTAACAATAACAAAAGTTATTTAATAAACAACAAGACCCCTTCGAAAATCGAAGAGGTCTTGGAAATAAAAAAGCCTTTCTCAATCATGAGAAAAGCCACACTAAAAAATGAAAACGAAAGAGATTACTTGGCAGGCGTACCTTTCTCCTGCATCTCTCGGGTCACCCCTGTCAAGCCATCGGCGTGTGGACGGGTACGAAATCTTCCACCTCAAGTAATCTCTTTTCCATTCATCTTGATTATACCATTCTCAAAAACGACTGTAAAGCACACGCTTATTCTTTATCAATCGCTTCCATTCTTTTTCATCTATCTTCATAAATGTAATGATAGAATTTTTGAAATCTGGATTATCCACAGAAGTTGTTAATCTTAAAATAGTTTTAAAACGTTTTTCATCAGATTCAATAACTTCTTTCAATATCAACGCAGTTTTAGGTTTCTTTGACTCAATAATATAATCTGGCTTTTCTATAACTGTCCTAAGATATGAACAAAATCTTTCATAATCATTGGGATGCCTTTCCTTAATATGATTTATTCGTTCCTCAGTTATAACCACTTCGTCTGTTACAATATCTTTAGTTATGCACCGATAAATATTTATATCAATCTTTCCAATAAACTTCAAGGACATATCATAAACCAAATCTTTCTAATAAAATAGCAATGTCTCTACCGTAAAAAACTAACTTTTCATTATTACTTCTATAAAGTTTCCAAACCACCCTTATTTATTTTGCGAATTTGTGAACTCCCAGTGAAACTTTTCAAAAAAGATGATTTCATTTTTAAACACCTTGTAATTAATCGATTAATGTGCTATATTCTTTATGCATTTTTAAATACTAGTTCCAGTTTTTCCATATTAAAATTCCTTTCTTTCCAACATTAATTACGAAAGAAGGAACTTCATCATTAAAAAATTTAATACTCAAAAACAAAGCTTTTCTTGTAAAAAACTTACTGCGAATACCCTTCGTGCGGCTGTTAAAGCTTATCAAGAAGGTAATTCCTACGCTGCAGAACGATTACGTCAAGCCTTTGCTCCTTTGGTTTACAAGCTTAGTCATCGTCACTGCGTGTATTCTGTTTTAAGAGAAGATGCTGAAAATACAGTCTGGATGATTTTCTATGACTTCCTTTCTAAATACAAAGGCAATGATTTTAAGCATCTACCTGGTCTTATACGTCGCTTTCTAATTTTTAGACTATTGCGTACCATGCAAAAGGAAGGTAAACGTTGGGATATTGAACGTTGTCTAGACGAAGGTGACACTTTCTTAGAAACAGCTCATCAAGAAGATTTGCAGGATGTTTTGAACAATCTAGCGTTAGCGCAAGAAATCAACTTGTTGCCACCTACACAGGCACAAGTTTTAAAAGATGTTTATTTCAAAAAATATACCCAAGAACAAGTTGCCTGTTCCACCAACTATTCTGCTCGTCATATTCGTAGATATAAACGTAAAGCTTTGAATACGCTACGCACTAAACTTGCAAGTTAATATTTTTTCTGACACACAGTTTTATTTGCTGTGTGTCTTTTTCTTTTTTATGCTTCACCCTAAGCATCTATCATTGATTAAAAATTGGTCTTTTGGCTCTTTTAGAACAATCGCAAAAAGTTAGACTTCACCCAAAAAAGAAACTACCAAAGAAAAAAGGTACAAATCTAAAAATCTTCTCATTATATAAGTTGCCCACGAAAAAGCCAAAGCGGACATCCTTTTCTAAAAAATTTTAAATTTTTCTCAGCAAACAAAAAACAGGCACAAGTTTTTCACTCATGCCTGTTCAAATTCAAATTTATTTTTTATCAGGAGATACCATGCTAACCACAAAATATGTTACAGCACACACAATCCATTCCATGAAAATTACATTGCCAAAAAGACGAATGGA
>JAZSQL010000004.1:0-52471 GCA_045537965.1 Alphaproteobacteria bacterium
CTGCGTTTTTCAAGTCTTTTTTCCTTCTCACTGAGTAATTTTTGTTCAATAAAATTATTATTATCTTTTGTTTCTTCTGATATAGTATCGTTTCTTTCTGTATATGTTTCTTTTTCTAGAGATTTTACTTCATTTGTAAAAAAAATACTTATTGTTAATATAAAATGTAAAAAATATTTAAACATGATATTCTCCTTTAAATAATTATAGTTTACAATTTATATGTTTTTGTTTAACTAATCAAGTAATTGCATTATACAAAATGATAAAACAAGTTTTTAAGGAGGTATCTAATGAAAAAAATTGTTGTAGCGGCTGCGGCTTTAGTAAAGGATAATAAATTATTTATTGCTCAGCGTCCTGCAGATAAAAAGCCTCCTCTTGTATGGGAATTTCCAGGAGGAAAACTTGAACTTAATGAAACACTACCTCAAACATTAAAACGTGAACTTCAAGAAGAATTGCACGTAGATACTAAAATTGGTGATTTTATTACGAAGGTTAATCATATTTATGATTTTGCTGAGGTGGAAATTAATTTGTTTTGGGCATTTTTAAAAAATTTAAATGAAGAAATTGTTGATAATGAGCATGTTGCAACAGCTTGGGTAACTTTGGATGAAATTGATGATTACGAATTTGCTCAAGCAGATGTTGAGTTAGTCAAAAAGATAAAACAAATTGGTTCTTTACCTATAGCATTATAACTTGCTAGATGTTTTTTGTTTTTTAATTCTTTTGATGGTTTCTTCAATCTTTTCTTTATCGTAACTTAAGTTGGGTGCTGTAGAAAGACCATTTTTAATTTTATATTTGGTGGCGTGAATATCCAATTCTCCAGAGTCGTCTTTTAATGATAGTGCATGTTGCCATTGAAATTTGGCTTCATTTTTGCGGTGAGCAAACCAATATGCGTCGCCTAAGTGAGAACTGATAATTGCTGATGATGGGTATAGTTCTGCTGCTCGTTCAAGATAAGATAAAGACATTCCATAGTATCCTAGATTATATAAAGCAAATCCTAAACTGTCGTTGATGCTTGGGTCGAAAGGGGCTTGATTATAAGCATCGACAATCATAGAAAATGCCCGATCTACATTTTGATTTTGTCTTATCCAAGTATAACCAAGGTGATTTAATACTAAATAGTGTCGTTTGATTTTGTAAGCTTTCATTAGGGTTTCTTCGGCACTTTTCCATTGTCCTGCACGTTCTTGACTTACCCCTTTAGCATAATATAATACCCACAAACTAACAGGATTTTTAGTTTTGCTTATTGCTTTATCATAATATCTTATAGCCTCTATATAGCGATTATTAAGGCGTAATATTTCTCCTAGCTCGATATATATTTGAATATCATCATAGTCTTTGCTTAGGTTTTTTAATAAAAGTTCCGCTTTTTGGTAGTCTTCCATTTTTATTAAGTTGCGAGCTTTTTTTATTTGGGCAGGATAATAAGCTATGTCATTGGAATTGATATTGTCATAAATTTCATTGGCATCACTTATCATGTCTCTAGCTTCAAATATATCTGCCATCAATATTTTGGCAGTACTATATTGAGGATTCATATATATGGCAAGAGCAGTGTACATATGAGCGATATCTATAGCTTCATCGTAACGAAAAGTTGAAGCTATAGTAAATAAAGCTTCGGCAGCTCCGATTAAGGCAGAAGATAGTATTGGTAATGTTTTTTTAGGGTTAGCAAATATTGTTTTGTCTCTTAGTGATGCAAGAATCGAATCGAGAGCTTGATTGTTAATTGTTGAATGCATTAGAGCAACAGCTTTCTCTTTTTGTCCTGTTCTAATATAAAAGTTAGTTATTATTTCGAGCATTCTTACGGATAATTCAGAATGTTTGTTGCTTAATATTTGCTCATATATTTCTCCAGCTTTGCGATTTTCACCAAAATAATCTAAAAGGAGGGCTTTTTGAAAAGTGTATATTGGAGTAAAACCTTTTTCTTTATTTAACTTGTTGAGTTCTGCAAAAGCTTTGGTTTTATCATTAAGCCCAGCATGATTCCAAGTATTAAGTAAAGGAGATATTAGTGAACGATATATGGGATCGCTAATTTTGTTGAGTTTTTTTATTGAAGATTGGTAATCACCTTTATGCATTTGAGAGATAGCTACTAATAAATGAGCAAAACTGTTGTTGGTTTTGTTTTTTATAGCTATTTCTGCATATTCAGCAGCTTCATTAATACGTCCTTTTGATGTCAAAATTAGATAAATACGATCTACTAGTTCAGGGTTTTTATTGTCTTTATCATAAACTATTTTGTAATAGTCTGCAGCGTTGTCAAAGTCTTTTCTAAGATGAGCAATTCTCCCTGCAAGATAAGCTCCATATAAGTTTGTAGCAATAGGTTTTTCTGTATGCTTTTCGGTGTTTGTATCAAATGTTGGATGCTGTTTAATCACAGGTGAACACGATACAAATAATGCTGTAGAAACTAATAAAACAGATATGAAAGATATTTTGCCCATTTATTTTTTCCAAAAAATATTTACTTTTTTATACTACATATTTTTCTGTATGATACAATAGCTTTATAAATATATGATTAAATTTGTGCAAATAAATGTTTATTCTTGCACTAGTTTGATATTTAATTTAAGTTTGAGATATGATTGATACTAGTTTGGATATAAAAAGCATATTAGAATTTTATGTGTTGTCAGGGGTTGATGGAACCTGTGGCGATAGCGTTTGTTTATCATTGGATACATCAAAGGGTGTAACGACTTGTGATAATACAAAAAATTTGCGTCCAGCGATGTCTTATTTAGCTGTTGCAGCAACGGAAGCTGTAAAAAGTGCTAGTGATTTATGTGAAAATATTACGACAATAGATGAACTCAAAAAAGTTGTTGAAAATTTTGATGGGTGTGCATTAAAAAATACAGCGGTTCATACAGTCATAGGCGATGGAAATCCTAAAGCTAAATTAATGTTTATAGGTGAAGCACCTGGAGCTGATGAGGATAGAATAGGAAGAGCTTTTGTTGGACGTAGTGGTCAGCTTTTGGATAAGATGTTAGCATCGATAGGTGTTGATAGAAATGGGTGTTATATTTGTAATATTTTACCGTGGAGACCCCCTGGAAATAGAGCTCCTGCAGATGTGGAAATAGCTGTTTGTTTGCCTTTTTTAAAGAAACAGATAGAAATAGTTGAGCCTGATTTTATTTTTATGTTAGGAGCTGTTGCTGTTAATTCATTGCTAGGAGGGGGCGATAGTATTTCAAGATTGCGAGGAAAATGGATGGAGTATGAGACTGAAAAAGGAAAAAAGATAAAAGTATTAGCAGGATATCATCCCGCTTATTTGTTGCGTACTCCAGCACAGAAGTCTAAAGCTTGGGCTGATTTTTTACGCTTGAAAAAAGAAATGCAAGAAAACAATTAACAAAATTAGTAATTATTTTAATATTTAATGGTATTTTATAAAATATATTATATGATATTGGCAGTGAAAAGAAATGTCATTTAGACAGAGGAAATGAAAATGAAAAAAAGTATAAATATTTTGATGCAATTTTTAGGTATTGTTTCGTTTTTAATAGTAGCTGATGTTAATGCAGCTCCAGAAAAAAATGATGAGCCAATGGGTGTGGTTTTGTTTAAAATTCATGATATTGTTCCAGAAAAAGATGCTAATGGAAAAGTCTTGTTTTGTAATGTTGGTGCAACATTTTTTAATCGTACCAAGATGGATATTGCTAATGTAGCAATTACTCTGCAATGGGAAGATGATGTGATAGGAGAAATTATAGATCAAGAAGAAAGATTGGAAAAAGAACAAAAACGTGTCAACCCTAAAGCACAAAGATCTCGTTATTCAACTTCTAGTTTTACAGGAAAGACAATTAGTGCACCATTGAAACTTCCTCAACTTAGAATTAATCAACAAGTTACATTAAAAACTAAAGTTGATACTGACCGTTGTTTCTTATTATTGAATGATATGGATGTAACAGTAAACAATTGTGGAACAGCAGGTATGAATGATAAAGTTTCTCATCAAAGTTGTAGCAATTTGTTCCGTTATGTATCTCCTAAAAGTGCTGAGTACTACATGGAGTTTAAAGAAGTTTCACCAGAAGAACAGTTAGCTATTGAAAATGCTGAGGTAGCGAGTGTGGAAAGAGAAATTAGAAAACTTTTTGATGAAACAATTGTTACAATTAGAGATATTACTAATGATGATGTTGTTGAAAACAATAATGGTAATTGAGGTCTAGATTTTGAGTATCTTATAGAGGGGATAAAAATGTTGGTTGCTGGTCTTTTGGGATGTTTGCTGTTTGTGTTGTCTGTTTCTGATGCCACGGCTCAAATGTTTTCAGCAGATACAGCAACAATTCCTGTTGCAATTGCTGAGAAAATAGTAGTACCAGCGGGTGGACGTACTATTCAACAAGGTGATAATGATAAAAATACGGATGTAAATTTGGAAGTGAAAAATATTAATAACTCCTTTGTTTCAGTAAAAAGTGATGGTAATACATCAACAGATCCATTAAGTCAAATTTCTAGTGCTTTAAATGAAAAAGGCGGAAGTATGGAAGGAGCAGCAGCCGCTAAAGCTGCTGCTGAAACAACAGCAGAGGAAGATGTTTTTATTCCAGAGAGAGAGCTTTATAAACTTAATGATGAGCCTACTCTAGATGGTTCTGTTCGAGGAGGGCAGGCTTTCGTTGAGGTTGATGAAAAGGGGCGTATGAAAAAAGTTTCGAATATTTTTTTATTTTTTGATAAATTTAAGGTTTCTAACTATCTTTCTAATAGTGCAATGTGTGATGTTCGTTTTAATGTATTGTCAAACCTTGATAGAAAAATCAATCAGCTTGATGTTAAGTTAGTTTGGCCAGATTTAACGACAACTCTTTCATTTAGAGATGTTATGCCTAATACACAAACATATTATAATTATTCATTGTTGGGTAAGGGATGTTATAATATGGATAAAGCTCCCAATATTGTGGTTAATCGTTGTCGAGTTAAAGGTATGACATCGCGTCAATGTGCTGATAAGCTTATTTGGTTGTCGAAATAGTTGATATGCAACCTTTTCGTGTCTTCATAATATTGTTTTTTGCTATATTTTGCTTTTGTGCATCTGTTACTCAAGCAAGGATTAATGTTGTTACACCTGAAATTTATGAACAAATTATGGAAGAACTACAAATTAGTTCTAGTGATGTAAAAAGGTATCGTGATATCTTTAAGGCAATAGGTAAAGGTGATTTCAAAACAGCAGATAATTTGACAAATAGGTTAGATAGTCAAATATTGCTAGGTTATGTATTGGCAGAAAAATATTTACATAATAGTTATGTCTCAACAAAAGAAGAGCTTGAGGAGTGGTTAGAGTTATATAGAGACCATCCGCAAGCATCAAGAATTTATAAATTGGCTCAGAAAAAAGGTAGTGATAAAGCGAAAGAGCCTGTTTTTGCTAGTTCGGGTGAGGAGATTGATGTTCAGAGGCTTTCGCTGAAGTATTTAAGACGATTATCTAATAGTGACCGTAGTTTTTTAGTTAGGCAAGCTAAAAATTTTAGGACTTACATTAGAAAGGGAAAAACATTATCAGCTCGTCAAGTTTTGGAAAACAAACGTTTTCAGAAATTGGCTCCTAAAATTTATTGGGATAATTTGGCAGCAACTTTGGCGTTGAAATATTTGGTCGATAATTATGATACAAAAGCTTTAGAATGGGGAAAAATTGCCTCTAAAAGACATAATTCTGGTACGGCAACATGGGTTGCTGGATTAGCTTCTTGGCGTAAAAAGAATTATAAATTAGCAGCGAGCTATTTTGCAAGGTTGGCCAGTTCAAAAAATTCTGATGAATGGTTGAAATCTGCAGCAGGATATTGGTCTGCACGAGCTTATGAAAAACTAGGTAATCACCTTAAAGCAAAAGAAATGCTAAAATTAGCATCTAGTCATAAGTATACTTTTTATGGAATTTTAGCAGCATATCAACTGGGTGATGAATTTGATTTTGCGTTTAATAAAGATAATTATATCAATAATTTTGAGAGAGAAGATTATATTAATGAAATGTTAGCTTCGCCAGCAATTATGCGAGCTTTGGTTTTGCTAGCTATTAAACAAAATGAGTGGGCAGAAAAAGAGTTATTTGCTGCATATGATGGGCTTAGTGATAATCAAAAAGAAGCTGTTATTTTACTTGCTAATCAGTATGGTTTACATTCTTTGGTAATAAATATAGCAAAACAGAAAAATATTGAAACTTTAACAGGTAATTATGAAAAAGAGTTGTACCCATTGCCTGAGTGGACAGAAAATAAAGATTGGTTGGTTGATAAAGCATTGGTTTTAGCTTTAATACGTCAAGAATCGGCCTTTAAAGATAATGCTACTAGTAAAGCGGGTGCACGAGGTTTAATGCAGTTAATGCCTAATACAGCTTATCATATTAGTGGTGATAAAAGTGTGAAAAAACAGAAGAATAAACTACTAAATCTTGATTATAATTTAGAGTTAGGGCAAAAATATGTCGGTTATTTGTTAGATAAACCATTTATTGAGGGGAATTTATTTTATATGTTGGCAGCATATAATGGAGGACCTGGAAATTTGGTAAAATGGCAGAAAAAAGCACGTTATGGTAAAGATCCATTATTGTTTATTGAGGTTCTGCCTTCGGCTGAGACGAGGATTTATATTGAAAGAGTAATGGCTAACTTTTGGATATATAATATTAGATTTGGTAAAGCTAATGAGACTTTGGAGCAATTGTCAGCGGGATATTGGCCAACTATTGGTGAATATGATTTTTCGTTTAGATAAAAGACTGTATTAAAATTTGCAAAGAGTGAAAAAATGTGATATAATGAAGCAAGATAAAGAGTTATTTTGTTCTATTATGATGTTTGCAGTTTTCGTTTTTGCTTTTAGCAATTACTGAAAGTTCATGTCAGAAAGGGCAAGTAACTCTTTTTTTATTTGAGTATTAATTAATAAAAAAATATGTTTTGTCCTATTATGATTTTGCTAAGCACCATAATCGTTACTTTTTTTATGAAAAAAAGCAATGTTGGTGCGTTGGTTTACTCTTTGATGTTTGCTATAGTTGGTGCGTTTTGTATCAATGGTAGTTTAACTGCAAACCTTATCTTTGGAGCTGTTTGTTTGATTTATGCTAGTGGTTATGAAAGACCTCAGCATAAAGTATCTGGAGCTTCAGTTGATAATATCATGGCAGTGGTAATGTTTTCGCTTACTGTTGCTAATATTATTGTAAATTATTGGTGGGGTTGTGGTTATCCGGAAGTTTCAGGTGTGATAATAGCTATTGTTGGTGCTATTGTCATTTTAGCAAACAAAGAAGTAGAGTAAGAGAATGCTGGTTTTATTAGAACTTTAATGTTTTGATAAACCAGTATTCTTGTTTTTAATAGATTTGTTATTATATTTTTGCTTAGAATAATCGATTAGGAGATATAATAATGGAATTATATTTATTTTTTGCTTTTTTGTTATTTTATATGATTACAGCTTTTTTGCTTGATGAAAAAACAAAAGAGAAAATTTGGTTGATTGCTTTTATTGTTTCATTTTTGGCTACGTCTATGGCGATAGCATTTATTAAAATGGGACGACAAGATGTGATGATGAATGCGGAACAATTGAATTGGTATTACTTTTTGTATCTTTTTGGGATTATTTCTGTTGTTTTAGGTTTGTTTAATCTTTGGATTTATCGAAGAGCTGTTTGGGATACAATTTTTAATAAAGATGAATAAAAAAATAAAGACGGTGTTTAAAACATCGTCTTTATTTTTTAGTTTGTAGTATTTTATATATCAGCAATAACACTCATTGATATTATTTCATCGGGGGTATTTACTTCACCATTAGCACCTGTTCCTTTTTTTATCATATCAACATATTCCATACCAGAAGTTACTTCTCCCCAGACAGTATATTGTCCATCAAGCCAAGAACAATCGGCAAAACAGATAAAAAATTGACTATCAGCAGAATCTGGAAACATTGAGCGAGCCATAGAAACTGTTCCACGTTTATGAGGCGTGCGGTTAAATTCGGCTTTTAGTTTTTGACCAGAACCACCTGTACCATTACCATAAGGACAACCTGTTTGAGCCATAAATCCCTCAATAACACGATGAAATTTTAGTCCATTATAAAAACCTGAACGAACTAGTTCTTTAATGCGAGTAACGTGGTTTGGAGCAACATCAGGGAACATTTCTATTATAACATCGCCGTCTTTTAATTTTAGAAGAAGAGCATTATTAGCATCTTTTACATTGTATGAATGTTTAATTTTTTTTGAAAGGCTTTTACTCATACCAAGTTGTTTAGTTTCGTCTTTAGGAAGTCCTTTAGTTTTGTTGTTACTAATTTTTTTTGTTTCGGCATTTTTTATTTGTTTGGTTTCCGACATAGTTAATTCTCCTTATAAATTGGTTATCTTTTTATTTTATATAGGTATTAATTTGATAAAATGCAAAATTTAGCTTAAAATAAAATCAATTCGTTGTTCTGGACTAAGGTTGTTAGGAGCTTTTTTATCGATTTTTTTTATAGCTTTTCTTAAGCCAGAGCCATTAGCAATTTGGATTGCAAGTCCAGGTCTAGCGTTGAGTTCAAGCATCATGGGACCTTTGTTAGCATCTAGTACGATATCTGCTCCGAAATAACCTAGGCCAGTCATTTCATAAGCTTTAGCGGCAATAATAAGATGTTCACGCCACATTGGCACCTCAATTTTACGTAAATCCGCTTTGGTGTCAGGATGATGAGTAAGAGGCATATTGTGTTGAACAGCTTTTTTAGTTTTGCCTGTTTTGATGTCAAGTCCTACACCAACAGCACCTTGGTGTAGATTTGCTCTTCCACCAGATTCAGCTGTAGATAGTCTTGTCATTGCCATAATAGGATAACCTTTATAAACAATTATGCGTACATCGGGAACTCCTTGGTAACTGTAGTCTTTGAAGACATCTGAAAAATGGACAACTTCTTCAATAAGAGCTGTATCATATTGTCCACCAAGGGAATAAAGACCGCTTAGAATGTTTGATATGTGTTGATATAGTTCATTATAATTTATAGTTTTGCCTGATGGGAGTTTGAAGCAATTTTCGCTATATTCTTTGATTACCAAAACGCCTTTTCCACCAGAGCCATGGGATGGTTTAACAACAAATTCATCATATTTTTTTACCATATCTAAAATGTTTTTTACTTGATATTGATGTTCAATTACACCGATAAGATTTGGAGTTTTTACATCGCTTTTTAAAGCTAGGTTTTTGGTTTGTACTTTATCATCAACCAAGGGGTATAGATGACGATGATTAAGTTTAGCTATTATATAAAAATTGCGTGCATTCATACCAAGTACGCCTTTGTTGCGTAATTTGGTAGGGGTGGTAAATCTTTTTAGAAAGCCAAACATAAACATTTATCCTATTTTTTTACTAGTGGAGCGAAACGTTTAAGTTCCGTTAGGCGATATCCTGTATAAGTACCTAATAACATTACAATGAACAATATTACTAGATTGATCTCATTATATGCAAACATGATATGACGAATGAAATCGTTAGCTATTACAAAATAAACAATTATTCCTACTAGTAAACTATTGAAAAGTTCACGACCAGCATTGATAGGACCATCTTCTTCCCATGTTATTGAGGCTCGTTCAATAATCCAAGCTGTAATTATTATTGGAAAAAATACAGATGCTTGGGCTATTTTTATATTAAAATTATAACCTAGAATAGTAAGTGCATGGATAATCAAAATAACAAAAATAACTACAGCGGATATACGCGGAACAAGAAGTAAATTAAATTTTGACATTAAGAATCTTATTCCTAACCCTAATAGTATAATTGCTACAAAACAGGTTAATCCTGTAATAAATCCTGTTTTTACTAAGGACATTGAGATTAACATTGGGGTAAATGTTCCCATAGTTTGAATACCTATGACATTACGCATAAGTACAACTATTAAAATACCGATGGGAAAAATAGATAGCCATTTTAGAGTATTTTGTTGAGCTAGAGGGAGATTATAAATAGAATAGGCAAAAATGTTAGTTTTTTGGGATAGTTCAGCTCGGCGACTAGCTAAGTTCATTGTTGATGTAATAGATTTTTGCAAAGAAAATTTTACTGTTGAATCTGTTCCACCTGCAACGTCTAGTAAAGATTTTCCACCTCGTTGGAAGAGGAGAAAGTTATCAGGAAGTCCTCTTTTGCCTGTTATAGGATCATAAAGACGCCATGCTCCACGAATATATGCTTCTAGCATAAGATCTAAATTCATTTTTTGCCCCTCTTCAAGCTTTACACCACGAGCAATTTGAGCTGATATACCATTTATAGCTAGGAGCTCTTGCATGATTTCTAGTTCTATTTTTGTGGTATGTTGTATCGGCAAATAAGAATTTAATGCAGGGTTTAGGGGTTCTTGGTTAAATAAATTGATTAATTTTTCGACACTATCTTCACCTGGCATTTGTTCAGCAAATTTTAGTATTTGTTTTGCTTGAGCAAGACGTTGCTCATCAAGAATTGGCTGTTTAGGAGCTTTAGGAGGAACATCTTTGATTTTATCTTTGCCTTGGGCATTATCAAAAATTATAATTTTATAGTATAAGTCTTGGCTTCCTTCGGCTTGGGATTTTGAAAAAATAATACGATCTGATAATTTTTTGTTCTTATATCCATCAGCGATAATATTTTCCTCTAAAATTTTAAAACCTTTATTTTTTGTTGGAATACTTAAGCTTACATCAATAGGTGAGCCATCCGCAACAAAATTTATATGAGCCTCGACAGCCCAAACGTTTGAATTCTGTTTAGGTGATATACTAAATCCCCAATATTTAGTTTTATAATATATGCTATATCCAGCAAAACATATTGATAAAAGTAGCATGATGCTTAATACTAAGCGGACAGAAAAGAAGTTTTTCATTAGATAAATATCCTAGTGCATAGTGTTTTCTAAGGTTGGATCAATAATAAAACGACCATTGATGATGTTACGTCCTACTAATACTTGATATTCAAATTTGCTACGATCATTCAGACTAAATTCAGCATCTATTAATTCATTTCCCATTTTAATATCAAGATGAACTACATAGCGACGTTCTTGTTCGCCAGTACGGACAATAGTTGTTTTGCGTTTGACAGGTTTTTCAAAATGTTTGGTTATGCCATCTTTACGGTTAGTTATATCAAAAGATATCCATTTTTCGCCATCTCGTTCAAAGGGACGAATATTATGAGCATCTATTGATGATGTTTCTGCTCCAGTATCCATACGAGCATGAAACGGCATATCAAAGGGGATAATGTGTAGAGTCTCAACGCCTCCAACAATAGGGGTACTAGTTTGATCTTTGATAGTTTGTGTGTTTGAGGTCATGGTAGTTTCTAAATTGGTTTGATGTTGACATGCGCCGATTAAAAGCATAGCAACAAAAGTGGCAATTTTTTTCATTGTTTAATACCATATGTTAAATTATAATTTTGCTATAATTTAGTTCTTTATTAATATGGTTGTAAAGTTAAACTTTTAAAAAAATGCCACTTTTATACAGTTTTTTAATTAGATAGTATGTTTTAATTCCTAGAAAAATAGAGTTGCACGCAGTGAAAAAGCAAAAGCAGTATCAGATTTTGGATTCAGGGCTGGATCAAAATAAATTTGAACATCTGGGGTAATAGTCATCCATTTTGAAACACCAAATGTCATATATGCTTCAAGAACTTTTTCATAGTTGCTTTCAGTTGGAGAACCAACGGCGTCTTCATTTATGTGGTTTAATGCTGCAGCAAATCCTAGCTGATCAAGAGGGTTGCGATTGAATGGATCATTCATAACAGCTCCTAAAAGGTAAGAATTGTCTATCTCAGCTTGATCTCCAGAGACACCATTAACACGTCCAAATATAGCCCATTTATCACCAATGTTTTGGGAGGCATTAAGTGACCAACCATTTGTTGTTTCTGGTTGAGCTTCTACCCAAGGTTGATTATAAACCATCATAGAATATTGTCCAAGTCCAAGACCTTTGATTGTGGGATTATAAGATATATACCCAAAAGTTGCATAATGGTTTTCATCAAGATTAGATGTAGATATGCGGTTGCCATCAACATTAGTTGCATCTTGAAAACCTGCGGCGAAACTCCATTCAGGTGTTGGTGTTATTTGAATGTAAGATCCTAGACCAGCAGTTGGATATGTTGATGATGCATTTTGTGAAAATGTCCAGTTAATAAAGTTTTCTTGCTGATTAGAATCATAAGTTGTTCCATCAAAATTGTAAAAAGGATATTGACCAAGGCCGATAGTCATCCAATCATATTTTCCAGGAAGTTGATAAGCGATATAAAGTTCTGGAAATTCATTTGATTGTTCATCGTAATCGTTGATAGATGTTACTACACCTATATTGTTATCAATTTTTTGAGAATTTGCTCCTGTATATTGAACAATATTGTAGGCAGCATTAAGAGTTGCATTACCATATTGGTTGTTGAATAAATTCCAGGAAATTGCTGGATATAAAATTGTTTGAAGAGCTGTTTTTTTACCGCTTGGAGCACCATATTGTCCTGTAAATGAAGCAGTTAAAGAATAACCAAATCCATATTTTTTTTGTAAGTAGTCTTTGAAACTTGAATATTTTTCACCAAGGTCGGTAAAAGACATGTGACGATAGTTTTCTGATATATGAACACGTCCCTCAGCACTTTTTTGATGAGGTAAGGCATTAGAATTATCGTTAGCAAAACTATTAGATGCGTATATGCAAAGGCTTGAAAGGCTACATAAGAGTAAAATATTTTTTTTCATTTAATTTATTCCTCCAATAAATGAGTTGATTATGATTTAGTGATATATGTTTTAATAATAGAAATTAAAGAGGGTAATATGAATGTTTTTTTTGTTTACTTTTGTCTAAATAAATGGTATAAGCTTTGTATTAAATGTTAAATTAGTTAGATATAGATAGTTAAACCACATAGTGGAATTGTATAATTAAAAAAAATTAGTGTATGATTAAGAAAATTGAAACACCTAGTTCGGTTGCAGAATTGCTTCGAATGAAGTATTCCCCTGAATGGAAAGATTTTAAATTTGATGAGAAAGCAAAACTTATCAAGGTTGCTGAAATTAAAGAGGGTCCAGTGTGGATGCTTTGTGCCTACAAAAATAATGAAAAGATTGTTTTTTTATGGGAGGTGTTTACAAAGTTTGCCTACCTGTGCCCTACAATATTTTTGTATGATCCTGTAGATACTCGTACGTATCCTGAAGGATTTACAGACTATATAGGGGCTGAAGGTGAGATCTTCGAATATAATGGCGAAATGGCTATTCGTTGGAAGTAATTGTCTGACAGTAAAAAAACAAAAGGTAAAGACTTGAGTGTTCTTTACCTTTTGTTTGTGTAGTATGTTATTTTTTAGTTGGTTTTACATAAGCTATAGCAGCATGTTCTTCACAATAAGTTTGTCCTAGACGTACTTTGCGACCGCAAAAATGAAAATTGTCATCTTTAGGATCGCCAATAGGCCAGCGACAAGTGTGATTATCTAAATCTGTGAGGGATATGTGATCTTTTTTAGATAAATTACTTTGAGGTAGGTTTAGTGATTTGGCTAATTTTATGTATTCTTCATTTTCATTTGCATCAGAAGACATAATAACAGGTTCTGATTTTGTTTGGATTGGTTGGGGTTGAATAGTTTTCTGATTTTTTTGCTCAGTATTTTTAGGTTTTGGATATGTAGAAACCTCTTTAGTTTCTTTTTTAGTTTCTTTTTTTGTTTCTTTGGTAATAGTAGTAGATTTTTTTTCTTTAGTTGTTGGAGTGGTGTTCTTATCATCGGATATAGCATTTTTCTTTTTGATAGGTGATGGACGTCCTGATAATCCTAAACGGTGAACTTTCCCAACAATTGAGTTTTTGGATATATTAAGGCGACGACCAATTTCACCAGTAGTAACTCCCTCATCCCAAAGTTTTTTAAGTTCTTCCACCATTTCTTCTGTCCAAGCCATTTGATATATCTCCTGAAAAATTACTAAATAATATTGTCATAATATGGTAATAATTTTCTAGAGTCTAGTTTATTTTTTTAATATTTTAGCGTTATTTATCTTTTTTTAGAAGTTTTGATGTTATTATACAGTATGTGTAGTTGGGAGATTGGTTTTGAAGCAAGCTTTATCATTGTTTTTGTTTTGTTTACTATTAGCTAGCAATTGTTTGGCAGGTGTTTATGATTTTGCTGAATATTTTGATGTTGATATGGAAAAAGATACCTTACCAACAATTGAAGAACTTAACAAAACAATAGAAAAGTATGATGAATATAATAAAAAGTATAACAATTATTATGATTTAGTTGGGGAATTTGATCGAGATTTTTATATAACAATATCTACTTATGGTATGCAAGAAAAAAGGCTTAAAGGGGAAAGTGAGGATCTTTATATTGAATTTTTGAGTTTGATACCTAAAAAATATTATCAATATTTAGGACCTCAGTTATTTGAAGTTCCAAATATGTCGGAAAAAGTGCTTAATTTGCCAGGTATAAAAGAAACTAAAAATCAATTTCCTACACGTATCGCTGAGCAAGTAAAAGATATTGAGGATTTGGAATTCCTGTCGCCTCATTTGTATTTTTTGTTGATGCCAGAGGCTTGGCCAGGATATAAAGAAGACATTGAATATCCTCAAATGACACGTTATTATCCTAAAATTAAGTATAATAAGGATTTTTATGAATCTATAAAAAAAATTGTTAAACCAGAAAAATTTATGCCAGGGTACAAAGATGATGGTAAGAAAACTAAGAGTGATTTACGTACATTAAAACCAACAAAAGATTCATTGCTAACTGCGGCAGATATAAAAGCTTTTATTTCAACAATAGATGTGGTTGATGATTGGGCGAATGAGCCGCAAAATAGATTTTTGTTGTCTAGAGCTACAATTTTATGGTTGACACATGAAAGAGAGGATGAGGTTGGAAAATATGTTCCATCAGGACTAATGGATTTGGTTCATCCTTGTTATAGATTAGCGCAAAAAGCTAGAATACTGGGAAAAGAACGGGAATTAGCAATGTTAGTTGCTAATGAAGGGTTTACGCTAAGTGAATGGGTCTATACGTGCGATAAGACAATAAAGGCTCATAGGGTGGCTAATGTTAGAACAGGTGTGGTGCAAGCTTTAAGGGAATATCAGAAAGGTATTTATGATGATGAAACCTATGGCTTGAGTACATATACAAGGAATATTAGGTTTGCAACAATGCAATCGATTATTCAGGCGCATAAAGCACCTTTGAATGATGTTATTGAGTATAAAAAGAATCGGAAAGAATTTGAAGAAAAATTAAAGAAACATGGTTTTATGCTTTTTGGGTATTCAATAAGTAGATATTAAATATCTTATTGATTTTTCTATAAAAAATCATTTTTTTCTTGCTTTTTACTAAATAAGTGGTTTATACACATAAAACGAATCGTATAACTAATATGTTTTTAATTGGAAGAAGGTAAATAAAATGGCTCGTGTTACAGTTGAAGATTGTGTTGATAAAATACCTAATCGTTATGAACTTTTGATGATTGCAGCTCAGCGTGCAAAAGATATTTCATCTGGTTCTCCTTTGACGGTTAATCGTGATAATGATAAAAATTCGGTTGTAGCTTTGCGCGAAATTGCTGAAGAAACTGTAAGTATTGAGGAATTGCAGCGTTCGTTGGTTATGGGCTTGCAAAAGTATGTTGAAGTTGAGGAGCCTGAAGAAGAAGAATTGGAAATTATGGCAGCAGAAAGAGAGTTGGCTGATTTGGATGAGCAATTTTCAGGTCTTTTGCCTCAAGGAGAATTGGAAGAAGCTATGCAGATTCATGGTACAGATGATGATGTTTTGGATTTGGAAGATGAAGATACTTTGGGTGAAGCTGATGATTTAATGGATGATGACATGCTTGGTGATGAAGGTTTTGATATGGGAGATGATTTTGAAGAATAAATCATAGCTATAACAAAATTTCCTAGAAAACCGTGAGATAAATGTAATTTTATTTTGCGGTTTTTTGTTGCATTAAACTGTAGATAAATTTAGATTTATTTAAACAATGTGGCGTATAAATTAAAATAGCAGAAATTTTTTATAGTGTGAATGAAAATGTTAAGACAGTATGAATTAGTTGATTTGGTTAAATCTTATGATAGTGATGCAGATGAAGATGCTTTGAATCGTGCTTATGTATATGCAATGAAAAAACATGGTGCACAGCTTAGAACTTCTGGAGATCCGTATTATTCACATCCTATAGAAGTTGCGGGTATTTTAACCAAATTTAAATTGGATTCGACATCGATTATTGCAGGACTTTTACATGATACAGTAGAAGATACAGATGCTACAGTTAGTGAAATTAAAGAGTTATTTGGAGCTCAGGTGGCGCAAATTGTTGATGGTTTGACTAAATTGGCAATGATTGAGTTGAAGTCAAAAGATACTAAACAAGCCGAAAATTTTCGTAAATTACTTTTGGCTATGTCCGAGGATATCAGAGTGCTGCTAATTAAATTGGCAGATAGGCTTCATAATATGAGGACGCTTCACTTTTGTCCTGAAGAAAAAAGAATGCGTGTTGCTCGTGAAACGTTAGATATTTATGCGCCATTAGCAGAAAGAATCGGCATGCAAGAGATTAAAAGTGAATTGGAAGAAATAGCTTTTAGAGAACTGCATAAAGAAGCATATGAGTCAATTACCACACGTCTTAACTTTTTGAGAGAACAAGGAACTAATATTGTTCCAGCTATTATTGAGCAACTAGGAAAGGATATGAAAGAAGGCGGGGTTAGAGCTTCTATCTCAGGAAGAGAAAAATCGCCTTATTCAATTTGGCGAAAGATGCAGAAGAAAAATGCATCATTTGAACAGTTGTCGGATATTATGGCGTTTAGAATTATTGTTGATGATGTAGGAGCTTGTTATCAAGCATTGGGTATTGTTCATAGTAAGTATCACATGGTTCCTCGTCGTTTTAAGGATTATATATCCACACCCAAACCCAATGGTTATAAGTCGTTGCATACAGGTGTTATTGGACCAGAAAATACGCGAATTGAAATCCAAATTAGAACTTCTGAGATGCACGAGGTTAATGAAAAAGGTGTGGCAGCGCACTGGGCTTACAAACAAGGTGAGAAAGTTGTTGGCAAGAATTTCCGTTGGATACAAGAACTTTTAGAAATTTTGGAAGAAGCGTCTAATCCTGAAGAATTTTTAGAAAATACTAAATTGGAAATGTATAATGATCAGGTGTTTTGTTTTACACCTAAGGGTGATTTGATTGGTTTGCCAGTTAATTCAACACCAGTTGATTTTGCTTATGCAGTGCATTCAAAAGTTGGCAACACTTGTGTTGGAGCCAAGATTAATGGCGAAATTAAGCCATTGCGTACAGTCTTACAAAATGGTGATCAAGTTGAAATTTTGACATCTAAGGCGCAACATCCATCACCTGAATGGGATAGATTTGTTGTTACAGGTAAGGCAAAAGCTGCAATTAGGCGATATGTTAGAGCTAACAAGCGTGAGCAATTTGTAGCATTAGGTGAACAAATGCTTGAAAGAACATTTAAGGGAGAAAACTTGGAATTCAGCGAAAAAGGATTAATTGGTGTATTACCAAATTTTGAAGCTGAATCAGTTGAGGATATTTATGCAAAAGTTGGCGAAGGACTAGTTACAGCTTGGGATGTTATGAAAGCTGTGTATCCAAGTTATAAGCAATCTAAATTGGGCAAAGTTGTTAAATCGTTTAAAGTTAGAGGATTTGGTAAATCAGATAAAAAGAATGGTAAGGCTGAACCGATACAACTTAAAGGTTTAATACCAGGGATGGCTGTACATTTTGCTGGGTGTTGTCATCCATTGCCAGGTGATAGAATTGTAGGTATTGTGACAACAGGTAAAGGTGTTGCAGTACATTCAATAGATTGTAAAGCTTTGGAAAAATATGCCTCAGAACCAGAACGCTGGTTGGATATATCTTGGGGAGATGCGGTTGGCGATAGGGCACATATAGGACGTATTAAGCTTATTTTGGCTAATGAACCTGGCAGTTTGGGAGACTTATCAAATATGATTGCTAGAAATGAAGGAAATATTGCTAACTTAAATATTACAAATAGAACGCTTAGTTATTTTGAACTGATTGTTGATGTTGAGGTTAGGGATTTAAAACATTTAACCGATATCATTGCATCATTAAAAGCTTCGAAAGTAGTTTCGTATGTGGCAAGAGCAAATCAATAATTGGAGTAGTTAATGTTCAAGCGTAGAGTAAAGGTGAGTTTAAAAGAACGATTATTGAATTTATTTTGGCCCCGACTGGGTTGGAAAAGGTATGGACAGTATATTATTGCACGACTTGATCGTTTGAAAGGTACTCCAAGAGAGATCGCAGCTGGTGTTGCTTGTGGTGTTGCTATTTCTTTTACGCCTTTTGTTGGATTTCATTTTGTATTAGCAGCTGTTACAGCTTGGTTGGTTAGGGGAAATATTTTAGCTAGTGCTATAGGAACAGCGGCGGGTAATCCATGGACGTTTCCTTTTATTTGGGTTTCGGTTTTGTATACGGGACGCAAAATGCTAGGAATAAACCATACAGATGTTGTTAATGTTGATTTTGAAACAACATTTGCTAATGCATTTAAAGCGTTGATTGAATTTGATTTTGCTACAGTGTTTAACGATGTTTGGCCTATTTTGTGGCCAATGATGATTGGTTGTATTCCTTTTTATATTATTTTTTGGTTGTTGAGTTTTTATATTTTTGATACAGCATTAGCAAAAATTGCTAGACGAAAGAAAGTTGTGAAATCATGATTATTGGATTAGGTACAGATATTGTAAGTATTGATAGAATAGCTACTGTTTTGGAAAAAAATCAATCTCAGTTTATTGATAGGATATGTTCAAAACAAGAAAAGATTTACTTGCAGGAATGTAAAGATATAAAAACTAAACTAGCTAAAATATGGGCAGTGAAAGAAGCGGCTGTAAAAGCTTTAGGAACAGGATTTGTACAAGGTATAAATTTTGCCGATATTGAACTTTCGCATGATAGTTTGGGAAAACCTGAAATAAATTTTAGTGGTAAAGCTAAAGAAATTTTAGACCATAAGATTGGAAATGGTAAAGCAAATATTTTGGTGAGTTTGAGTGATGATAAACCTTTTGCTCAAGCGATTGTTATTATTGAAAAAATGTAGTTGTGTATTAAAAAAAACGTTGTATTATGGGCGCAGACTTGGTGCTTACATATTGAAAGTTGGAAAGAATAATGGAAAAAGAGGAAAGTTTTGTAGATACAATAAAAACGATTGTTTATGCAATTTTGATTGCTGTAGTTATTCGTAGTCTTTGGTTTGAACCTTTTAAAATACCATCTGGATCAATGTACCCTACTTTATATGTAGGTGATTATTTATTTGTTTCAAAATACACTTATGGGTATTCGAAGCACTCTTTTCCATTTAGCTTGCCTTTGTTTGAGGGAAGGATTTGGCAAGATGCCCCCAAACGTGGTGATGTTGTAGTATTTAAAAATCCTCAAGATAATTCAACGGACTATATTAAGAGAGTTATAGGTTTACCAGGTGATTTGGTAAAACTAGAAAATGGTCGCTTATACATTAATGGGAAACAACTTGAGCGTAAAAATGAGCAAGAATTTGTAATTAGAAATAAATTTGGTGGTGCTGAAAGATATAATAAGTACGTAGAGGTTTTACCAGAGGGAAAAGAGCACTTTATTTTGGAAGTTTCGGATTCTGAAATTAATGATGATTTTGAAGAAGTTAAAATTCCAGATGGCAGCTATTTTATGATGGGAGATAATCGAGATCGTTCAGATGATAGTCGCGTGAATGTTGGTTTTGTTCCTGCTGAAAATTTGGTTGGAAAGGCTCGTTTTTTATTCTTTTCACATAATGATGAGGATGCTTGGTATAAACCTTGGACATGGCCGAAGAAGATACGTTGGTCTCGTTTGTTTAATAAAATTGACTAAAGGTTTAGCGAATGGAAGATTTGCAACGTATATTAAAATACACGTTTAAGGATGTTGGTTTACTGTATAAAGCAATTACCCATGCTAGTATAAATTCTGATTCTAAAGCTAATTATGAAAGATTGGAATTTTTGGGTGATCGTGTTTTAGGTCTTGCCGTTGCTTCTTTGTTATATAAGTTGTTTCCTAATGAGCCTGAAGGTAGTTTATCACAGAGATTTGTTGGTTTGGTATGTAAAGAGACTGTTTCAGAGGTTGCTTTGAAGTTAGGTCTAGATGTTTTTATGATTGTTAACACTGATGAATTACGTCAAAATGAAAATGTATTGTGTGATGTTTGTGAAGCTGTTATTGGTGCAATATATGTAGATGCAGGAGTTGATGCTGCGGTGGAATTTGTTGATAATCATTGGCGAGAATTAATTGATAAAAATGTTGCTCCTCCTAAAGATAGTAAAACAGAATTACAAGAAGTTGCCCATGCGAAAGGTTTTGGTACGCCTGACTATAAAGTAGTTGCTAGAGAAGGTAGCGAGCATGAACCTATTTTTAGTGTTGAGGTAAGTTTGGGTAATGATAAAAACGCAATAGGTAAAGGGCGTAATAAGAAAATGGCTGAGTTTGCTGCAGCTAAAGCCTTGTTGGAGATAATGAAGTGAGTGAGAATGTTAAAGCAACAAGATGTGGTTTTGTAGCTTTGATAGGTGCTCCTAATGCTGGAAAATCTACTATAACTAATCATTTTGCAGGATCTAAAGTTTCGATTGTATCGCCAAAAGTTCAAACAACAAGAACATTGGTCAGAGGAATTGGTATTTTTGAAAATACACAAATAATTTTTGTTGATACACCTGGAATTTTTAAACCAAAACGTAGGTTGGATAGAGCTATGGTTACGTCGGCATGGGATGGAGTTAAGGATGCTGATATAACTGTACTTGTGGTTGATGCTAAGAGAGGTTTTGATGATGAAACTCGTAGTATTATTGCTAGATTGAAGAAAAAAAATAAAAAAGCTGTTTTGGTAATTAATAAGGTTGATTTAGTTCATAAAGATGCTTTGTTAGGATTGAGCAAAGCTCTTAACGATGAATATAGTTTTGTAGAAACATTTTTTATATCAGCAACTACTGGTAAAAATATTGATGATTTTTATAAGTATTTAGCGGATAATTTACCTATTAGTCCTTGGTATTATCCAGAAGAGCAAATTTCTGATATGCCATTGAAGTTATTGGCAGCAGAAATTGTGCGTGAAAAATTATTTTTGTTTTTGCATCAAGAACTACCTTATTCTTTAACTGTTGAGCCAGAACTTTGGGAAAGGCGTGAAGATGGTTCGGTGCGGGCAGAAATTACTATTTATGTTGAGCGTGATAATCAAAAGGTAATAGTGCTTGGTAAAGCAGGTAGTATGATTAAACGTATTGGTCAATCAGCAAGACGAGAGATTGAAGAGCTTTTTGAGTGTCGGGTTCATTTGTTTTTGTTTGTTAAGGTCAGAGAAAATTGGCAAGAAGATGCTGGTAGATATTCGGTTTGGGGACTTGATTTTAAAGCCTAATAGTTTTTGGGTTTGATAGGGATTAGTTGATGAAAATAGTTTTTATGGGAACACCTGAATTTGCATTACCTGTTTTGGAAGAATTGAATAAAAAACATGAGATAGTATGTGTGTATACTCGTGCACCTAAGGAAGCAGGTAGAGGAAAAGAATTGCAAAAATCTCCTGTTCATTTGTGGGCAGAGACTAATGGTATTGAGGTACGTACTCCTAAGAGTTTGCGTAATGCAGAAGAACAGGTTAGATTCGCAGAATTAAAAGCTGATATTTCAATTGTGGCGGCTTATGGATTGATTTTACCTAAAGAAATTATAGAGGCATTTCCTAAGGGGTGTTTGAATGTACATGGCTCGTTATTGCCTAGATGGCGTGGTGCGGCACCAATGCAACGAGCTATAGAAGCTGGTGATGAAAAGACAGGAATTACTATTATGCAAGTTGTAGAAGCGCTAGATGCTGGTGCAATGTATAAAAAAGGTGAAATTGTTATTGATGAAGATATGACTGTTGGAAGCTTACATGATAAAATGGCAAAGCTTGGTGCTGAATTGATGATTGATGTGTTGGATGATTTGGATAATATAATACCTGAAAAACAAGATGAGAATTCGGTTACTTATGCGACCAAAATTGGCAAGGAAGAATCAAAACTTGATTTTGATAATGATGCGGTTTATTTGGAACGTAAAATCAGAGCATTTAATCCTTATCCAGCAACTTATTTTGAGCATAAGGGTGAAAGATTTAAGCTGTTGAAATGTAAGGTCGTTGAAAATGATAAAAATTTGAATATAGGAGAGCTTTGGTCGGACGATAGGCGTTTATTGATTGGTTGTAGAGAAAAAGCTTTGGAAGTTTTGCAGATTCAGCGACAGGGTAAAAGAGCTATGACAACGGAAGAATTACTTCGTGGATTTAGATTTGTGTAATAAAAAAACTCGCATTAGCGAGTTCTTTTTTGAGATATGGACAGAGTAATTGTATTGTATTTACGTTTGTTTATTTGTTGATTGATATTATCTTGATTATTTGATGCAACTTCTACAATGTTTGAGAGTTGTTTATATTGTTGAGAGTTGGTATCAGAAAGAATATTGTTATATTTTTGTTGTACAAATTCATAAGCATCTTTATTTGTTCGATTAAAAGATGCTGGTAATTCGCCTATTAAGGTTAAATAACACATTTTGGCTTCAGTAGTTTCCAGTTGAAAAGGTGTTTTGAAGGCAAAGTCTGTATATGCTTCTGATAAATCATTAATTATTTGTTGATTTATTTTTTCTTGGATAATGTGTTCATAGCGAGAAGCAACGTCATTTATTTTTTGAAAACGTCTGCGTCCAGCGTGATCAAGTTTGTTAAATTTGTCTTTAATTTCTTGTGAAGCAGTTTCAGAAAACTCATCAAAACCTTCGGGTAAAGCTCCAATTAATTTGAGAAAAGCCATTTTGTTGACTTCATCGGTAGATGAAAAAGCAGTTTTGGGATCAAATTTTTGGTAAGATTCGACTAAATAACCATCTGTAATGAAGTTGCAACATTTATCATAGGTGCCATCGGCATTATCTGGTTCGACACGTAAAGGTCTGTAGTCATTATCTTCAATACTAAAAGCTTTGTCAATTACCATCATGTTGTATTGGTGTACAGCATTCATATCAATTTTAGTGCGAAGGTTGTCGAGCAATTGAATGCTTTGAGCTTGACTTTCTCTTAGTGGCGCTGGATCACTAGGGTTCAACATCGCTTCAATTTTGCGCATTCTTTCATATATGCCATGAGTACGAATATCGCCACGATATAACGTGTTGATTTTTAGCTGAACTTCAACATCAAAAGTTTTGCCTTTGCTGGAATGTTGGTGCATAATCATTTTAATATCGTAATAGCGATTGTTATTTTTGTATAAAGGCTTGTCAAATCTGTCTCTAGTTTCTTCAGAAACAATAGAGTAAAATTTATTAGGTTTTTGTTGCATTTTATCTTTAATGCGTTTGACATCATGTAGATATTTGCATGTGATTGTTAGACGTAATATATCATGTAGTTGAGATGTGCTTTTGGGTAGGCTTTGGATGTTTTCGATATATGCATCTCTGTCCTCATTGATAAAATAACGGTCGGTGGCTGTTTGATATTGTTTGTTATATTCTCGACCAAATTCTTTATCTAGCTTTTCAATAGCCCTTTCAGCAGATTTCATTTTAGGAAATATTACATGAATTGGATTATTATTTTTATCAATAAATTTTAGTTTGGTTTGAACGAAAGGTGTGACAACTTTAAGACCGTAATCAAAGATTCGTCCACTTTGGTTACGTTTGACCTCACCTGTTTGAGGATTAAAATCAGCTGTGTATATTGGAGAGCCAAAAGTCTCATATAATGAACGGTAAACTTCACGATATACTTTCATACCATCATTAAAGAAATCCATCATATAATCGTATTCTTCTTCGTCAATACGTCCTTGTTTATAAGCTGATTCAATAGTTGCTATATTTTGTGCATCAATACTTGTTTGTATTTTATCAATTTCATCAAATTTAAGATTATATAAATCTGAGGCAGTTAGTTCATCGTGGTTTTTCATTATATAATTTCCATTGAATTAATTTTGTTCAACTTTGGTATAATAGCATATAGAAGAGTTTACTGCAAGCGAAAAACACTAAAGTTTTTAACTACTTTAGTGTTTTTCTTTTCGTTATTTTATTGATTTTACAATCATTTGATTCCTTTCTTCCTGAGGAATCAATTTAATATTTTTGTTGTTATACATCACAAAAAAAACTTTTTTGTGATGATCCTTTACCCAACAACACCAATAGAGTTTAGGGCGATCATAAATGTTTGCTTGGACTGCCTTTTGTTGAGCAGTCGTACAATTTGTTGAATACCCTTTAGGTAAGAGCTTCTTTATCTGCTCTAGAATTTCATGTTCTGCATCTACCTGTTTTTCAATGTTTTTCATAAAAATAATAAAATTAATTTTTTAATTTACCTACTCTCAAGTCGCGTACATATTCGGGTGCGAGATGATTTCAATCAGTTAATATAATTTGTACAAAATGAATATGTATCCCCTAATATAGACAAAAATAGCGATACTTTCAAGTATTATTTAAAACTTTTTTTAAATATTATACGTTATCATATCTATAATGTTTTTTTAGAGAGGTTTATTATGAAAAAAATGCTTAAGATTTCTATGCTTTTTTGCAGTTTGCTTAGTTTGGGTGTTTTGGCACTTGGAGGGTGTCAAAAAAATGAAGATTCTTATGTTACAGCTAAAATTGTGAATGGTGATATCGTGCAAAAAATTACGGCATCAGGGACAATTAATCCAATTTCGACTGTTAATATTGGTACTCAGGTATCGGGGATTATTGCTGAAATTTATGTTGATTATAATTCTAGCGTTAAAAAGGGCGATATGTTGGCGTTGATTGATCCTCAAACTTTTGAGGCATCAGTTGATCAGAAGCAGGCTGCGCTAGATATTGCTAAAGCAGAGTTGGAAGTGACAAAAAATGATATTGTTTATTATAAAAAGCATTTGGATAGAATAAAAAAACTTAATACTTCCAGGTATTCTACAGATAAAGAGTTAGAGACAGCTCAGAGAGATTATGATAATGCTGTTGCGCAAAAAGTATTGAAAGAAGCACAGGTTAAGCAGGCGGAAGCATTGTTGAAGCAAGCGAGAATCGATTTAGATTATACAAAAATTGTTTCGTCTGTTGATGGTGAAGTTATATCGCGAGAAGTAGAAGTGGGACAAACTGTTGCTGCAAGTTTTAATACACCTACATTGTTTTATGTAGCGGAAGATTTAACTAAGATGCAAATAGAGGCTTCGGTTGTTGAGGCGGATATTGCTAAGGTTAAAGAAGGACAAAAAGTTGAATTTGCAGTTGATAGTTTTCCTGATGAAATATTTGAAGGTGTGGTAACACAAGTTAGGAACAATCCTATAACAACTTCAAATGTGGTAACTTATGAAGTAATTATTGGTATTGATAACAAAGATTTGAAAATTAAACCAGGAATGACAGCAAATGTTGAGATTATTACTGCAGAAAAAGAAAACGTTTTGTTGGTACCAAATAAAGCTTTAAGATTTTATACTTTAGATGAAAATGGAGATGTTGTTCGATATAAAGATAAGGGAATTTGGCTTTTGCAAAATGGAAAACCTAAGAGAATAAATATCGCTACAGGTGTTTCAAATGATGATATGACAGAAATTGTTAGTGATGTTATAAATGTTGGCAATGAGGTTATTTTAGAAAATAAAAATGTTGATGCACAGAAAGCTAATATGCGTATGAGGATGCCTAGATAATGAGTTTGATTGAACTAGAACATATTACTAAAAGCTATCCTTTGGGGGATGGTGAGCTGCAGATATTAAAAGGAATTAATTTGCAGATTGAAAAAGGTGATTTTGTAGCAATTATGGGGCCTTCAGGATCTGGAAAGTCGACACTGATGAATATCTTAGGGTGTTTAGATAAGCCGACTAGTGGAACTTATAAGCTTGAAGGAATTAATGTTGAGGGATTGTCATCTGATGAGTTGGCGGCTATTCGTAATCAAAAAATTGGTTTTGTGTTTCAAGGATTTAATTTGTTGTCACGTACGACAGCTTTAGAAAATGTTGAGCTGCCAATGGTTTATGCTAATGTTGATGTGTTAGAACGTCATCAAAAAGCAGAATCAGCTTTGGAAAAGGTTGGATTGAAGGAAAGAATGCACCATCAGCCAAATCAACTTTCTGGAGGGCAACAACAGCGTGTTGCAATAGCGAGAGCAATAGTTAATGAGGCACCAATAATTTTTGCTGATGAGCCAACAGGAAACCTTGATACTAAGATGAGTGTAGAGATTATGGCTTTGTTTGAAAAATTAAATGATGAATTGGGACGAACAATCATTTTAGTAACTCACGAGGAAGATATAGCTAAATATGCTAAAAGAATTATTAAAATAGTTGATGGCGAGATACACTCAGATATTAGGAATAAAAAATGATTGATTTACGTACTATATTTTCAATTGCAATAAGAGCGATAAAGGCAAATAAAATGCGCTCAATTTTGACATCTTTAGGTATTATTATTGGTGTTGCTGCAGTTATTGTGATGTTGTCTGTTGGTAATGGGGCGCAAATTTCAATTCAAAATGAAATGAAAACGATGGGTTCTAATCTTATTATTGTTCGTTCTGGAGTGGCTAAATCTTCTGGAGCTAGAGGAGGACATGGGTCACAACCAACTATGAAAAAAAGCGATGGAGATGCAATACAAGAGAAAGTTGCTGCTATAAGATTGGCTGCACCAGTATTAGAAGAGACTGCGCAGATTGTTTATGGTAATGCTAACTGGTCTACAGGAGTAACTGGTACAGATAATCGTTTTTTTGAAATAAAAGAATGGAATTTGGCATATGGGCGAAAATTTTCGGTAAATGATACAAAAAATGCTTCTAAGGTTGCAATTTTAGGTCAAACAGTAGTAAACGAATTATTTGGTGATGTGGATCCGTTAGGTAAAACAATAAGAGTAAAAGGAATTCCGTTTCAAGTAGTGGGAGTGCTTGATAAACGAGGGCAATCTGGACATGGGCAAGATCAAGATGATGTAGTGTATATTCCAATTTCAACAGCGCAAAAAAAAGTTATGGGAATTACGTTTCCAGATCAAGTTAAAATGATTATGTTACAAGCAGTTGATGCAGAGAGTACATACACAAGTCAAGAGGAAATTAAAGAATTATTGCGACAAAGGCATAATTTGGGAGCAAATAAGGAAGATGATTTTGTAATTATGAATTTGACGCAAATGATGGAAATGATGGAAAGTTCTACTAAAGTTATGACTATTTTATTGGGTGCAATAGCATCTATTTCGCTATTGGTTGGTGGTATAGGTATTATGAATATTATGTTAGTTTCTGTAACAGAGAGAACACGTGAAATAGGTATTAGAATGGCTATTGGTGCTAAGGCTTGGGATATTAGGTGGCAATTTTTGATGGAGGCATTGGTGCTTTCGTTAATAGGTGGTTTGGTGGGTGTAGTTTTTGGTTTAGTTGGTGCTTCATTGGTTGGTGTGTTTACATCTTTGCCAGCTAAGGTTTCTTTGGTATATGTTTTATTGCCATTTTCGTTTGCAGGATTTGTTGGACTTTTCTTTGGTTTTTATCCTGCATACAAAGCTTCGTTGCTAAATCCTATTAATGCTCTACGTTATGAATAAAATAGCTGATATTTTGTTTATTGTTCAAGCCATCTAGTTGCTTCCATAGCAGCAATGGCACCAGAACCAGCAGCAATGATTGCTTGGCGAAATTCTGGGTTTTTGACATCACCAGCAGCAAATACACCTTCAATATTAGTAACACAGCTGTCGGGCTGTGTTTTAATATAGCCAAACTTATCTAATTCTAGTTGGTTTTGAAAAATTTCAGTATTTGGTTTGTGTCCAACAGCAATAAAAACACCGTCAACATTAATTGTTTCTATTTTGTCGCTTTTTACATTTTTTATTTTGATGGCTTCTAATTTGGGAGGGGTTTCGGTGCCTATAAATTCTTCAACTACGCTATCGTATTTAATAGAAATTTGAGGTTTATTGGCAATTTTTTGTTGTAATCGGTGTTCAGCTCTTAAAGAGTCTCGTCGATGAATTATTGTTACAGAAGAGGCAAAGTTACTTAGAAATAAGGCTTCTTCAATAGCTGAGTTGCCACCACCTATAACGGCAACGTTTTTTCCTCGATAAAAAAATCCATCACAAGTTGCACATACAGAAACGCCAAATCCTCGGTAAGGTTTTTCGCTTGATATGTCAAGCCATTTGGCAGATGCTCCTGTTGCGATAATAATGCTTTGAGTATAAAAAACATTGTGGTTTTCTGAAGAACATTCAAAAGGACGATTGTTTAAATCTACTTCGACTATTTTGTCATTAATAATTTTTACTCCAAGATTAAGGGATTGTTTTTTCATTATATCCATAAGTTCTTGTCCGCGGATAGATCGTTCAATTCCAGGATAGTTTTCAACGTCTTCGCTTAAGGTTAGTTGTCCACCAATTTCTGTGCCAGATACAAGGATTGGATTTAGACCAGAACGAGCAGCATATATAGCCGCAGTATATCCAGCAGGACCAGAACCAATAATTAGTATTTTGCTTTGATATTCAGCCATTTATAATTATTCCTTTTCACAATCACAGTCACCTTTGGTATCACAAAAACAGATAGTGTCATCATGATAGTATTGATGCATATGGGTATCAAACTTTATGCAACCACAATTTTGTTCTTGAGTGCATCCACAGGCAAATTCTTCAACATTATTAGGATAAGAACAACCACATTTATTATCTTCATCACAGTCACATTCGTTACGGTCAATTATGGTATTTTTATATTTTTTTTGCATTGTCATACTCCTAAAATTAAAAAAAACTGCTAGAATTGCTTCTAAGCAGTTTTTTATGTAATCAGTCGAAGGTTGAATTTAAATGTATTTTACCTCAATAATTTCAAAAGATTTTAATCCTGAAGGGGCTTTAAATTCAGCAACGTCGCCAACTTCTTTACCAATCAAAGCTTTTGCAAGAGGTGAAGATAGTGAAATTTTGTTTTTTTCAATATCAGCTTCATAGTCACCTACAATTTGATAGGAGTTTTCCTCTTCTGAATCTTCGTCTGCAACCAAAACTGTAGCACCAAAACGTATAACATTGCTTTTGACGCTGGCAACATCAATTACTTGAGCACGGCTTAAAACAGCCTCAAGATCTTGAATGCGGCCTTCAATAAAGCTTTGTTTTTCTTTAGCGGCAGAATATTCAGCATTTTCAGATAAATCGCCTTGAGCTCGAGCTTCAGAAATTGCGGCAATAATATTGGGACGCTCAACACTTTTTAGATTTTTAAGTTCCGCCTCAAGATTAGCAAAACCTACCTTAGTTAAAGGAAATTTTTCCATTTTTTCACCTATTTGTAAAATGTTAGAAAAAAAGAACTGCGAGGGAGCAAAAACTCCTTCACAGAACGATAGTTATTAATCTATGTGTTATGATATAGCAGTTATTATAAAATAAATCAAGCTTTTTCTTTGGGAAAAAAATAATCTTGTAATATACATTGGATAATTTTGTGGTAATCTCTTTTTGTTAGATAAAAATTATTTGGGAGATAAAATTTATGAAGAAGATTTATCTTTTGTCGGCTGTGGCAGCAGGCGTGTTAGCATTAAGTAGCAATGCAAATGCTTATGATTCAACAGGTTGTGGTTTGGGATCTATGGCTTGGCGTGGTCAGTCTGGAATGGTTCCACAAGTTTTGGCTGTTACGACTAATGGAATGTTTGGTACTCAGACATTTGGTATTTCTACAGGTACTTCTGGTTGTGATCCTAATGGTCGTGTAACAGGTGGTACAGGTAAAATGCTTTTGGCCTTTTTAGAGAATAATATGGAGCAATTTGCCTTGGATGCATCAGTTGGGGCTGGTGAAACATTGACTACAGTTGCTGGTATTTTGAATGTCGATGAAGGAGCATTGGCTGTAAAATTACAAAACAATTTTGGTATGTTATTTGCTTCTAATGATGTTGATGCTGTAGATTTGACTTTGGCAGTTATGTCTATTGCTAAGGCATAAATATATGGGCGATTAAAGCAGAACCCGAAATCTTTGGTTGTTTAAAAGGTTTCGGGTTTTATTGAGAGATTTTGTTGTGCGTTATTTATTCTTTGTTTCATTTTTTTTATGGAGTGTTGCTTGTTTTGCAAATGATTTAACGTTGTCAGATGAATGGATGGCTCTAGGTCATTATCAAAATAACAAAAGTTCTATTGATAGTTCTAATTTCTTTTTAAGTGCAGATGGTAAAGATAATCCGAATGATGAATTGAAAGCAACTATTGAGTTGTTTAATAGTGTTGATGATACTAAAAAATGTTTATTTCCTGCTCGTTATTTGTTTTTGAAAAAGCAAGGTTTAATTGATGTTGATTTTCCTAAGTGTAAAGAGTTTGAACAATTTAAAAAAGATTTGCAACCAGCAGGGGTTACCTTGTTGTTTACAGATGCATATATGAATAATCCATCATCGATGTTTGGTCATACATTGCTTAGAATAGATACCCAACGTAAGGGAACACAACTTTTAGCACATGGTGCTAATTATGGAGCTTTTACAGGAGATAATCCTGGTCCTTTGTATGCTTTGTATGGTTTGACTGGAGTTTACTTTGGTGGTTTTACTGTGAAGCCATATTATGATATCATTAATACATATAATAATATTGAAAATAGAGATATTTGGGAGCTTAATCTAGATTTTTCGCAAAATGAATTAGAGTTTTTTGTGGCACATTTGTGGGAAGTAGGGCAAACACAATCACGATATTATTTTTTTACACGAAATTGTTCATATATGCTCATGGAGATGTTAGATGCGGTACGTCCATCTTTAAAATTAGCAGAAAAGTTTCCATTGCAGGCAATTCCGTTGGATACGTTTAAGGCTGTATATAATTCTGATGGTTTGGTTAAAAATGTTAACTATCGCCTATCGCGGCAGAATAAAATTAGATATCGATATAAAAAAATGAATGAAAGGCAAAGGAAAATTTATTTACAGTCAATAGAAGATAAAAAATATGACCTGCCTAGTGATGTGCTAGATAAAGAAAAAGCTGATATTTGGGAAACAGCATATCAATTTATTCAATATCAGTATGTTGCAAAAAAAATTGAGGTAGAAGACTATAGAAAACAAAGTTTTGATATTTTGCGAGCTAGGAGTAAGGTTAAAATAAAGAATAGTAAAGAACAATTTGAAAATGTTACGTCCCCCTTGAATGCTCACGAATCGATGAGGCTAGTTGTTGGTGGAGGAATTAGAAATGGGGAATTTTTTGAAGAAATTGCTTATAGACCAGCTTATCATTCTTTAACTGATAATAATTATGGACTACATAAAGGAGCTGAAATTAATTTTTTAGAAGCTATATTACGTCACTATGATAATAGAGATAAATTTGTATTGCAAAATTTAGATCTAATAAAAATTCGTTCAATTTCACCAATTGATAAAATGTTTGTTCCTACATCATTTCAAGTTAAGGCAAATATTGAAAGATGGCAAAATCCTAAAAAAGAGAAAGAAGGATATGTGGGAAATTTAAAAATTGGTATGGGAGGGGCTTATGCATTTAATGATTGGTTGAATGGGTTTGCCTTGTTTGATACAAAAGTTTCATATGGTGGTTTTTTGCCTCATAATTCAATGTGTTCTTTGGGTATTAATTTAGGAGTATTGGCTGATTTTGATAAATGGAAGTTGCTTGCAGAAGTGGAACCTTGGTGGGCAAGTCAAAAAATAGGACAGATAATGCAATATAAAATAGAAGCAAATTATTTGCTTGGTACTAATTTATCTGTTGGAGGACATTTTCTTTATGAAGATAAACAAGGAAATGATATGGAAGAGGTTTCATTGGGGTTGAGAATTTATTTTTAAAAATAAAAATCCCAGCCAATGTATTTCTTTTTTCAAAGAGATTATGGCGGGGATTTTAGAAAAATTTGACAGACTGTTACTTGTTTTTAGGCTTTCGATTTCCCATATAAACAAGGATTGCGATGATAACTAAGCCTGTGATTCCTGAGATAGTAGTAGCATCCATAAGACATAGACTTAAGAGGTTAATAAATACATTTGTTAAGGTGTATAATAGTTAAAATGTACTTTTTAGTCAAGATGATAAAGTTGGATAAGATAGTTGATTTTTTTTTGTTAAGTGTATATGCTCTAGCTAGTTTAAAAATTTTGGAGATTGTGTGATGTTAAGGGAAGATTTACAAAATGCTTTGAAAACAGCAATGTTGGCTAAAGATACTGTTACAACAAGTGCTGTAAGAATGATTATTGCTGGACAAAAGGAAAAAGATGTTGAGGCTCGTGGTAAGGGTGCAAAAGAAGCTACAGATGCAGAGTTGATGGCTATGATGCAAGGAATGATTAAGCAGCGTAATGATTCAATAAAAATGTATATTGATGGTAATCGTCCAGAATTAGCAGAAAAAGAAAAAGCAGAGATTGCAATTATAGAGCGGTTTTTGCCAAAGCAAATGACTGAGGCTGAAATTGAGACTGTAATTAAAGATATTATAGTTGAAGTCGGTGCTTCTTCTATGAAAGATATGGGAAAAATTATGGGCGTGTTGAAAGCTAAATATGCAGGTCAGCTAGATATGGGTAAAGCAAATGGAATTATTAAAGCTAGTTTGACTGGAAATTAGTATTGATTTTGTAGTATGGTAAATACAGATTTACAAAAATTTTGTGATGAACTTAGAGCTAAAATATCAATTGTTGATGTAGTTGGTTCTAAGGTTAAGCTTGTACGTAAGGGACGAGAATATCAGGCATGTTGTCCGTTTCATAATGAAAAAACGCCATCTTTTACAGTTAATGAAATTAAGGGTTTTTATCACTGTTTTGGTTGTGGTGCTCATGGTGATATTATAAAATTTGAAATGGAAGCTAATGGACTAACCTTTATTGAAGCTGTTGAAAAATTGGCTCATAAGGTTGGTATGCAACTTCCTAAACTAAATCCAGAAACCAAAGAACAGGCAGAAAAAAGAGCATCTGCTTATGATATTATGGAAATGGCTACTAAATTTTTTGAAAAAAATTTGCGTCTTCCGATTGGGCGTGAAGCTTTAGACTATTTATATGCTAGAGGTTTTGATGATAATATCATAACAAAGTTTAGGTTAGGTTTTGCTCCAAATAACAATGGATTGAAAGCACAGCTTTCGTCCAGAGAAATTTCTGAAAAGGAAATGAATGAATTGGGCTTGTTGACTATTCCTGAAGACAAAACCCGTACGTCGCATGACTTTTTTAGAAATAGAGTGATGATTCCAATTATGGATAAGCGTGGTAGGGTGATTGCTTTTGGTGGACGAGTTATGGATAAAAGTCAGCCTAAATATTTAAATTCTCCTGAAACTCCCATTTTTAATAAGCGTCGTATTTTGTATAATTTAAATTATGCTCGTGAAAAAGGTTATGAGGCGCAAAGACTGATTATTTGTGAAGGGTATATGGATGTTATAGCCATGGATAAATATGGCATAGGTTATGCTGTAGCTCCATTAGGGACAGCATTGACAGAAGATCAGATACAAGAGGCATGGAAGGTTGTTAGTGAACCAATTTGTTGTTTTGATGGTGATAATGCGGGAATAAGAGCTGCAATAAGGTCTGTTGATAGGGTGTTGCCGATATTGAAACCAGGGTATTCTTTACAATTTGCTTTTTTACCAAACAAGCAAGATCCTGATGAATTTTTAAAAGAAAAAGGAACGGATGAGTTTTTAAAAGTTGTGACAGATACCGAACCATTGAAGGATTTGCTTTGGAAAAAAACATTAGATGGTAAACAGGTACAAACTCCAGAACAAAAGGCTAGGGTGGAAAAAGAAATTAAAGAGGAAGTTGCTAAGATTACAGATGAAACAGTGCGTAATTATTATGTTCAAGAGATGAAAGGCAAAATATATAGTGAATTTGTTGAGAAAGTACGACCACAAAAACAAAAGGTGCAGTATATATCTAAAAACAAGCAAAAATCATTGATAAAAGCTGTTAAAACGGATTTGGATGACTTGGTTGCCAAATATATTGTTTCTGCATTTATTTGTTATCCTCAATTAGTTGAAGAATATGAAGAGAGATTGTTGGATTTTTTTATAAAAGATAGTGAGTTACGAAATTTGTATGAAAAAATATTAGATGTATTTCGTGATAATCCAGAAATTAAAGAAGAGCAGGAGTTATTTGTAAAGCTAGAAAATGTTGGGTTGGTAAATGTTTTAAGAAAAAAAACAGATGTTAAGATGTTAAAAAAACAGTATCCAGATATTATTAAGTTACGTAAGGATTTGGATGCAAGAATTGTGGAAATTAAACTAAGGCAACTTGAAATAGATATAAGGGAGTGCAAAAGAGCTTTTGAAGATGGCGTTTTTAGTGATGAGGATTATCGTAGGTTTGAAGCTTTAAAAAAAGAACGAGATGTTCTTTTGCAGGAAAATGAGGGTTTCTAAGGTGTCGGATTGCAAAGTGGCAGTTTTTTTGGTGCGAATCGAAATATTAATACTTGACAAAGCAGGTAAGAATCGTTAAGAGTTATTGTCAGTTTAAGCTTAAGATAAAAATCGATTTTTAGGAAATTTTATGTCAGACATTGAGAATGCGGATTTGTATGAAGGTGTATCTTCAGATGCGCCTTTGATTGATTCATTGGGTAGCGCCGTAAAACGTTTGATTGATAAAGGGCGTTCACGTGGTTTTATTACAGTGGAGGAGCTTAATAGAGCTCTGCCATCAGAGCGAGAAACTTCAGAGCATATTGAAGATATTATGACTTCTATTTCGGATATGGGGATTAGTATCATATCGGAGGCAGATGCTGATGGATATGAAGTTGAAGTATCGGATGAAGACGATTATGTATCAGATGATGATGAAGGTGGCAATTTTGATGAGAAAGAGTTAGGACGTAGTGATGATCCAGTTAGAATGTACCTTAAGGAAATGGGGTCGGTGGAGCTTTTGTCTCGTGAAGGTGAAATTGCTATAGCAAAGAGAATTGAAGCTGGAAAGACCGTTATGATTGACGGTTTGTGTGAAAGTCCAATGACTATTAAGGCTATTGCTGGGTGGCGTGATGAGCTATTGGAAGGTAGTATGCAACTTAGAGACATTGTCGATTTAGAAATGATGTATGGTGATGATGTCGATGCAATGGCTTTTGATGATGACGAAAATAATGGTAATGAAGATTTAGATAAAGTAGCTCAAGAGCTTGATGAAAAAGAAAATCTTGATGATATTGATGAAGATATTGATGATGATATAGAGCTTGAAGGAGCTGTTGATGAAGAAGACGATGAAGATGCTTCTGATGATATGAATGAGGAAGCAGAAGAGGGGGATGATACTAATGACGATGATGAGGTAGAGGGGGGTGTCGGTCGTACATCTGCTTCTATTACAGCAATGGAAGAGGCATTAAAAGAACCTGTGTTGGAAATTTTGACCAAAATATCGGGTTATTATGATGATTTGAAAAAAATACAAAATCAGAGAGTTGCTGCAATAATTGCTGGAAAAAATATTACTCCTGCTGTTGAAAAGAAATATGTAGAGGTTAAAAAAGATTTGGTTGAGTTGATGAGCTCGATACATCTTAACGCAACAAGAGTAGAACAGTTGGTTGAGCAACTTAATAGTCTTAATAAGCGCCTAATGGGGTTTGAAGGTAAACTTTTACGCTATGCGATGAGTTGTAAAATTAAGCGGGAAGACTTTTTGAGTGTTTATCAAAAAGCTGAATTAGATCCTAATTGGTTAGATGAAATAGCAAAAATTAAGGATAAACATTGGCAAGAGTTTGTAAGCAAGTATGGTTTAGAAATTACAGAGTTGCGTGATAGTGTTGCTCAGATGGCTCAAGAGTGTGGTTTGCCGATTAGTGAATATCGCCGTATGGTTGATACTATTAAAAAGGGTGAGAGGGAAGCAGAAAGAGCTAAAAAAGAGATGATTGAAGCAAACCTTAGGTTAGTTATTTCAATAGCTAAAAAATATACTAACAGAGGTTTGCAGTTCTTAGATTTGATTCAGGAAGGTAATATCGGTTTGATGAAAGCAGTTGATAAGTTTGAATATCGTCGTGGTTATAAATTTTCGACTTATGCAACTTGGTGGATTAGACAGGCAATTACACGTTCAATTGCAGATCAGGCTAGAACGATACGTATTCCTGTTCATATGATTGAGACAATTAATAAGTTAGTGCGTACTTCTCGTCAAATGTTGGCTGAAATGGGGCGTGAACCTGTGCCTGAGGAATTAGCAAAAAGATTATCTATGCCTTTAGAAAAGGTTCGTAAGGTTATGAAAATTGCTAAGGAGCCAGTTTCTTTGGAAGCTCCAGTTGGTGATGAAGAAGATTCATCTTTGGGCGATTTTATTGCAGATGAAAGTGCGTTACAACCGCTTGATTCAGCAATTCATTCAAATTTGAAAGAAACATGTACAAGGATTTTATCTTCGCTTACGCCACGAGAAGAGCGTGTTTTGAGAATGCGTTTTGGTATTGGTATGAATACGGATCATACTTTGGAAGAAGTTGGGCAGCAGTTTAACGTTACACGTGAACGTATTCGTCAAATTGAGGCAAAGGCTTTGCGTAAGTTGAAACATCCTAGTAGATCACGGAAGCTTCGTTCGTTTTTGGATCAGTAAGGTAAGAAAAACCGTTTCAGATAATGGAACGGTTTTTTGGTTAATGAAAACATTTTTGACTAAATAATCTCGATTTTTCAGAAATAACAATTTTTTATAATTTTGCAATTAAATAAGTAGCATATTGTAAATATAGGAAAATTTGCGAGGTGTAATACACAAGAAATCTCCTCACAACAAGAAAATTGTGAGGAGTTGATAATTAATGCTTAATTTGTCATGCATGTGCATGTTTTACTACAAAGTTTCCCTGAATAACGTTATCAAACTTAACATTTTGTTTTATATGGGCTTCAGCGGATGGTCGTAATTCTGAAGAGTAAGGCAATAAAACCTCAACTTCATGCTTTCTTACAACAATAGTTCCTTTGAAATAATCCTTATTCATAAAAAGAACCTGATGCGTAATTGTCATTTCATAGATTTTATCCTTATCAAGATAGGTAAAAAAACCATACATAAACCACGTTGCCAAAATCAAACTATAAACAAAAATGTAACCAATAATGGCCCAGAACCAACCAACATGTGGTGGTGTCTGCAGATTATCGTATATAATATACACTGTTACTGCAATAAGTTCTATCAAAATAATACTATTAAGAACTTTGCTTTTAATAGGTCCCCAAGGACATTTAGATGCATAAATAGCAAAAACGTGTATTAGGCACAAAAAGCCTAAAATAACACGACCTTCAATGTAAGTTTCCATGATTAATAATATTTAAAATTAATAATTCCAAACAGTGAGCATATGGTAGTCTATTTTATTGTAGAAATCAACAATATTTAAAACAAAAAAAGCACCCAAAGGGTGCATTTTTGTTTTAATGGTGCCGACAGAGAGACTCGAACTCCCGACCCACTGATTACAAATCAGTAGCTCTACCAACTGAGCTATGTCGGCATAACAGGGTTGTTTATATAGTCAACAAACTAGCTTGTCAATATAAAAATTTTATAATTGTACAATATTTATTTTATCTTTGTGGGAAAAAGGCTATTTTTATTTGGATTTTGAGGGATTCGTGGCTAGAATTGATCATATTTATTATGATTTATGAGGTGTTTTATGGCTAAGAATAAATGGTTTGGAACTGATGGAGTTAGAGGAATTGCTAATGAATTTCCTATGACCGTAGATTTTGCATTAAAACTTGCTATGGCTGCAGCGGAAGTGGTTTGTAATAGTAAAAGAAAAGTTGCTATTGCAAAAGATACAAGAGTTTCTGGTGATATGTTAGAAGCCGCTTTAATGGCTGGATTTACAGCTATGGGTATTGATGTGGTTAGATTGGGGATTATTCCAACACCTGCTGTTACGACTTTTGTTTCGGAGCTTGAGGTTGATATGGCTGTTATGATTACAGCATCTCATAATCCATATTATGATAATGGAATAAAACTTATTGCAAATAATGGAGACAAATTTGCTGATGAAGTTACAGAAAAACTAGAATCGTTGATAGAACAAAATAATTTTATCTTTGATAAAAATAAAATAGGTAAAGTTGAAGAAAATTTTTCTATCAAAGAAAAATATAAGCAAGTTGCCTATGATATGTATGATAAAAATTCTTCATTGAATGGATTAAAGATTGTTGCTGATTGTGCAAATGGCGTATTTTCAGATATTTTACCAAATGTTTTGCGTAATTTGGGCGCTGAAGTTATAGAGATAGGTATTAAGCCTAATGGATTTAATATTAATCGTGATTGTGGTTCGCAGCATCCGCAAGCAATGCTAGAAGCTATAAAAGTTAATCATGCTGATTTGGGAATAGCTGTTGATGGTGACGGTGATAGAATTAAGGTTGGTGATGATAAAGGGCAGCTCATAAAAAGTGAACAGTTAATGGCTTTTTTGGCAAAGTTTTTGGAAGAAAGTGGTGAAAATAAGAATCGTGCTTTTGCTTCGACCAAACTTTCTAATACAGCTTTGGAACGTTATATTACTCAGGTTTTGGGATTGAAATATATTTCAACAGGTGTTGGTGAACGTTCAGTTATTAAGGCTTTGAAAGAAAATGGCGGTGTTATAGGTGGAGAAGAATCGGGACATATTGTTCTTTTAGATTATTCAAAATCTGGTGATGCAATGATGACGTTTTTAAAAGTGCTGCAAGGTTTAGCACAAATAGGGAAAAAGGCGTCAGAAATTTTTCCGTTGTTTGATGATGATTTTTTATATTTTGAAAATTTTAAAGTGCAAACTAATGCTCAGGTTAAAGAAATTGCATCTAAAGCAGAGTTAAAGGAATTGATTGACGATTTAAGCACAAAAATTGGTGGACACGGAAGAGTAGTAATTCATCCGTCTGGTACAGAGCCTAAAATTAGAATTTGGGTGTGTGGTGATAACGAAAGTTTAGTTAAAGAATATGGGCAGATATTGTGGAATAAAATTGAGTTGATGAGTAAGCAATGTTAATACTTTGTTTACTTTTTTGCCATACCCTTACTTAGTAATATTTTAATTTCCTAATAGAAAGGAACAAGGGCAATGCGTCAAAATATAGAGAAGGCTATTTTTGATTGGAGCCGTAGTAAATCACCTCGTGTTCAGGCGAGAGGTGTGGCTGCGGTATCTATGTTCAGTCATAAGATAGATGTTTTAGGTAATATAAAGTCTGAAGGTTCAACAAAATGTGTTTGGAATGAGCTTCCAATGAGAAGTTCTACACGTTATTTGACACGAAAAGTTTGGAATAATTTATGATAAAAGGTTTGTTAACTTTATTTACGTCTGGGCTGATATTTAGTCCAATGGTTTTGTTGGGTGTTATAAGTGGAGCTTGGGCTATAGTTAATTTGTCGCCAGATGATATAAGAAATTTGTTCTTTGATTTTAGATTCTATGTTATAGTTGCTATACTGGCTGTGTTATTTACTGTTCTATTTGCTAAGGTATACAAATCAGGTGGCGCTTCGGTTGATTGGGGAGCCACTACAGCTAAGATGTTTTGGAATTTTATTAAATATTTTGTAGCTTTTATTTTATCAATGTCATTTGTTACAATGATTAGTATATTCTAGATATTTAAATCTATCTGTGTTCCTTTGTCAGGAGAAACAGGAGCTGTTCTGTTAGGATCTAACAAGAGTTCAACAATTTGCTGTTGTGTTTCAGCATTTTGTTTTATTATGCTAAGTTGTAATTGTTGTATTGCTAGAGCATAAGAACTAATTGCACCTATCTCATTCATAATATATCTCCTCCTATACGAATTCATTATAGCATAATTTTACTTAATAAATATTAAATTTTTTTGAGATTTTGGTTGTTAATGCTATCCAAAGGCTTATATCAATATTAACTTGAGTATAATAGGAGGTCTTATGAGAAAATTGCTATTTCTTTTAATTGGTTTGATGATAACAGGATTTAATTATGTATTGGCTCAGGATGTAGGACCTACAGAGGTATATGGATCAGCTAATACTCCTGATGGTGGAAAAGATGTATTTGTGATAGAACAGCCTAATAATGAAGAAAATCCTTTAGGTAATCCATTGCCTAATGTTAGTGATAATGCCAAACAATTGTCAGGACAAAATGATACTCAAAAAGAAGATGTAGTTAATGATAAAGAACATATATCATCCAACAATATAAATGTGTCTTCTGAGCAAACAGCTAATTTACCACAGGAAGATGCTGAATTAGGCAAACAATTTAGAAATACCTTATTAGAGGCAAATGGACGTGTGTACGATATACAGTCATATCCTGAGCAGGATTTTATGCTTATGAATAATTCCGCAGAACCACAAACTATTTATTCACCAAATGTAAATAACTAGTTACATTCTGTTTGTTGGCGAGTTAAAGTACGACATTGCCATTTGTCTTCTAATAGTTGAGAAGGTTCAAAAGAAAGCTCTTGATTTTGAGCTTCTACAGCAGAACCTAAATGTACGAGATATTTATCATCACAGCTAATATCGTTGTTATCAATTAGAGGATATTCGGCATTATCATATACTGTTAACAATTTAGAATATTTTTGAAGGTGAATACTACTTAAAGTATTAGGTAAATCGGGATTATTGCTTGTTGATATCATTTTTATATATGGTAAATCAATAAGAGCTCTTTGTTTCACAACAACGTTTGCTGTTTCAGCAATGATGCCTCCTAATATTTTAGAACGGCTATTGCAACCAAAAACAATACTTTCATGATCTGCAGAATTGTTGGCATTGTCTTTAAATTTAAGAATGCCCTTTATTATTATTTCTGCGTAAGATTTGCTTTTTAGTGATCCCATAAGGTTACCTTTTATACCTAGAGATGAATCTTTTCCAACAACAACGTTACCTGTAACATTACCTGTAGTTATAAATTTAGATGAATCAGCAATATTTATGTTGCTGCAAATATTTGAAACTCCAATTAAACTGAATGTTCCTTTTACGTTTATTTCATCACCTTTAAGGGGACAATCGGGAGCGTTGCCTGTAATTTTTATACGAACGTTTTCGAATGTCCCATTAGCAGGTAATACAGCGTTTGTTTCAAAATTTAAAATAAAGTTTATATTACTAATATTTTTTTCAAATAAGTTAGAATATAACGCAAGATTTTCGTTGTTAATATTTAGAGTTATTTCAGGACGAACACTAGATACGCAAGCTCCAGAAAGTTTGCCATAAAGAGAACGTAGGTCATTTTTATATATGTCTATTTTAGGGTCTGTGGCGTTTTGAGTTATAATTTCTGAATTTGGGAATAATTCTTGAGCAACTTTAAAACAATTTGGATGACATTTATTCAACTTATTGAATTCAGGACATTGTTCTGGATCTTCTGTTGGAGAACAAGAATTATATAAATAGCCTTTTTCTTTGCACGTCATTTCAGCTGTTTTGCAAGCACTGTATAGTGTTTTAGTTCCTTTAAGGCATAAAGGGGTTTGTTCAGATAAAGGACCAAATTCACATTCGATAAAACCATCGCATTTAGCTTCAATGATATTGGTTTTTATGACTCCCTCGCATGTAGTGCATGTAGGACCATCAGCGATATAACCTTCTGGTATATTGTCAAGTGTGTTAGAAAAAGAGGGACAACTGTCACAGCATTTGCCATATTCTGTGTCATATGGGCAGCGTACTTCTGTTAATTGACATTTGGTTTGGTGGGTGAATCCTGATTCAATACAAGCTTTTTCAATATTGCTTTGACAAATACGATACATGGGATATTTGTTATCACATATTTTAACGGGGTATGTAGGTAATTCACAGTCTTGAGCTAATTTAGTAAAATTGTTGTTGCGACACCACTGTTCTTGAGAGCAACTGCGATAATAAGCATCATGATATGGGCAACGACCAGAAGGGGCTGTTTGGTTGGAGCAATTGGCATATGTAATTTTATATCCTTCTTCAATACATTTTTTTTCAGAACGAGTCAAATTATGTTCAGTGTAAGTATTGGTTGCATATTCTGGTATTACAGATGCAAAGGACGAATTACTTAAAAAAAGTATTGAAACTAGAAGTAATTTAACTTTATGAGCCATTGTATTTCTCTTTAGTATTTGTATGGTACAAAATATTAAGATTGCCTATAATTATATGATGTTGTTTTTTAATTTTGAGTTAAAAATGCATTTTTTTGACAAAATGTGTTTTTTTAGACTAGATTTAATCTCAATTTTATGTTATGTTAGCACTCTCAGTGGGAAATTACAACCTAAATGATTTAATAATAGGCAGGTTAATATGAATAAAAAGATAGCTGTACATAATCCGTATGTTACTGGAGAATACGTTGTGTATCCTGCTCATGGAGTGGGTAAGGTTTCAGATGTAACTAAGCAGACTATTGCTGGAACAGAGTTGGAGTTGATTGTTGTTAATTTTGATAAAGACAAAATGACGCTTCGTATTCCTATGGCTAAGGCTGAAACTACTGGTTTGCGCAAAATTTCTAATGCGACTACTATTGGTGATGCTTTAGCAACTTTGAAAGGTAAAGCTAAGGTTAAGAAAGTTATGTGGTCTAGAAGGGCTCAGGAATATGAGAATAAGATAAATTCTGGAGATCCTGTTGCTATTGCAGAAGTTATTCGTGATTTGCATCGTAATGAAAATTTGGCTGAGCAATCTTATAGCGAAAGGCAAATATATGAACAAGCATTAGACCGATTATCTAATGAATACGCTGTTTTTGAAAATATCTCGACAGCAGATGCTACTAAAAAAATTCTTGATGTCTTAGCAAAATAGAATCGATTTAACGGAATGGAAAAAACGATCTTGCTTATTGAAGGTCGTTTTTTTTATTGCGTATAACTTTGGGGATAAGTTTATTGTCGCTTGCTTTGATATCGTAGAGTGATGATAATCCTTAACATAAAGTTAATTTTTGTTGAAGGTGATGTAAAAGTGAGTGCAACTGACGATTTGGTAACACTTCAAACAGATGGAATCGTAGTTTCAGCTGGTCCAGTTTTAGTTGATGAAGAGGCTGAAAATAGGTATATGTGGGGATATTACCTATGCATTGAGAATAATACAGCAAAAAGAATTCGTTTAGTTGGTAAAGATTGGAATATTACTGATGATAAAGGGAATCGGTTTAATGATTGTTCAACAGGATTTAAGGGGGAATTGCCAGAATTAGATCCTGGAGAGTATTTTGAATATACTTCCTATGCTCCATTGCAGGCAAAAAATGCAGTATTTTATGGCTCTTGTAAGGTTCAGTCTGATGGAAAAAGTCGTAATATAAAAGTGCCGACTTTTAGTTTGTCGGCACGGAACGGAGCTGCATCTAGGATTTTAAACTAGTAATATGTTGGAACTATTTCTTGATTTACGATGAATGCATTTAAGTATTGATGAATATTTGTAGTCATTCTATCGTTGAAATCAGCAAATAATTTTTCTACCATACCATTCCAATAAACTTCTTTAGAAGCGATGTCTGTATCTGCAGGTATTGTTAGGCTACGCCAAGCTTCTACTTCTGTTGATGCTTGAGCAAGACTATTAGGATCAGAAACCTTTACATTAACAACTAAACGTGCTGAATATTTAACTTTGTCGCGTTCGAATATCTGGCTTGCTTCTTCTAATTCTTCGGTAACTGATGCATCTTTTATTGTTACCTCGGCAATTTTAGAAGAAGAAAAATCGCTAGCTTTTAAGCGGTCTTGTGCCCATAACTTAGCAGTTTTTTCTATAGATATAGGGAATAAATGTTCAACATTTGGACGGGTAAAACTTGGAGTAAATTCAGAAACAATTTCCACTTTGTTAACTTTTAGTTCAATAGGTTTTTCTGTTTGAAAACGAGGCTCGCTATAACGTGGAATATCTTCATTATGACCAAATAACGTACCACACGCACTAAGGGCAAAGCTTAAACCTATAATTGATAAAATTTTTGTTGTTGGTATCATCGTTTTATGCCTATATTAAATAAAACAAACAGCCATGTTATCCATAGCTGTTTGTAGTGTAAAACTAAATAGATTAAAAACTAGTTAATCTATTGCTTTATCAATTCACTAGCATCAAAATTATAGCATTCTGAACAAAAATGGCAAGTGGCTGTAATTTTGCCATTTTCTACCATAGATTTTATATCATCTTGAGAAAATGTGCTTAGAGTATCAAAGAGTTTGTCTTTGCTGCAACGGCAACCAAAAGAATATTCTTTGGTTTGAGAAACATTGAGATTGTTGTTGTGAAATAGGCGGTGCAATATTTCTTCAGATGACAGTTCAGAATTAAATACCTCATCTTCTGATAAACTTTCCATAAATATGTTGGCCTCATTCCAAGCTTCTTTTGCTGCTTCTTCATCGATTTCTATTCCACCTTTTGTTGGCATTTTTTGAAGCATTATTCCAGCAGCAAGCCAAGATTGGCTTTCACCATGAGGAGCTTTTAAGAAAAGTTTTAATCCTGTTTCAATTTGTTCGGATTGCTTGAAATAACGTAAAGCACATTCTGCTAACGTTTTGCCTTGAAGATCAACAATACCTTGATATAAATCAGTGTTTTTACCTTGATCTACAGTAAAAGCTAGATGACCACCTCCCATTAGGTGGGGGGAAGGTTCTATTTCACCTAGTGTTTTGCGTAGTTTTTGTCCTGCATTGAGGCGTTCTTCATCAAAGCGTGAGCATGCTCTAATTTTTCCTTCGGAAGTAACATCTACCACAATCATGGGAACAGGACCATTACTTTGAGTTTGGAGTGTGAAAAGACCGTCATATTTTAAGGTGCTAGCTAGCATTGCTGCAAGAACAGTACATTCTGCAACAACTCCAGATACAGGAAGAGGATAAGAATGTTTATTGATTATAGTGTTAAGAACCTCATTTAATCTTATTAAACGTCCTTGAAAAGCACCATTATCAATAAAAAAAGATACACAGTTATCAAAATTTTTGTTGGGCATTATATAAATTCCTTAGTATACTATTCTAAACTTTATTTATCCTATAATCTAAAAAGAGAGATTTTTCAAGTGTTGTCAGAAAATAAAAAAGAATGCGTTAAAAAAATTCCAAGAAAGATGACACAGCAACGGCTTAAGAATATTGCTTTGTATTATTTAAAGCGATTTGAGACATCTGAAGCAAATTTGCGTAATGTATTAAAAAAACGAATCGATGCTTATGCTTATTATGATAAAAATTTTGATAGGCATGAAGCGTATATTTGGTTAGATAATTTGTTAGCAAACTTTGTTGAATTAAAATATGTTGATGATGAACGATTTGCCGAAATGAAAATTAGAGCTTATTTGGCGGCAGGAAAGTCACCTCGTTATATCTCAGGAAAATTAAAAGAAAAAGGAATAGATGAACATTTGGTAGATAATTTATTGAGTGAGCAAGAATTTGATCCATTAGAATCTGCATTAAAGTTGGCTCGTAAGAAAAAAATTGGACCCTATTGTCAGAGTATTGATATTCGTAAAGAACGTAGAAGTAAAGATTTGGCGATATTGGTAAGAGCTGGATTTGATTATGATATAGCAATAAAAGTTTTAGATATGGAGGAAGAATAAATGTCATATGTTAAAGGAACATTACAGAGTGATGAAAAAATAGAACTATGGGTAAGACTTCATTGGATTAATTATTTATATGCAATTGGGATCCTATTTGTGTCATTATTGTTGTGGATTTACTATATTACTCCAGGAAGTTATAATAAGAGTGACTTTTTTTGGTTGGTTGTTTTTTCTGCAGGTTGGGGAATTTATGAATTTTTAAAATTGTGGACTAGAGAAATGGCTGTAACAAACAAACGTATTGTTGTACGAAAAGGTATTATAAGTATTGATAGTGATGAAATAAAAAATTTGAAGATTGAAGGTATTGAAGTAGAACAAACCGTATTGGGACGAATTTTAGGTTATGGTAATGTTTGTTTTGGTGGTGTTGGTGTAGGAAGGTTGGTTTTTGAAAATGTTGATAAACCGTGGGAAGTAAAAAGAAAAGCAGAAGAAATTGTTGGTGATTAAAAAAGAAAAGGCTCCGTTGTTTGTGGAGCCTTTAATTATGATTAGTTCATACGGTGTTTAACAGTTTCGCGCAAAGAGCAAGCTGGAGCAAATGCCATTGTGATGGCAGATAAGCCTACCAAAGCATATACTAAACGGCTTAGGATACTCATTGGGCCGAAAATATAGGCAACAAGGTCAAAACCAAAGAAGCCAACCAACCCCCAGTTAATGCCGCCGATGATTGTTAGTACAAGTGCTGTTGTACGAATCCAACTATTCATGATTAAATCTCCTGTTTATTTTTGAATACTTTTATGATATATGGCTATTAATTTATATTTCAATATTAGTTTGGGAGCAGAAATGTATAGCGAAAAGTTTAAGATTTTTATTGATATGTGGCGTGAAGAATTTGGTGTAGAGCGTTCGATTGATGAAAAAGTATGTTTAGATAAAGATAATAATCCAATTCCATGGTATACATATCCAGCGATTGAATATTTAAGTCAGTTTGATTATAGCGATAAAGAAATTTTTGAATTTGGTTGTGGCTATTCATCTTTGTTTTGGGCTAGAAGAGCAAAAAAAGTTATATCTATTGAAGATAATCTTAAATGGTTTGATAAGTGGAAAAGTGAATTTAAAGAGCTTAATTTGGATATAAGATGGCGAGATGAAGGTGAAATATATGAAAATGCTATTTTTGAAGATAAAAATGAATATGATGTGATTGTGGTAGATGGTAAAAGAAGGTGGCAATGTGCGGAAGTAGCTGTGAAATCATTGGCTGATGGTGGAATGATAATTCTTGATGATAGCGATAGAATTAATACATCAGAAGAATATGTAAAAGCGGTTGATTTTTTGAAAAAAGCAAATTTATTGCAAGTTGATTTTTATGGTTTTTGTCCGATGAATAGCTATACTAAGACAACATCAATATTTTTTAATCGTAATTTTAATTTTGAATCTTTATATAAAATTCAACCAATTAATGGGTGGGGTAATTTGTGGTCAAAATCTCGTAAAGATAGAAAAGCTCTTTATAAAAAGAATATGTAATGATTTTTTATAAAACACAGTTGTACCTTTAAAATTTTATCGCAAAGCATATATTTGTTTTTACTAAAGGAGATTTTATATGCTTTGGGTTATTAATGGGTTGATATATGGTTTTTTTATGGCACTTTATACGCTTGTGAATCAAAAGCATAAATTTAATGGTTATGTGCTTGGGGTTTGGCGAGGTTTTGGTATTGCTCTTATATTTTTTCCTTTTTTATTTGTCGTTCCATTACAAACTGATTGGCGTAATTGGAGTTTGTTAATTATTCAAGGAATACTTATAGGTGTTTATGATTCGCATATATTTTTTGCTTCTGCTCGTTATGGAGCGGGGGTTACATCTCGCTTATTAGTGTTGAGTGTTTTGGTTACAACAGCTATATGGTGGGGATTGACTCCTAAGCTTTTTGTTAAGTTGTTGTATAATGAAAGTGTTTTTATAACATTGCTTTTAGCTTTGTTTGGTTTTTGTGTTTGTTATTGGTATGTAATGAAAAGTAAAATAACGAGAGATGCATTTTTTTATATGATACCAGCTATTTTATCGTTAGCAGGTATGAGTGTTGCAACTAAAGAAATTGCAATGATGGGGCAAGATGTTTGGGATAATATTTTATATTATTTGGTAGTATCTACGTTTATATCTGGAATTTATAACTGTTTTTTACTCTTGAAACAAAAGCAATTTAATGTTGCTTTAGCTATGAGAATGATTTTTGCAAAAGAGGTTGTGGCAACAGGAATTTTTATTGTTGGTTTTTCTGCGGCATTGATTGCTGCTAAGACAATGGCTATGAGATTGTCGCCAAATCCTGGCTACGTAGTTGCATTGCTTTTGACTGCTCCGATATTTGTATATTTACTTACACGTAACAGTAAAGCAAGCGGAGGTTTTACTGAAAAAGCGGGTTTTGCAATGTTATTTTTTCTAATATTAATAATGTTATTAGTTAATGGAAATTTTAATATTGTAGATTAATTACATAATCCTTCAATAAGGTAATTTAATAATAAAAATCCTTGTTTGGTTGCTTTAAGGTTAGTTGAAGTTTCAACTAAAAGCTTTTGTTCTATCATATCATTTTTAAATGATTGATTGATACTATTATCAAAGTTTAATCCGCAGATTTGCTTAAAGATATTTTTGTTAATTCCTTCTTTTAGACGAAGTCCCATGATTATAAGTTCTTCGGCTTTTTCAGAAGCTGATATTTCTTCAAATTGTAAAGGATTAGTTATTGCATAAAATTTGTTATCTAACTTTAACCTTCCATGAGCTGTTTCACCAATACCTATATAGTCAAGTCCCTTCCAGTAGGTTTGGTTATGAATAGATTCAAAATTTGTTTTGGCATAGTTAGATACTTCATATTTATGATATTTTTGACTATTTAAAAAGTCTTCGGTTATAAGATATAGTTGGGCCGCTTTTTCTTCATCAAGAGCTTTAATGCCTTTTTGATAAAATAAAGTATTTTCTTCAATAGTTAGTTGGTATAAGGAAATATGTTTCATTCCTAAAGAAGATATTTTTGATAATTGCGAAAGCCAATTTTCTAGTTCTTGCTCTGGTAGTGCATATATTAAATCAATGGAATGATTTTTGAAGTTTTTTAATACATCATCTATAGCAGATAAAGCCTGTTTGCTATTATGAGTACGACCTAAGAATTTTAGTTGTTTATCATCAAGAGATTGAACTCCTAAAGATAAACGATTGATTCCAGCTAAAGATAAGTCAGCAAAAAGAGTAGGGGTTTGAGTATTAGGGTTTGCTTCAAGAGATATTTCGCACGAAGGTGTCAAAGACCATAATTTATCTATTTTTTGCAAAATTAATTCTATATTCTTTGGACTTATTAATGAAGGGGTTCCTCCTCCAAAGAATACAGATATGATATTGCGGTTTTTTAGTTTATCGGCATATATCTCTAGTTGTTGTAAATAGCCCTTGATGATTTCATCTTGGTCAATATTTTTCTTAACACGCGAAAAAAAATCACAATAAGGGCATTTACTTTTGCAAAAAGGCCAATGGATATATATGCTTAATTCATTATTATTCATTATAGAATAAATTTTGATAGGTCTGATTGAACAGTATATTGACTTAACTTTTCTTCAACCATAGACGCAGTTATTGTTAGACTTTGTCCTCCTTTATCTGAAGCATGAAAGCTGATATCTTCAAGCAAAATTTCTAAAACTGTATGTAGACGTCTTGCTCCGATATTTTCTACATTTTCATTAATTGCCACAGCAATATCTGCAATTTTTTCAATTGCTTCGGTTTCAAAATCTAATTTAAAGTTTTCAGTACCAAGAAGAGCTATATATTGTTCTATTAAGTTTGCTTCTGGTTCAGTTAGAATACGAACAAAATCATTATGGGTTAATGCTTTTAACTCTACTCTTATGGGGAGGCGTCCTTGAAGTTCTGGCAACATATCAGATGGTTTGGCTAGATGAAATGCACCAGAACAGATAAACAAGATGTGGTCTGTTTTTACCATACCATATTTAGTTGTAACGGTTGTTCCTTCAATTAGTGGTAATAAATCTCTTTGGACACCCTCACGAGATACATCACCTCTAGTTCCTTCTGATTTACCAGTAATTTTATCAATTTCATCAATGAATACGATACCATCGTTTTCAACAGATTTTATAGCTGTTTCGGTAATAGCATCATTATCTAGAAGTTTGTCACATTCTTCATCAATTAATGCTTTGAAAGCTTCTGATACTTTGAGCTTGCGGGTTTTAAATTTTTGAGGTGATCCACCAAGTAGGTCGCCTAAACTTATCATTCCCATGGAAGCTCCTGGCATTCCAGGTATATCAAAAGTTGGCATGGAAGAATTAGAGTTATCAAGTAAAGATATTTCTACTTCACGATCATCGATTTGGTGTTCGCGTAACATATTTAAGAATTTGTTTTTAGTTTCTTCGCTAGCTGAAGTTCCAACAAGAGCATCAATCAGACGTTTTTCGGCAGAGGATTCAGCTTTAGCACTAACACTTTTACGCAAATTTTTGCGTGTTTGTACAATTGATATTTCGAGCAAATCACGGATAATGCTTTCAACATCTCGTCCAACATAGCCTATTTCGGTAAATTTTGTAGCTTCAACTTTGATAAAAGGTGCTTTAGCTAGTTTGGCAAGACGACGAGATATTTCTGTTTTACCAACACCAGTTGGACCAATCATTAGAATGTTTTTAGGTACAATTTCTTCTTTTAGTTTGTCTGGAAGTTGCATACGGCGCCAACGATTGCGTAAAGCTACAGCGACAGCTTTTTTAGCATCTTCTTGACCAATAATAAATTTGTCGAGTTCTGATACAATTTCACGAGGGCTAAAATTAGTCATTTTCAATACTTTCCATAATAACATTGTGATTAGTGTAGATATCAATATCGCCAGCGATTTTCATAGCTTTTTGAGCTATATTTTCTAAAGATAGATCTTTTATATCATAAAGAGCTTTAGCTGCAGCCATAGCATAGTTTCCACCAGATCCTATGCCAATAATGCCATCATCAGGTTCCATAACTTCGCCAGTGCCTGAAATTACTAGAGATGTGTCTTTGTCCGCAACGATCATAAATGCTTGTAGTTGACGAAGGTATTTATCCATGCGCCAGTCTTTGGCTAGTTCGACAGCGGCACGTTTTAATTGATTAGCATGTTTTTCTAGTTTAGCTTCCAATCTTTCGATTAGGGTTATCCCATCCGCAGCGGCTCCAGCAAAGCCTGCAATTATTTTGCCATTACCTATGCGGCGAACTTTAATTGAGTGAGATTTAAAAACAACAGCTTCGCCAAGAGTTGCTTGACCGTCTCCAGCCATTACAACTTTGTTATTTTTGCGGATACATAAGATTGTAGTCATTGCTATAAAAATCCTTAATTGTTGTAGTTGATATATATGTAGGTAAAAATATCTCTAGATGCAATAGTAAATTAAAAGAAAAAACTCTGGTTTTTTATCAGAGTTTTTTTGTAAGAGATTGTCTTTTATTTGCGGTAGATTATGCATATTTTGCCCATGAATTTCATTTCTAATCTTTGGCAATATCGTTTTGCAAAAAGACAAAATATTGCTAAAACTAATGATATTATGGCTACAGCTATTGCAAATATCGGAAAGTAGCCCAAACGTAACATTGGCAATGTAAGTAAGCAAAGCAACAACATAAATATACTAAATACACGTAAACTGGTGTGTATAAATTTTTGATGCTTAATAAACGCGTCACCAGTACTATGGTTGGTGGCGTATAAAAAATTGCCTTTCCAGTTGGTTATTTGAAAAAATAGAAAATTGCATTGTTCCCTCACAATTTTAATGTTGTGAGGGATAAATTCTATCTAAAACTAAGCTAATTTGCAACTCTTTTGCTAATTTACTAATTATGTTAATTTTTATAAATTTTAGTATTACAGAAATATTCATAAGAGAAAGATATATCCCTTATTAAGCATTTTCATGCAGGAGTTTTTCTCTGGTTATAAGTGAGCCCCTTCTTTATTGTTTTAAATAGTTTAATTCTTTTCCTTTTTGATATTTTTCATTAAACCTATCAATTATTTTTAGCCAAAGAATTTTCCTAGCATAGTCACAGTTTGAGCAAGTGTAACAAGTGCCTTAATAAATTCATCATTTTGAGGAGGAACGACGAGGATTAGCGATTTTCTTTGTTTTTAAAAATATTGAAGATGGCTTATATTTTTGCAAGCAAAAATAGCCATGATTTTTAGGGTATGTAAGGCAAAAAAACTATAAAATTTGCTCATTTAGATAAAAAACAGTAATTTTTATATATTTTTTC
>JAZSQL010000012.1:0-10899 GCA_045537965.1 Alphaproteobacteria bacterium
GTTTCTAAGGCTTTTGTAGCGTTTTGGGATGAGGTTTATAAATTAAAATATAAAGGAGATAAGGTTATGAAAAAATATTTGCTTTTAGGTACTAGTTTAATTGTAGCTTCTTCAGCTTATGCTGAATTTGATTGTACAAAACAACCAACTTGTGCAGATCTAGGTTATTTACAAACAGCCACAGATTGTGCTGGAAAAAATATGCTTAAATGTCCTTTTGATACAGATAAAGTATTTTGTGGAGGCGAAAGTTCAGTAGACGATACAGGAGCAAACAAACCTCAAACAACAGGAGAAGGTTGTGATGCTGTAGGAGATATATTGTATAGCGATTTAAATTGTTATGATACCCTAGATAAAATAGCATCAGGAGTTGAACCAATAGCTGTAGTATTTGATACTGAAAATAGGTTGGCTATTGGGTTGGTAGACGGATATAATCAAAATGGTGGTGACCTTTATATTCCTTTTAGCAAAGAATTTGTTGATGTTTTACCTCAATATCAATATCCAGATGATGAGAGAGATTTCTTGAAGATGAATATATTATCTGGTTTAAATAGCACAACAAAACTAGCAGAATCACAGTCTTCATATAATGAAAGTGAAGATGAAATGTATGCTGTAGAGTATTGTTATAATTATCATAAATATGGAAAAATAAAAGATGAAAATTTGTCAGCAGGAAAATGGTTTATACCAAGTGTAAAAGAAATGCTTGACTTATGTAATAAAAAAGAAACGATAGATAATACAATGCGTAAAATTGGAGGGAATATAATAGCGGAAGAGGAAGATGCTAATCATTGTTTGTGGACATCTACTATAGATGAATCGGTAGGTGATTATAGCTCGTACATAGTGTGTGGCTGTCAATATAATGAAAATTATGATAGTTATCATTATATGATAATTGTTACTCCCGGTTTAGATGATACAAAAGCTGTCCGTTGTGCGATACAGTATTAAAGGTATTTATATTCTAACCTATCTTTCTAAAATTTTAGAAAGATAGGTTAGAAGTTTTTTTAGTTTTTATGCAAGTTTTTTAATTGCGGTGTCAATTCGTTTTAGACATTCTTCTTTGCCTAAAACTACAGCTAATTCTGTTGCACCTCCTGGTGTTGTTTCAAGACCTGAAAAAGCTATACGAGCAGGATATAAAATTTGACCGTTCTTCATCTCGTTTGTTTCAGCTAGATATTTTAAGCTTGTAAACAAAGCATCGTTGTTCCATTCAGTTTGTTTTTGCAATACATCTTTTATCAACGGTAGAGCTTTTTTAGCAACTTCGGCATCTGTTTTCATCTTTTTATTAATAAATAACTCAATCGAATAGTCTGGAAGTTCTTTAACAAATGCAATTTGGTCGGCAATTTGAGCAAATGTTTCGATACGTGGCTGCAAAGCTTTTGCCAGAGCTTTTTTATCGATGTTTGATGGCAATTCAGCAAAATATGATTCAGCATATTTATAAAAATCTTCTTCACTTAAATTGCGTATATAAACACCATTCATCCATGTTAATTTTACTATATCGAAAATTGCTGGTGATTTGTTTAGGCGTTCTACAGAAAATATTTTTTCTAAATCTTTTATAGAAAAAATTTCTTCTTCAGTTCCAGGGTTCCACCCCAAAAGGGCAATATAGTTAATAATGGCTTCTGGTAGATATCCTTTTGCTAACAAATCTTGAAAAGATGCATCGCCATTGCGTTTGGAGAGCTTGTGTTGTGCGTCTTTCATAACTGGAGGAAGATGAACATAAATAGGACGTTTAAAACCAAATGTATCGTACATAAGATTGTATTTTGGTGTTGATGGTAAATATTCGCTACCACGAACTACATGAGTGATTCCCATTAAATGATCATCTATAACATTGGCAAAATTATAGGTTGGAAAACCATCTGATTTGAGCAATACGCCTTCGTCAAGCTCATCATAATCTATTTCAATTGTACCATAAACCTTGTCTTCGTATTTTGATTTTCCCGTTTGATTTATAGTTTGGCGTATAACAAAAGGTTCGCCATTAGCTATGCGTTTTTTAGCTTCTTCTAACGAAATTTTTTTGCAAGGATCTTCTAATTTGCAAATTATTTCGTTGCCCTCTTCATCAAATTGTTTTTCTCTTTCACTACAAAAACAATAATGTGCACCACCTAATTCTACTAGTTTGTGAGCATATGGCGCATAAATATCTTTGCGTTCTGATTGAATATATGGACCAAAATCGCCACCAATATCTGGACCTTCGTCCCAATTCATCCCAACCATTTTTAAGGTGTTATATATTATATCTGTTGCACCTTCGACATAGCGCTTTTGGTCTGTATCTTCAATGCGCAATAAGAAATCTCCACCTTGGGCTTTAGCAATCAAATACTCATAAAGAGCTGTGCGCAAATTGCCAATATGCATATATCCTGTTGGACTTGGAGCAAAACGAGTGCGAGTTTTCATATTTTTATTCCTTTTTTATTTCATTAATTTTAGAGCAGCTGCTCGAGCTTCGTCAGAAATTGTTTCACCAGCAAGCATGCGGGCAATTTCTTCTTGTCTTTCGGTAGCTGATAACGGATAAACAACGGTTGAAGTTATATCATTTTTAGTGTGTTTGGCAACTTTAAAGTGGTAAGTCCCTAAAGCTGCAACTTGAGGAGAATGAGTAACAACTAAGACTTGAACACCTTGTCCAAGACGAGATAACCTTTCACCAACAGCTTGAGCTACAGCTCCACCAATACCTGTGTCTACCTCGTCAAAAATCATGGTTGTAATATTTGACGAAGATGCCAAATTAACCTTTAGTGCTAACATAAAACGTGCTAATTCGCCACCTGAAGCAATTTTGTTAATTGGTCCTTGTGGTGAATTTGGATTGGTAGCTACAGTAAAACAAACGTCATCGAAACCAAGCGAAGACCATTCACTTTCTGCCTTTTTATTGATAAGTGTCACAAATTTGGCTTTTTCCATTTTTAGCGGAGGTAGTTCGTTCATAACCAAAGTATCAAGATTTTGAGCCGCTTCAACCCTTGCTTTGTGTAGATTATTGGCCGTTTCAATATAGTTTATTCGTTTGTTTTGTTCGTCTTGACGAAGAATATTGAGTCCATCTTCGCCCATCTCAATTGATGAGAGTTGTTGTTTGAAATTTTCAAGTGTTACAGCTAAATCATCTACAGAAACGCTATGTTTGCGAGCAATATCTTTTAAGGCAAAAATACGACTATCAATACTTTCTTGTTCGCTGGAATTAAGAGCAATATCTGATGATGCACTCTCAATTTGTTCGACAACATCTGTTATTTCTATCAAAGCTCGGTCAAGAGCTGAATAAATTTCGTCGTATTTACCATCAACATAACTATTTGCTTTATCAATACCATTTTGAGCTGCTCGCAAAGATGATGAAACATCTTTGCCTTGAGTTAACGCAGAATAGGCATAGTTTAGATTTTCTATAATTTTTTCGGCATGCATTAATTCTTGTCGCCTAATTTGAAGTTCTTCAATTTCACCAATACGGGGTGATAGCTGTTCAAGCTCGTTAATCCAATGGCGCAAATTATCTTCATCTTCTTTAGCTTTAGCTATATTATTTTCGGCACTTATGCGTTTTGTTGTAGCTTCTTTATATGCAGTATAAGCTGTTTGACAATTGTCTAACAGACTTTTATAACCACCAAAGTTATCTAAAATTGATAAATGATTTGCAGGATTTAATAAGCCTTGATTATCAAATTGCCCATGTATTTCAACTAGATATTTACCTATTTCTTTTAATAGTTTAGCTGATATGGGCTGATCATTAAAAAATATTTTACCAGAACCAGATGTTGAAAGTGTACGCTTTATCATAATTTCTGATTCGATATCTAAATCATTGTCAGTTAAAAGTTTTTGAAATTCAGTATTGTCAATATTATCAAAAACTGCGGTAACTGAAAGTTTTTCACATCCTTTACGAATGAGAGAGGTTTCTGCTCGTTTACCTAGAACAAGCCCTAATGAGTCTAGCAAAATAGACTTTCCTGCACCTGTTTCACCTGTAAGAACACCAAACCCAGCTTTGAAATCAATATCAAGCTGTTCTATCAACACAACATTAGATATATTAAGCGAGCGTAACATAAATTAGGTTATTCCTTTAGTGCTAGAGCCATTTTATACCACTTGCTATCAGGATAGTTATGTCCCAAAACCTTTAGTACATTGCTAGCTTCTTTATTAAGCCCCAAAATAACATAAATTTCTATTTGTCGATAAAGAGCTTCTTCAATTTGTGGAGTTGTTTGATAATTTTCAACTACAGCAGAAAACCTATTTAATGCTGAAAGATAGTTTTTTTGGTTTAGATAATAGCGGCCAACGTCCATTTCTTGTCCTGCTAGATGGTCGCGAATAAGAGCCATTTTGCCTTGAGCATCTTTGGCATATTCTGAATTAGGAAAGCGAACAATAACTTGATTGAAGGCTTCTTCGGCTTTGGCTGTATTGTCTTGATCTTTTTCTGCGCCAACAATTTGGTCGTAATAGCACATGCCTTTCATATAATAGGCATAAGCAATATCTTTGTTCCCTGGGTGATAACGGATAAATCTGTCAAGAGTTAGAATAGCATCGTCATATTTTTCGTTTTTATAATACGAATAGGCTGCCATAAGTTTTGCTTTGGTTGCCCATTTTGAGTAAGGATGCTCTAGTTCAACTTTTTCAAATGTGGCTGCAGCTTTAGCCCAAGCGGTTTGATCCATCTCAGCATATCCTTGATTATATAAATCTTCGGCTGTTGGATTTGTAACTTCGGTCGAGGTCGAAGCGCAAGCGGCTGTAAAAAGTAATAAACTCAAAACAATTTTTTTCATTTTATTTATCCTTTTGTATTATTTGATAATTTGTGTTATCAGCAAATAATATTTTTAATAGCTGATTATTATGATAATGACCTGTTTTGTAAGCATTTAGCTTACCAATTATAGAAAAGCCTGCGGTGTACATATCCCCTATTGCATCTAAAACTTTGTGATTTACACATTCATTTTTAACTCTAAAACCTTCGGTATTTAAGATGTTTTCACCATCTAGTACAACTGCATTATCTAGACTTCCGCCCTTGATAAGACCAATAGAACGTAAATAATCTATTTGATATTTTTCACAAAAAGTTCGGCAAGGAGCTATTTCTTTAGCAAAGATGTCTTCAGTAATTGAATTACAAAATTCTTGATGACCAACTATTTTTGAAGGAAATTCTATTGTAAAATTAATTTGAAACTCGTCAGCTGGTTCTAGTGATACTTTATTTCCTTTATCATCGGCAAATTTAACTTGTTGCAATATTTTGATGTATTTACGAGGAGCATTTTGTTTTTTTGTGCCTGTTTGTTGCAATTTTTGCCAAAATATTGTTGCTGCTCCGTCTAAAATTGGCATTTCAGGAGAATCTATTTCAACAAGTATATTGTCAATCTGCATAACAAATAGAGCTGCCATTAAATGTTCAATAGTTGAAATTGTATTACCTTTTTTATCTCCCAAACATGTGCAATTTTGTGTATCTACAACATTAGAGTAAAGTGCTTTTAGGGGAATAAAATCATTAATATCTGTACGTTTAAAAACAATACCATGATTTTCAGCAGCAGGTTTGAGAACAAGTTTTGAGGTAACTCCTGAATGAAGCCCTACCCCATTAATTATTATTTCATTTGCAATAGTTTGCTGCATTGTATGCCTTTTTCTACCCATTATAACAAGCAAATAAGACAGCTTATAAGCCGAGTTTTGTAGTTTGGAAACCAAACCGACAGCCATTCATCTTGGCTAATTGTCACCAATTAGCTCGTTGCGACCCACCTCTGGAGTGGAGAGAGAACGCCCCATGTCATCTGGTTTGTTAAAATAACACCTAGATGCTCCTAACTTGGTCTTGCATCAGGTAGGGTTTACCTGGACCAGCGATGTTACCACCGCTGCGGTGAGCTCTTACCTCGCCTTTTCATCCTTACCAAACTAAAAAGTTGGCGGTATATTTCTGTGGCACTTTCCCTTGGGTTTCCCCAGCCAGACGTTATCTGGTACCATGTTCCCTTGATGCTCGGACTTTCCTCACTATAGGCATAAAGCTATAGCGCGACTGTCCAGCTATCTTATTTGCTAGTTTATAAGAATAAACGCATAGTTTAATGATTGCAAGAGGTTTGTTAGAATTTACCGACAAAAAAACAATCCTCGCAAGAGGAGTATTTTTGCTTACAGAAGAAATTTTAAAAACTGATTGTACATCTCTCTGTAAATATATTGAACAAAAGAATTTAAATTTTTAAAATATTTAAAGCTAAAAAAAGACTGTTTTTTTAAAACAGTCTTTTTTTCTTCGGGTGGATGAAAACATTTTGCTACAAAGTTATTTTCGAGTGCCTTGTACGAACAAAACGTACATAAGCAAGAAAATTACAAGTGTGAAGATGTTTCCTTACATCCCCCATTAAAGAGCAGATGCATCAACCTTGACACCAACACCCATAGTTGAGCTCAAAGATACTTTCTTCATATAAGTACCTTTAGCTCCTGCAGGTTTAGCTTTGATAATAGCTTCAATAAAAGCTTTTCCATTTTCATAGATTTGCTCTTCAGAGAAACTTGCCTTACCAATACCAGCATGAACGATACCGTTCTTTTCAACACGGTATTGAACTTCGCCAGCTTTGGCTTTTTTAACAGCAGCTTCAACATCAGCAGTAACAGTACCAAGTTTTGGGTTTGGCATCAAACCTTTTGGTCCTAATACACGAGCAACTTTACCAGCCATACCCATCATATCAGGTGTAGCAATCATACGATCAAAGTCTATTTTTCCTGCCAAGATTGAATCAATCAAGTTTTCAGCGCCAACAACATCTGCACCAGCAGCTTTTGCTTGATCAGCCTTTTCACCTTGTGCCAAAACAGCAACTCTAACTGTTTTACCAGTACCATGTGGCAAAGCACAAACACCGCGAACCATTTGGTCTGCATATTTTGGATCAACACCAAGGTTGATAGCTATATCAATAGTTTCGTCAAATTTTGCTTTGGCATTTTCTTTAACGATTTTAACAGCATCTTTCAAAGAATAAACTTGATCCTTATCAAGATTTTTATAAGCATTTACAATTCTTTTACCCATCTGCTTACTCCACAACTTTAATACCCATAGAAACAGCCTGACCTTTAACCATATTCATTGCAGATTCAACTGTGGAACAGTTCAAATCTGGCAATTTAGCTTCAGCTATTTCTTTAACTTGAGCCATTGTAATTTGACCAGCAACAACTTTACCTGGTTCTTTAGAAGCAGAACTAATCCCTGCAGCCTTTTTCAAATAATAAGCAACTGGAGGAAGCTTTGTTACAAATGTAAAAGACTTATCTTCAAAAGCTGTAATAACAACAGGAACAGGAATACCTGGTTCCAATTTTTGAGTAGCAGCATTGAAAGCTTTACAAAATTCCATAATATTCAAGCCTTTTTGACCCAAAGCAGGACCAACTGGAGGAGATGGATTAGCCTTACCTGCAGGAATCTGAAGCTTGATTAAACCTAAAATTTTTTTCTTAGACTTAGCCATTTTCATTACCTTTTTGTTAGGTTTCGTGGTACGAACCAATGGCTGGCCTCCCACGAAAAATTGTTAAAAATAAACGACGACCTCAACTAAAAGCAAACAATCCTTTAATTGAGTCGTTTCTGTATAACACAATATTTGCATATTGCAAGCATTTTTTATATACATGTTACTCCAAAATAGAAACGTTATATAATTTCCAAAATAAAAATATTGTATTTTTATCTTGGAATAACAAGATATTATTATTTCTTATGTAAACCCCTATCGTCATGATAGGGGTTTGTTTTGTTGTAAAGAATTTTATTTTTTAGTGTTAGATAATCTGTTTTGCATCATTTGAGGCGACAAAGAAGTTTGTTTGACTGGTTTGGCTTCTTGCGCTTTGGTTCCTCTTAAGATGGAAAGTTTATTGATATCATTTTTAACTTTGTCATCTTTGGGGGCTTTTACCTTAATTTCAGCGGAATATTCACCTTTGTCTCTAATTTCTTTCATTGAGGCATACAGATCACGAACAGACATATTGGGATTTTCGGCCCTTAATTGAGCTTTGACCTCCATTGCATCAAAACCGGTTTTGGTTTCAATATCTTTAACGCCGGAAGTTTCACGTGCTGTTTTTGCGATAGTAACTTGATAGTCTAATTTAGTTTGAGCAGATTTTTGAGCTGTTTCCATTTTTTCGAATTCTTCTACAAGCTTTCTAGCATCTTTTTCTGTCCATTTTGAATGTTCTACTGTACTACGATTATATTCTATATATTCATAATCTTCACTCCATTGTTTATTCACAGTGTCTATGGAACATCCGTCCAGCAAATTAACAGTTTTAGTATCTTTCCATTTATTACCCATATCCTCTACAAACCGATTAATTGCACTATATGCCTCTTCTTTAGCTTTTATATCTTTTTGTTCTTTTTCTTTTTTAGCTTTACTCATAAACAATCTCTTTAAGCCTTTTGTAGGTTTGTCGGTACATTCCATTTTTTTTACATCTTTTCCTTTGGCTTTATCTATGGCCATTTTTAATATTTCCTCTTTGTTAAGGCTGGGGTCGAGTTGTTGAAAAATTTTTTCATCTTTATACAAATACGTTCCAATATCTTGTTTCACCTTATCAAGTATATCAAAGCGTTCTTTGGCTTGATTATATTCTTCACGTTTTTTTAATACTGTTTGAAGATTTTTTTTTGCCAGTTCATATTTTGAACGCTTTTCTTCCAATACTTTTCCCGCCTTAAGCACAATCATTTCGGCACCATAACCGGCAGAAAATCCTTTCTCGGCTACTTGGTTTAGTAAATCTATACTTTTTTCATAATGATCTTTATACGTAAAGGCAATAGAAACGTTTTTAGCGCCGTCTATAAATTGAATGTCATTTTTAAAATGTTCGTCTTTTTTTAGTGTGTCTATAACTGAATAAGGAATTTCAACTCCAAGCTTTTTTAGTGCTTCGGGATTGTCCTTAAAGCCTTGACAAATATCCTTGCTGAATTTGTTAACAATATTGTGATCGACCTGTTCTGTTTCCATTATATATTTTACAGCCAATTCTCCTCTTATTTTATTCATTGATTCTGTAAAATTTTCTATCTTGTTATTTTCTTTTGCATAATCCAGCTTATTAAGTAGGTTGGTTGGCGATAGTTTATTCCAATTGTTTTTATCGTAATAAGTTTGCACATCTTCTAAGGTGATATTTTTTCTTTTTAAGAAAGCTTTTTCAGATAAATTGGTTACTGGAGAACTTTCGAGAAATAGATTAAATTTTTCTTCTTGTCTTTTATCATTCCAAGAATATTGTATCATTTTCTCAAGTTTGCTTTTTGTACCATCATCCAGTTCGGATAAGTCTGATCTTTTTAATACGTCCTTTATTAAGGCAATATTTTGTGTACTACTTTTTTCAGCTATAATTGTTAATGCTTTAGGACTACCATATTCCAGTTTTTCTTTATTTTCGTCAAATTGGGTTATTTTATAATAAGGATGTGTTTCATCCCCCATTTCATCATAATTGCCTATTAATTCATTGGTTGCTGCATAAGCCATAGCCCATGTTGCTGTTGAGGCTGTTAAATTTTTGTTGTCTCCATGACGGATATTATTATGTATTATCTTAAGAATGTTAGCTTCGTTTTTTTCGTCTTTAAGTACTTCTGTAAAATCTAATTTACCAATAAAATTAAAAACATTTTTTTGGGCATTTTTGCTCGCACATGCTGTTTTCATAGCAGACACAAATGTTTCGCTTTTATTTAGGGCTTTTGCTAAAAAATTTAGTGTATTGGCATCTATTGATTTGCAGGTTTCAGGAAAATCAATGCCATCAAAAGGAGGTTTACCGGCATTGGTATTGGCTTTAATCTTATCTTCTAAAGCATAAATAAATTTCCATTCTCTGCCATATAATGAATCAAAATCGGCGGCATCTGTTCCATCAGGTAAAGTTATGTAGCTCATAGTATTTCTCCTTTATTTTATAAAATTATTACCACTTATTAATAAAATTAAAAAAACATCTTTGAATCATGCTCCTAATTTGACATATCCTTCGCACACAAAAACACCCAAAGAGTCATTATCCCTTTGGGTGTTTGGTTGATCTCGTTTATATTATGCTTAGCAAGGTTTAAATGTGTGTGTGTGTGTGTGTGTGTGTGTGTGTGTGTGTGTGTGTGTGTAGATTTCTGCCACTTTCACACCTTGTCTCGTTTTTAAATTTTTATTCAAGCCACACATAATTTCAACCCCTACTTTCATTAATATATACTTTATATTATCATATTTTTAATATTTAGTAAATATCTAAAAAATGTGTTAGCCCAATCAAAAAGAAATACTTATATTTAGCGTAAATTCTGCCTAATAGGGTAATTTTGAGAAAAATGTTTTTCTTAGTTGGAGGATAATTAGATTAGCGAGGAAATTAATAAACTTTACCGCCATAAGATAAAATTCAATAATTATTTAATTTGTGTTCAACAATAATATAACAAACATCATCAACAGATTATTTTGCCTCACACACCACTAATATCGTACTCTAAGTGAATGACAATAGTGAGATATGACTTTGTTTTTAAAAATATTGAAGATGGCTTATATTTTTGCAAGCAAAAATAGCCATGACTTTTAGGGTATGTAAGGCAAAAAAACTATAAAATTTGCTCATTTAGATAAAAAATAGTAATTTTTATATATTTTTTCTTATGTAAAAACAATTTGTTATAAAAAGTAATGTGCGTTTAAACCAACGTTTTTGTAGAGGCTA
>JAZSQL010000054.1:0-79313 GCA_045537965.1 Alphaproteobacteria bacterium
CCTTGAAAAAAACTGTTCAGTTTTTTGCAAGGTTTTAGGGATAGGTTTAGATATAAAGGAGATAAGGTTATGAAAAAATATTTGCTTTTAGGTACTAGTTTAATTGTAGCTTCTTCGGCTTATGCTATTACGTGTGAACAATTACCAGAGTGTAGCTCATTAGGATTTACACAAACAGCCACAGATTGTGCTGGAAAAAATATGCTTAAATGTCCTTTTGATACAGATAAAGTATTTTGTGGAGGCGAGAGTTCAGGAGGCAGCACAGAACAAGGTTGTGATGCTGTAGGTGCAATATTGTATAGTGATTTAAATTGTTATGAACCCCTAGATAAAATAGCATCAGGAGTTGAACCAATAGCCGTGGTGTTTGATCCAATAAATAAATTTGCTATTGGATTAAATAATTCCCCTTCACCACTTCCTATAAATAACACTAAAAAAGATGTAACAGCTTTAACTAATTGTAGCACAATAGAACAAGCTTTAGCAGAAAACACAAATGGTAGAGTGAATACTTCAAGTATTATTGCAGCTGGTGGAGTTGGAGTTTCTAGCACAACTCATGCACCTTGGTATTGTTACAATTTTGATGAAGAAAAACCAAGTTTTTGGTTCCTACCTAATATAAAAGAATTAGACACTATATATACACATAAAGATACAATAAATACCTCATTAACCAGCATTGGTGGAACACCTTTAACAGATGGTTACTATTGGTCATCTACAGAAACAGACCAAAATTATGGATGGAAATATAGTCTGGGAACTGGAGCCTCATCTGGCTCTAATGATAAAGGAAAAACTGGTTACACTCGTTGTGCTATACTATATCAACAATAGATATTTCATTACAAACTTGAAGTTATCTAAAAAAGCTCTCAATTGAGAGCTTTTTCGTTGTAGTTTCGCTCGGAACTGACTTAAATTATATTTCACTTAATATTCTACATCATGCTTGAATTTTTAACCTCACCATTATAGTATGCATTTATAACTTAAAATTATTTAGATACAGCTTATTTTTCAAACCGAATTTGCGATGGTTTGGATATGACTACAGCTAGACGTACTCGTTATGAAAAGCGTCTTTGTGATGATTGTGTTAAGGTAGATATGATATTAGTTAAATATCAGCCAGAACTTTTGCCTGAAACATGTGCATATCGTTTGTTGTATGAGGGAAAAGGATTACCCGATTATCATCCTTGTGCATGACAATATTTTGTCACACTTTAAGCGAGTGAGTTTAGGTGTCTTCCTTATTTTTTAATAAACTTAATACAAAATTTATGAATTGAATGGTGCGATATGTATTGGCGTAAAGTTACTTAGCAGATTTCAAAAATTCAACTTTCATAACAGCTAAAGAATTTGCTGTAATTCTATTAATACTTGCATAAAAATCCTTATAACTCTCAGCCATATTCAACCATTCTACAAAATCTTCATTTGCCAAAAGTTCTGCATTCAAAGGTTTTCTTGCAATTGCAACTGCCTGCTCAATTTCGCCCCTTGCAACCATATCATTAATAACAGCCCAAGCTCTATCAGTCTCTGAAAATTCAACCTTTTTATCTTCTTCATCAGCCTTTTTAATCTTAACAACTTTATTAACTTGCTGATAAATTCTATCTTTCCAATTTTCAGCAATAACAACATCTTTATCCAAATTTGTAAATTTGCTAGCAAAAATATCTGCAAATTTATGTTGCAATTCTTCTTTAGAATTTATCCCATTTGGAGCAACCTTATTAATGATTGCAATTTCTTTATCAATTTTATAATTACCTGCCGCCAATTCGCTCAAAACTTCTGCTTCATAAACAAAATTGCCACCACGTTCAGCAGCATCTTTAACCAACATTGTTGCTGTCAATATCAATGCTGTATTATTTGTAACCTTTGCCAAATCAGCAACTCGTCCTTCAACATTATCCATCCTTACAATCAAACCTAAAACCGTATCAACATCTGCTTTAGACTTAATTGTGTTCACACTAATATGCTCAATATTGTCGATTCTTTGTTGCATAGCCGAAAAATCAGGATTTTCAGCCTTAGTTCTTACCAAATTCAATTCTTTTTTCAATTCGTCCATTTGCTTCGTTATATTATTTAGCTGCAATTTATAAGCCTCTTCTTGACTTTTATCTGCAATAAACATCTCTTTAGCTTGATGCAAAATCTGTGGATTTTCCCACAACTTATACCCCAAAATAACAACACCAGCTACAACCAACATCATCGTCAATGGCTTTGTAATAGTCCTTCTCTTAGCTTTTACAACTGCTAAAATATCTTTATTATCCTGTGCTTTTACCATAACAGCTCCTTTCTTTTTTGAAGCATTTAAACTCTTGTTTTTTTATAGTCTATATAATATAAAAAAAGAAGCAATAATATTTTAGAATAAGAAGAACAACTATGTTAGTACTTGGCATCGAAAGTAGCTGTGACGAAACTGCCGCAGCAATAGTAAGTGATAAAAAAGAAATTCTCAGTTCTGTTGTACTTACTCAATCCGAACACAAAAATTTTGGCGGAGTAGTACCAGAAATAGCCGCAAGAGCTCATCTTGATCATATTGACGAGATAATTGAAGAGGCATTTATCAAAGCTAAGATCAACTACTCCGATATTGATGCAATAGCTGTAGCCGCTGGTCCAGGACTAATTGGTGGTGTTACTGTTGGAGTAATGGCTGGTAAAGCACTTGCTCTTGCTTTAGACAAACCATTTATCGCTGTAAATCATCTTGAAGGACACGCCTTAACCGCACGCCTAAACTCAGATGTAAGTTACCCATATCTCCTACTATTAACATCTGGCGGACATTGCCAAATATTAATAGTTAAAGGAGTTGGTAACTTTGAACGTCTTGGAACAACCATTGATGATGCTGCAGGAGAAGCTTTTGATAAAGTAGCAAAAATGCTTGGTCTTGGATATCCTGGCGGTCCACTAATTGAAAAAATGGCAGAATTGGGCAATGAAAATCGTTTTGTTTTACCAAAACCTTTATATAACTCGCCCGACTGCAATCTATCATTTTCGGGGCTAAAAACTGCTGTACGTAAAATTATAGAATCATACTCAAACGATGGTTCTATTGAACATGCTATTTTGCCCAAACAAGATATTGCTGATATCTGCGCTAGCTTTCAAAAAGCCGCAACAGAATGTTTACTTCACAAATTAAAAAAAGCTACACAAATATTTAAACAAAACAATCCTAATGGAAAGCATATTGTTGTTGCAGGAGGAGTAGCTGCCAACACCTATCTACGCTCCAAACTTGAACAACTTGCAAAATCTGAAAATCTTATTTTTGCCGCCCCACCTATCAAATTTTGCACTGACAACGGAGTTATGATTGCTTGGGCTGGAATTGAACGCGCACAAAAAGGCTTATTTAACGAGTTAGATTTTAAACCAAGACCTCGTTGGCCTTTAGATGAAACAGCACCTAAAGCAGCTGGTGCTGGCGGAGTAAAAGCATGAGAAGAATCACTGAAATATGCCAAATTTTAGATATTTTCAAATCACTTGATGCTAACCCTAAAAGCGAATTAGATTTTCATAATGCCTATACACTATTAGTCGCCATTGTCCTTTCTGCCCAAAGCACAGACAAAGGTGTCAACAAAGCTACCAAAGAACTATTCAAAATTGCTGACACTCCGCAAAAAATGCTTGATTTGGGAATTGATAAATTAAAAGAACACATCAAAACAATTGGACTTTATAACAACAAAGCCAAAAACATTATCGCTTTATCACAAATATTGGTTAATAAATGTAATGGTGAAGTTCCACACAACCGCGAAATAATTGAATCTCTTCCAGGTGTTGGACGTAAAACCGCAAATGTCTTGTTTAATGTTTGGTGGAACGAGCCAACCGTTGCCGTTGATACTCACGTATTAAGACTTGCCAAAAGATTAGAGTTAAGCGACAGCACCACCCCGCTTGGTGTCGAAGAAGATTTAAACAAACTTCCTGATAAATACAAAAAACACTTAAACCATTGGCTTGTTTTATTCGGACGTTACACTTGCAAAGCTCAAAAACCAAACTGCAACAATTGCCCTATTGCAAAATTTTGCCACAGCCCTGATAAAAAAATCTAAACTCTGGCAAAAACTCCGTCTTCTACCTCAGGTAAAAACGAACTTATACGCCCAACTACAAATTCCAAACTATCAACTCGCCCAAATAGTGGACCTTTTTGACAGGCAATCATCATCTTATCAATACTATCTTCATTACCTTTTAATCTTAACAAAACTGTACCATCATGATCATTATGAACCCAACCAGAAATTCCTCCGATTTCCTTGGCTTTTGCCACCGCCCATCGACGAAAACCAACTCCTTGCACTCGTCCTCTTACTCTGATTACTACATCTTTCATTGTTTCAAATAGCTTTCAATTTCTACCAGCTCATCACATCTTTCTTTGCGCCTTTTAATAGCTTCTTCGTCATTGCCCCACATCTCATTTTGCCACAACTCTTCCAAATAAGATAATTTTCCAGCTTCTTTAGCATCAATTTTTCCTTTAACCAAAGCCAAGGCAAGCAATACCGATTTCATATTAAGCGCCGCTGCATAATAACAAGCTAATTCTTTTTCTGTCATTTTTACAAACAAACCTTTCAATGAATTCTGAAGTTCTTCATTATTAGGAACATCCAGTTTACTTGTCGTATTAATTTTAACAAGCAAGGTATCTTCTACCCAATCTAAAATAGGCTGCCATTCTTTTTTTTGGCGTAAATACAAATCATTTTTTTCACTCCAAAAAAATAATAAGTCCGTTTTAGCAAATTCCAAAAGTTTAATTTCTATATCTTCTCTATAATTAACAATTTCGTGAACAGCTTTATTTAGTATATTTTTCAATTAATTACGTCCTTTTTCAATTTCCTGTAAAAGCATTAAATAAATCTTTGGCAGCATTACCCAATCCCTTAACAGCATCTTTTGTTTGATTAGTTACATCTTTATATATATTTTTAGTTGTAGCTTTAACCCCTTTACTAGCTTTAAATTTGTTAGCAAATTTTGTACCTTGCAACGCAGAATAACAAGGATCATCATCTCCATTCAACAATATTTCCGTACCTAAATAAATTCCACCTGTTGCAACAGAACCAACAATAGTTGTTAATGCTGATGTTTTATCCAACTCAAGCTTAGGATCTTGTAATCTACCACCTATTCTAATAAACGAAGCCAAAGCCTGAGTAATATTACCTTTTGATAGCTTATTCATCATTGGAGCTATAGTAAAATCAATTTTATCATCTACCAAATCTACATTACCATTACCAACAACTTTTAATTGCTCAGAATTAAAAACTACTCCGCTAGGAAACTCTGCTTTTCCATTTTTTATATCTGAACGAACAACAGCACACAAAATATCTAATTTCGAAACACTACTGCTATCTACATTCAATATAGACATAAGCTGTCCTAAAATACCTTTAGTCAACCAATCCATTTTTGTAGTTTTAATTTCAGATTTATCCATAACAGCCACAAATTGCCCACTAATATTTTCAGACAATTTGCGATATGTTTCTCCAAATGACGTTAATGAAGTATCTATATCTAATCTTCCACCAGCTAACACTTGTAAAACACCTGAAGAATTCAAATTAACCACATCTTCAAGCTTTAGATTATTACTAACTAAATCAAGCTTAATTCGTTTATCTAATGCATTTACATACAACTTAGAATTAACTTTACCACCGCCAACATTAAAATCAAAACCAGATACATCAAGAATACCATTTTGTAATTTTGCATTCACAATAACGTCATTTATCGTAAAATTATTTGCTAATATAATTTGTCCTGCTCGCAAATCAAAAACACCATCAACGTACTTCAAATACTCATAAGGTATCTTGTCTTGAGGAACCATAGTCAATGCTTTTGCCTCACTAATTAATGATGGTATCTTAAATGACAAAAGCGAAGTTTTCGCCAAACTATTAACATCAAATTTAGTTGTAGATAAATTAGCTTTCACCATTGGTTTGTTTCCAGGCCAATTGACTGAAGCAGTTCCCGTCAATTGGTTAGCTGCAATATTTAAGCTTTTTATAATAGCATCAACAGATGAAATATCACCATCAAGACGCATTTCAGTACTAATTTCTGGAATGCCTAAATTTCCAGATGGATTATGAATATTAAGTTCTACAGCATAACGAGGATAATCTAAAATATCTTCTACAGCACCTCTTAAATCAGCCTTAATTTTTAAAGCATTCAAATTAGCTACAAAATCTACTTTCCCTTCTTCTAACAAACTATTCAAAGTACTTATTTCAGCATCTAGTTTTATATTATTTCTGTCATAAGTAGCATCAACATCTATCGTTATAGGTTTATTATCTGCAGGAACTTCCATATTTATTTCGTTAATATTAAAATTAACAGTCTTCATCGTTCTTGCATCATAATAATTAACAATACCATCATCAAATTCTACTCCTTCAGCAATCAACCCTATACCCAATGCTGCCGAAGCATCTTTAATTTTTGGCTGAACATTTTGAGAAACTTTCTTACTTGTTCCAACTTCTTTATTACCAAAACTCCAGTTATTTTCACCATCTTTTGCAGTTTCTAAATAAATTTCAGGCTTTTTGATAATAAGTTTGCTAACTTCAATTTTTTTCTTCAAAAGAGGCATTATAGCAAATTTAACTTCTAATTTTTCTAATTTCAGCATATCTGGATTTTTTGCCCAATTAGGATTAGAAAAAGTTACATCATTTATAACTACTGTTGGTATCAAAGAGATTCCTAAACTAGCATCCCCATTTATTTGTAAATTTCTTCCTGTAAGTTTCATTACCTCATTTTGAATATATGGCTTGTATTTATTCAAATCAAAATTACGCACAAAAACAAAACCACCTATTGCCAATATAATAATCAAACTAGAAATAATTGATGCCGTTTTCTTGATAAATCTCATACTCTACTCCTCACACTTCAAACCGTACAAATCTAATGCTGCAGAAAAATATTCTGGTAAATCAGCTTTAATCTTTATCCCTTTATATATATTCGACAAATCAATTTTATAAGCATGAAGATACAATTTATCTTTTATTTCTGTATTTTTTTCTCTTATACTACCAAAATATTTATCATCTCCAACTATTGGTGTTCCAATATATTCCATATGCGCTCTAATCTGATGAGTCCTACCTGTCAAAGGATATGCTTTAACTAACGCAAATTTATCCGCCAAATTATCTAAAACTTCATAATCTGTTATAGCTTTTTTACCACCTTCAAAAACAACAGATTTTTCTCCAACTTTTTCTAATGCAGCTTTAATTTGTCCAGATTTTTTTTTAGGACATCCTCTTACTAAAGCTAAATATGTTTTCTGCAAATTATGCTCTCTGAATGCTTTAGTTAAAATATCTGCATTTTTTCTATCTCTAGCTAAAACCAAAATACCAGATGTATCTTTGTCAATTCTATGCACTAATTTAGGAGTTTCTTCCTTTTCATATTTCAAAGCTGGCAACAATGCATCAACATGATGCGTAGTATTCGTTCCACCTTGCACCGCTAAACCCGATGGCTTATTCAAAACAATAATATTTTTATCTTTATATATAACTAGAGATTTAGCAAAAGCTTCATCCCTTTGTGACACAAAACTCTTATCTTTAATTTCTGCTTTTTCTTCCATTGGAGGTATTCTTATCTCTTGCCCTTTAACCAATTTTAGAGAAATTTCAACTTTTTTTCCATCAACCTTAATTTGTTTTGTTCTAACCAATTTTTGTAATCTTGATAACGGAAGATTAGGATAATATCTTAAAAACCAACGATTAAGACGCATACCATCATCTTGTTCTTTAACCTTAATTAGTTCAACGCCCATATCTTTTACCTTTTTAATCTTTGATTTAATTTCATCACCTATTTTCTTTGATTTGTGTATTTATTTAAGTTCCTTAGCTTTCTGTTTTTCTTTACGAAGCTTATCAAAATATTCCACACGTTTTTTAATCTCACGTTCAAAACCTCTGTCCACTGGATGATAAAGTTTTGGTCTGCGCATTCCTTCTGGAAAATAATTTGCTCCCGAAAAACCGTCTTCACAATCAGGATCATATTCATACCCTTCATTATACCCTAAATCTTTCATTAATTTTGTTGGTGCGTTTAAAATATTTTTAGGAGGCATCAAAGAACCTGTATTCTTTGCCAAATCAAATGCCGCATGCATAGCCTTATAAACTCCAGCCGACTTTGGTGCTGTCGCCAAATACGCTGTTAATTGCATAATCGCCAAATCCCCTTCTGGCGAACCTAGACGTTCGTAAGTATCCCAACAAGCAATCGCTTGCACAACTGCCCCTGGCTCTGCCAAAGATACATCCTCTACAGCAAATCTTGTTAAACGCCGCAAAATATACTTCGGATCCTCACCCGATTTTATCATTCGAGCCACCCAATAAAGTGCAGCATCAACATCAGAACCACGAAGTGATTTATGAACTGCAGAAATCAAATTATAATGCCCATCACGCCCTTTATCATACACTGGTGCACGCGAACGAATAATTTTTACTATATTATCTTTATCAAAAATTTCACCTTCCTTGGCATAACTCCACACACTTTCAGCCAAGTTTAAGATATATCTACCATCACCATCAGCTGTTTGTTTCATAAACTCACGAGCTTCATCATCAACAGGAAGTTTTTTTCCTTCTTCTCGTTCAGCTCTCTGCAAAAGTTCCTCAAAATCCTGTTCATTTAACCTATTTAATACAAAAACTTGACATCTTGAAAGTAAAGCAGCATTAAGTTCAAATGATGGATTTTCAGTTGTCGCCCCCACTAAAATAATAGTTCCATCTTCTACATATGGCAAAAAACCATCTTGTTGCGATTTATTAAAACGATGAATTTCATCAACAAATAATAATGTTCCTTTACCCTGATTTGCTCTTCTATCTTGAGCATATTGAAAAACTCTTTTCAAATCAGCTACACCCGAAAAAACAGCCGAAATTTGCTCAAAATACAAATTAGTATTTTCAGCAATAAGCCTTGCTATTGTCGTTTTACCACAACCAGGTGGTCCCCATAAAATAAAAGACCCTATTTTACCTGATGCTAACATTCGCCCAATAGGAGCATCTTGTCCTATTATATGTCCTTGCCCAACAACTTCATCTAATAATTGTGGGCGTAATCTATCTGCCAACGGCCTTTTAACTTTTGCCGAAAATAATGTATCTTCCATAATTTTATACCAACTTACATACTATTTTATCTAAAGATTAATATAACACATACTATTTACAAACAATAATTATTTTTTGCCAATAAAAGGATTATTTTTAGTATTTTCACTTACCATAAAAGCGTCTTCATTTAACCACCAATAATCTCTTTTGTCCTGTTCATTTATAGGCTCAATAGATACACTTTCATTTTTAATCTTTCCTTTTAATTTTTCTTCTTTATTTTTAGATTCAAATTCCAATGATACTTCGTCAAATACCAATTTCATATATTGATCTAATTCAACAATATCATCAATACCCAAATCTTTCTGATTAAATACATCACTAATTTTAGGTGTCTCTAAATTATTTTTTGTCTTTTTATTCAAAACATCTTGAGATAATGTATACTCAGCATCTAAAACAGCTAACTTACTAAATCTATTATCTTCTGCAAAAAATACATTATCTGCCAAAATAGGACGATTATAATATCCCTCCATTAAAACAATCTGATGGTCTTTTGTATCTATTTTTACATTTTTTCGCAATTTAAAATCCAGCGCCAATCGATGAAAATAACTAGCATCAGCAAAATATTTTCTCTTTTCCCATAATCTTTTTTTCTTAAATCTTGGTATTTGTACAGATTTTGTAGCAAATGTTGCCAACTTATCAAGCTGTCTACTAAGCTTTTGATTATCTGGAGCTTTAATTATTTTGTACGAGGTATTAACAACGACACATTCTAACTCTCTTTTACTATATGTATTTTCAACTAAGCTCAAACTATTACACAACAATAATGCCGATATTTTTTTTGATTTAGATGCTTCTAACATATGTATCAAATTTTTTAATCTTAAATTATGACCTACATCATCCAAAACTAACATTACAGGAAGAGGTCCCTGATGTTGTTTTAAATTAAGATTTCTATATAGTGCTTCATCTAAAAACATTTGATTTAAAATTTTAGATGCATAGGTATTAGCCATAGAATAAATCGTAACAGGGCACCACTTTTGCGTTTCTTTATCATAAATTCCTCTGATATCGTCCCAATTAAAATCATTTCCATTAGTGCGTTCTCTAATTGCCTGATGAGTGAATATTCTAAAAGGTCTCATAACACAAGCTAAAGCTAATTGACGTTGCTTAACAGACAATGCCAAAACTTGCCTAAACCCTGTTGTAACAATATTACCATAACTAAAAAATACCGATTCTTGTAAAAGAGATTCAAACCATCCTCGCCAATCTTTAGTATTATCATCTACTGAAGACATATAATTATCAATCAACCAATCTGTTATCAATGCAAAACAAACTTCTTTACCAATCCATTGCTCAGGAACCCCTGCCCAACTTCCTATAGGTAAATAGTTATCCTGATTTATTTCATCTCTTTCCAATAATAACATCACATCTTTAGCATATGAATTTGGCATTTGAAGATAGTAACTAAGTAAAATATTTTTTTCTTCTTTACTGAGGCTTTTTCCCTCTACCATTTTAGTCAAAAAATAATCATTTGCTTTAGCCTGAGCAACTTTAGCCGTCCAATATCCCAAAAAAGCAACAATAATTGAATGGGCTAGTACATTCCAATAATTATCTTTTTCTTTGTCCTCGACATCTATTAAATAACCTGCTATACGTTTCAAATAAGCATCTCTTTCCTGCATATTAATCGGCATATTATCATCTGCTAACGGATTCCATCTAGGATAAAACATCCCCTTATCGTGATCATCTAGCAAATCCCAATTATAATACACAACCTTACCTAACTTAGAACGATATCCTGCTGTATATTTAGGCAGAAGCCCTGTCATATCCACCCCAATAATACATGCATTATCAGAACGCAAAACCGACGGTATTGCTACACTAGATGTTTTCCCTGTTCCCATTTCACCAATGCACAAAACTGATTCTGCAGGCTTAACACTCAAAAGCATATTTGCAAAACGCCCTAGCACCATAAACATTCCCTTATAAAGCCCCATTTCATTAACATCTTTAAGTTTTGCAAAATGATGATTCAAAACGTACCACAAACTAAAAGAATAATCTCTAGTTAGCAAAAACAATACTATCGTAATCACTATACCTGCAGGAACAATAAATGGAACTAACAATACTGGACGCAACATCATAAGTCGCACACTTCGAATCAGCATATCCCACCATTGTCCATAAAGCTCAAATATATAGAATGGATTACAAAAAAACTTAACCCAACTAATATGCAATGCATCTTCATGAATTATTAAATCAAATCGACATGCTAAATCTAAAAACAAAAAACAAACAGCTGATAAAAATAAAAAGGTAAAATACACAACAAAGAAAAGCACACCAACATTAAACAGAGCTCTCAACCTGCTTTTTTCTTGAGCTATATTTATACCACTGTTCATTACAAAAATCAGCGTCCTCTATCCATATCCCTAACAGGAACAATCCTTTCCTTGTTATTCTTTTGCTGTTCCTGTTCTACATTTTCCTTCATCGCTTTACGAGCTGCTAATTCTTTTTGTTTTCGTTCCTCAATAATCTTTCGCAACTCTTCATTATGCGATTTAGCTTTCAGCTCTTGTTCATTTTTAACATTTTCCAAAGCTTTCTCATCTTTAACTTCAGGTTTTTTACCAGAACCAAAAATTTTTTTTCCTACCTTAACCAATGTATCTATACTGATACCTTTATCTTTTGTAAAATCAAGAACACCAAATTCTTTACCATTACCCAAAAACAATTCCGTCATATCAAGACCATTAAAAGAATTGTTTTTTTTCTTTTTAGGAGCCATAATACGAGCCAATTCCTCTTTTCCAGGAACACGTCCTAATGCTTGAGCAATCTGTTCTGGAGTAATATTTGTTGCGCTCAAATCAAGCCCAACCAAACTAACTCCTGTAAAATCGACACCACTAAAATCAACTCCTCGTAAATTTAACTTACTCAAATCAATCTTTGCAAGATTAAGCATTGTCAAATTAATTTTGCTCAGATTAAGCTTATGAGGATAATATTTAGCCAAATATTCAATCAGAGACTGTAATTCCTCTATACCTATAACGTCAATATCTATGTCCAAAAGAATTACATCTTCTAAGTCTGCATCAATAAACTTAACCCCATGAAGTTTGGCTTTAGTAAAATTAGTACGATGCAAAACCGTACCTGATAATATAGCTCCACTAAGATCTGCTTCTGACAAATTTGCATCTGTCAAATTAGCGCCAGAAAAATCAACATTTCTCAAATTTGCACCTGAAAAATCAACTCCTGTCAAATTTGCCACAGAAAAATTAGCTCCTTGCAAATCCTCACCAGCAAATTTACCATTTTCTAGATTTTTACCAAAAAATCTCAACTTATCATCATCAAATATGTTCCTATTCGACGAATTTGTCTGCTTAGATACCATGTGCCAAGCACTATCACCTTGAATTTCTTTCTGAAGTTCACGATCAAACTTATCTTGATTTTCCTTAATTCTAGCTCTGATATTACCTAACTTTTCATCATCTGACATTCACAGTTCCTTTTCAGCAATCTGCCTTACTATACCATAGCCTAAATTTTAGAATTTGACAAATATTTTTTATCTCAAAATACAATCAAAACCAGCTTCTATAACTTGATTACACAAATTCTGTAATTTCTCAGTTTCAGGTTTTATCATCAACCGATGATACACAACACCATTAACAACAGCCTGTTCTATATAAGGATCATATTCTGACAACGCCACCACATTATCTTTAATAACCTTTTGCTCTGCTACAGCATTATCTATATCAGTATAAGCACCTAACTGCATAACAGAGTGATGATTAGCCACCACAACTTTTGTCTTATTTTCATTATTAGAGCTTTTTAGTCTAGAAACAGAAGCTTTTTTATTGCCTTTGCCATCAATCAATTCTTCAAGCCAATTATCTTTATGAGCCCAAGAATTTCCACCGTCATCCCAACGAGGAGCATCCTTAACAGCCGAAAGCATTATCACCAAATCTTTATTAAAAGCTTGTTTTAACGTGGTCTCAATATCTTTAACTCGTCCTTTTAACAAATTTTTATCAAAAGGCGAAAGCCCTGCTAAATAGTACAAATTACGTAACGCTGCTGCACGTTCTGCTAATATCTGCACCTCTTTTTGTTCATAAGCTATTAACTCTATTTTCTTATCTAACAAATCTATCTTTTCATAGTCAGATACATTTTTTTTCTTTTCCATATTTTTAACAGTATCTTTCGTATCAGCTATTTTATAGCGATTCGCCTCATAATCAAAAGATGACTTTTCAACCAATCTATAAGCTAGCTCAACCTGTGTCATAACCAAGGCCGCCAACTCATCAAATGCTTTTTGTTTTAAATTTTCATTTGTTGGCTTTGCCTCATATGCTTCAACCGCTGTCAACAAATTTGCAATGACACGTTTAGCCTTATTAAATAATTCAGCTTCATATCTACTATCTTCTATTTCTAAACCATTTATATCCAACCTTGCTACAGGAGGATAATCAACAAATGCTTGCCTTCTAGCCTTTGCTGCATTAAAACTACCCAACTTTTCCTTAGCCAAAGTAAACTCTCGACGATTACTTACAGCAGAATCTTGAAAAACATCTACTGTATAACGTTTATCAAAATCATCTAATTCATAAAACCTTTTGCCTTCCAGCTCCATTTTTTTATCTGAAGTCCTCAAAAGCTGCATGTATTCAGAATTAACATATTCAAGTTGTTTTTTTATCTCACCAAGATTATTTAACGCAACCTCCAAATCTTTACGATAATTAATCTCAGACTCGGTCAAATCACCGCTACGCTCCATCCTATCGTTAAGATTTTTTAATATTTTACCTTGTTGCTTCATTAAACGATCAATTTGCCCAATTTGCTTATCAGCAAATATTTCCTCTCTATGCAATTTTATAGCTGCAACACTCAAATTCTGTGCTGATTTAGCATAAAGAGTATTCTCAATATACTTTTGATTATCTGTTAAAACACTCATGGCATATATATCAGCAAAATCCATTGCCTTTGCTGCATTATAGAGCTTATCTGCATCTACTCCCGAATACAAAATTCCTTCAGCAATTTTTTTCGGATTCTCTTCATCATATATCTTCTTAAGCATATTCTGAGCCGATACATCTGCATTATATTTAGCAGCTCTAGCCATAGCATTATAAACATTCACTTTGGATGGCAGTGCCTCTACAGGTCCATTAACTACTAAATCATTTGTTTTTAAAGCGATTCCCAACGGTTTCTTTTCACTAGCACAAGCTGCAAGTAGTGTAATTCCGCCAACTAAAACCAATCCATATGCTAAGCGTTTTATCATAAAAGTACCTCACATTTGTAACAATATGAAACAAGAATTTAAATGCTTTTTACCAAAATAATTGGTACATGTAAACCAAAATAACTTCTATACGAACAAACAAAAGGATAAAAATAATGAACACACCTATAAAGGTTGCAGTTATCGGCGCAGGAATGATGGGTAAAAATCACCTTAGAACATACAAAAATTTGCAAGGATTTGAACTAGTTGGCGTTTATGATATTTTTGCTGATGCAGCAAAAAGTGCCGCAGATATGTTTGGCATTAAAGCTTTTACATCTTTAGATGATGTAGCCGCAAACGTTGATGCTGTAAGTGTCGTTACTACATCTATTACCCATGCTGATGTTGGTGAATTTTTCTTAAATAAAGGTATTCATTGCTTAATTGAAAAACCTCTTGCTACAACAGAAGCTGAATGTCAGCGTCTTATTTCAGCAGCTAAAAACAATAATGTAACCTTACTTGTAGGTCATATTGAACAATTTAATCCTGCTGTCGAACAGCTCCACAAAATTTTAACTGACAAATCTCAAATTTGTGCTATTGAAGCACGCCGTATGTCAGCTGCTTCTGGTCGCATTACCGATGTTGATGTTGCTATGGACTTAATGATTCACGATGCTGAAGTTGTCATGTCTTTAGTTAAATCACCTGTTATTCACGTTCATGCATCAGCTGTTCATTCAGCTAAATCACCATCTGGCAAGGATTATATCAATGCTATATTAGAATTTGCTAACGGTGCAACAGCAACACTAACAGCTTCTCGCATTACTCAATCTCGCATACGTACATTAAATATTACAACTAACGATAATTATATTGATATGGATTTCATTAATCAAAGTATTGCAGTTCATTCCCAAGGTCGTATGCATAATGTAAATCAAAATGATTTACCAGAAAACATGCGTTATGGACTAAAAGGTAGCATTGAAAACTTGTTTATTATGCAAGCACAACCCCTAAATTCGGAATTATCTCATTTTGCGAATTGTATAAATGGTAAAGAAACCCCCAGAGTTACTGGAGAACAAGCTCTAGAAGCTTTGCGTGTTATTTGGAAGATTCAAAACTCTCTTAACTTCAGTAATTCATTACAAATCGCTGCAGAATAAAAATCTTGCCAAAAATTTAAATAAGGGGCATAAATATCTTGCCCCTTATTTTTTGCAAAGAAAGAAAAATTATGCGCTACAAACTAACACTTGAATATGACGGAACCAATACTCTTGGTTGGCAACGACAATTGGATGGTCCCTCAATTCAAGAATATTTAGAAACAGTCTTAGAAACTTTATCAGGACAACATTCTGAAGTTGCTGCCGCAGGAAGAACCGATGCTGGTGTTCATGCACTTGGGCAAGTAGCTCATATAGACTTTGATACATCAATGGAAACTTGGAAAATACGTGAAGCTTTCAATGCCAACCTACGTCAACTTGAAGCTCCAGTAAATGTATTAGAGGTTGAAGAAGTAAGTGATGATTTTCATGCACGCTTTTCCGCTAAAGGAAGAGGCTATATATATCGCATTCTAAACCGCCGCTCCCCATCTATTCTTCGTAATAATCGTGTTTGGTGGGTTCCTGTACCTCTGGACATCAATAAAATGCAAGAAGCCGCTCAATTTTTACTAGGAAACCACGATTTTACATCTTTTCGAGCCGCTGCTTGCCAAGCTAAATCACCAATAAAAACTCTTGATAAACTAGACATTCAACAAAATGATGACGAAATAATATTCATAGTTGAGGCAAAATCATTTTTACATCACCAAGTCCGTAATATGGTTGGCACACTAAAACAAGTTGGCGAAGGAAAAATGCTTCCCAAAGACATAAAAACAATTCTCGAAGCTAAAGATAGATCCAAAGCTGGAGCAACAGCCCCCGCCTGCGGTTTGTATTTAAATAAGGTTATGTACTAACTTTACTCATCACCAATACGCAATGCTTCAATAAATGCAGATTGTGGAACTTCAACTTTTCCAAACTGGCGCATACGTAATTTACCTTTTTTCTGCTTATCCAACAATTTACGTTTACGTGTTATATCACCACCATAACATTTAGCAGTAACATCTTTACGCAAAGCTGATATTGTTTCTCTAGCAACAACCCTTCCGCCAATACAAGCTTGGATTGGAATTTTAAATAAATGTCTAGGAATCAAATCTTTCAAACGTTCACAAATCTGACGACCTCGCGATTCTGCCTCTGTTTTATGACATAAAAATGCCAAAGCATCAACGGGCTCTTCATTAATCAAAATCTGTACCTTAACCAAATCAGACTGCTGATACCCTATCAACTCGTAGTCAAAACTAGCATAACCAGATGTTATTGATTTTAATCTATCATAAAAATCAAACACTATTTCATTAAGTGGAATTTTGTAAACCACCATCGCTCTAGAACCAACATAAGTTAATTCTTGTTGCTCGCCTCGTCGTTCAGTGCAAAGCTTCAAAACTGATCCTAAATATGTATCAGGAACAAGAATAGTAGCTTTTACCATAGGTTCTTCTATAGAAGAAATCTTTGTTGGCTCTGGCATATCAGCAGGATTATGAAGGGTAATATCTTCTCCATTTGTCATATGTATTTTATAGGCTACAGATGGAGCTGTTGTAATCAAATCAAGATCAAACTCTCTGCCCAAGCGTTCTTGGATAATTTCCATATGCAAAAGCCCCAAAAATCCACATCTGAAACCTAACCCTAAAGCTGCTGAATTTTCATTCTGATAATCTACACTGGCATCATTAAGCTTAAGTTTTGCTAAAGCATCTTTTAATGTTTCATATTGACTTGAATCAACTGGAAAGATAGAACAAAATACCACTGGTATTGATGGCTTAAATCCTTTTAATGGTTCATCACACGGCCTTTTATGTTCAGTAATAGTATCACCTACACTACAATCTCCTACACTCTTAATACTCGCAGTAATAAAACCAACCTCACCAGGATATAAAGCATCAACATCTGTCATCTTGGGTGAAAATATACCAACTCTATCTACTAAATATGTTGCATTATTTGACATCATTCTTATTTGTGTTTTTTTCTTCAAAATTCCATCATTAACACGAACTAAAATAATTACCCCTAAATAGCTATCATACCAACTATCAATCAACAAAGCTTTGAGTGGAGCATTTTCGTCACCTTTGGGAGCTGGCAACTTATTAACAATTTCTTCTAATAAATTATCAACCCCTAAACCTGTTTTTCCAGATGCTTCAACAGCCTCAGATGTATCCAATCCGATAACGTCCTCAATCTGTTGTTTAACCCTATCAACATCTGCCGATGGTAAGTCAACTTTATTTAATACAGGAATAATTTCATGATTATTGTCTATAGCCAAATAAACATTTGCTAAGGTTTGCGCCTCAACCCCTTGTGTAGCATCAACCACCAATACAGATCCTTCACAAGAAGCCAATGAACGAGATACCTCATAAGAAAAATCAACATGTCCTGGGGTATCAATTAAATTAAGTTGATATATCTTACCATCTTTTGCATTATAATTCAGACGTACTGTCTGAGCTTTAATCGTAATACCTCTTTCTTTTTCAATATCCATATTATCTAAAACCTGTTCGGTCATTTCTCGTTTTTCTAAACCACCGCAAAGCTCTATTAATCTATCTGCCAAAGTTGATTTACCATGGTCAATATGGGCAATAATTGCAAAATTTCTTATTAAATCAATATTGTGATTGCTCATTTCTTAATCTTTCTTAAAGCATATTTATTTATATTAAGCCAAAATACTAGAAAAATTAAAATAGGCAAGCATTTTTGGGATTAACTTATAAAGATTGACTCATTTTAAGAAAAAGCGCATAATTAAACTCATAAACTATTATTAAAAAAGGGGGGGAGATATTATCATGCGAAAAATTATCGATATTGATTTTGGTTCAAGTCGCTACGAACAACTAGTTGAACTACGTTATAAAGTTTTGTTAGAACCCCTTGGTCTAAAATTTTTAGATTCCCATCGCGATAAGGAGATAAACTATCTTCATATTGGTTGTATAGAAAATTTAGATGACAAACTAATTGGTGGAATGATGCTAATCCCCTTAGATGATACAACAATTCGTATGATGCAAGTAGCTGTTGATGGTAAATATCAAAGAGACGGTGTCGGACGTGATCTTGTTACGCATGCTGAAAATCGCGCCAAAAAAACTGGATATAAAAAGATTGTTATGCACGCAATGCTCACCGTTATAGGCTTTTATGAAAAACTTGGTTATACCCAAGAAGGAGAAATATTTGAAGAACGAGGTATAACCTTTGCTAAGATGGTCAAACAATTATAGGACATAAAAAAATTTAGCCCCTTAATAATTCTATATTACCAAAGGGCTAATGGTTATTTTTCACATCATTGCAAGTTGTATGGCTCTGTTTGTATTTACATACAAAACACATCTATTTGTTATTTTAATATATTTCTACGACACTTAAGCTTTTTCTTTTCTAAATTTCTCTAGTTTTTTCAATAACATCTGCCTTTTTAATCTGCTTATTTTATCAATATAAAGAACCCCCTCTAAATGATCTAACTCATGCTGAACTGCAACAGCTAAAAAGTCTTCCGCCAAAAGTTCCTGTTTTTTACCATTATAATCTAAATATTCTACTCTGACCATTGCAGGACGCTCAACCTCAGCTCTTTGTCCAGGAACTGACAAACAACCTTCTTCACAAATTTCTGTCTCTTCCGACTTCCAAATAATAACAGGATTAACCATATAAATAGGATTCGCTTCTTCTCCTTCATGAGCAATATCTATCACTACAACTCTTTTTGACACACCAACTTGCGGAGCTGCCAAACCACAACCATTACTAGCATACATAGTTTCTAGCATATCATTTAAAAACCTACGTATCTCATCATCAACCGCTACTACATTCTCAGCTTTTTTTTTCAAAACTGGATGTGGATACTCATAAAGTTTTAATATTGCCATTTACACTCTAACCTGTTTTGCTATTGAATCTAACAACGCATTAACCATTTTAGGTTCATTTTTAGAAAAGAAAGCATATGCTAAATCAACATATTCTTTAACAATCACTGCCGCATCAATATCTATAGTATGAACCAATTCATATGATGCACATAATAAAAGAGCTCGCAACGTACCATCAAATCTATCAAATTGCCACCCATCTTTAAGGTAATGAGCTAAAGATTTTTCTAACATTTCTTTATTTTTATGAACATCACGAGTTAGTGTCGCAAAATAATTAGTATCCATTTCTTCTATTTCAACCATATTTTCAAACACTTCATAACCATCACTATCTTCTTCTATCACAAAACGTCCAATATTACCATTGACAAAATCTTTAATTACCTCGTCAACTGACAATTGACCATATTCAATCATATATGTTGCCTGAACAGCGGCCAAACGAGCCGCTGATTTTTTCTTTATCTTTTCTGAAATAAATTTAGCCATTAATTTTCTCCTGTTATCTTGGCCATTTTTTCCAAAGTCTCTAAAAATTCTTCAAAATCCTTTGGTTCTCTAAAATCTCGATAAACTGAAGCATATCTAATATACGCCACATGATCAAGAGTTGCCAAAGCATCCATCGTCAAATCACCAATCTTTGTAGATAAAATCTCCGCCTCTCCAGTACTTTCTAAGCGTCTTTGGATTGAATTAACAATTTTCTCTACCCTTTCATTGCCAATAGGTCTTTTACGAACCGCTAAATAGATTGAACGAGCTAGCTTATCTCTATCGAACATAACTTTCTCGCCATTTTTTTTCACAACCATCAAATCTCGTAATTGTACATGTTCAAATGTTGTAAACCTTTGACCACATTCGGGACACTCCCTACGACGACGAACAGCTGTATCATCATCTGCATTACGAGAATCTTTTACTTGTGTATCATTGCATCCACAAAAAGGACACTTCATTACCTATTTTCCTTTTTCCAAAAGACTATCAGTAACCTGATAAAGCTTTGATGAATATCTTGCCCCTTTTATAAGAACAATATCATTATTTTGCAAGCACTTATTTAACAAAAAGTCATCTAAACCTTCTTTATTCTCAAAAAAATACTTCTCTTTTTTATCAGATACCTGAGCTAACATATCTTTCATTTCAGAACAAACACCTATAACTACATCAACATCTGTTGCTTCAACTGTTTTTCCTATCTCAACATGTCTTGCCATAGAGGTATTTCCAAGTTCAGCCATCTTTCCTAAAACGACTATCTTTCGCCCATTATGCTTTATTTTACCAAGAGTTTCTATTGCAATTTTCATTGCTTCTGGCTGTCCTGAATAACTGTCATCAATTAAAGTATAATATCCACCTTTAGGCAACTTAAGTTTGTGTTTAGCTCCCCTACCAGCTAAAGCTTTAAAATCTGACAAGTGTTTAGCCGTTTTTGCAGTATCAAGCCCCAGCTCTTTTACCAATGTCAAAACACACCAAGCATTATAAAAATTATGCTCTCCCTCATCAGCCAAGTTCAAAACAACATCTGGATGTTGATTTTTACCAAATTTTGCAATTCTCGCTCCATTTTCTAAAGCTCTTTTTTCCAAAATATCTGCAAAATTTGTATCTTCATTAATAAGAGCAATACCTCCTTTTTTCAAAGATTTAAATATTTCAGCTTTAGCCTCTGCGATTCCTTCAAAATCCTTAAAAAACTCTATATGCATAGGATAAACATTAGTAATTATAGCTATATCAGGCTTTACATAATCTACTAATTCCTCTATTTCGCCTTTTGCACTCATCCCCATCTCAATTATCGCAAAATCAGCCTCCATATCCATATTACAAAGCGTGATTGGCACCCCAACATTGTTATTATGATTTCCTTCTGTGGCATAAACTTTACCAAATTGTGATAATGCAAACTTTATTTCTTCTTTAGTGGTTGTTTTACCTGCACTACCTGTCAAACCAATAACAACTCCTTTAAACATCGAACGATTATAAGCCCCTATTTTACCATAGGCTTGTAAAGTATCTCTAACAACAATTTGTCTATTCTCTGGCACATTTTCAAGCAAATGATCAACTATCGCTAATTCTGCCCCCTGTTCTAAAGCTTGCTTTACAAAACTATGTCCATCAAACTTTTCTCCTTTAACAGCGATAAACAAATCACCTTTTTTTATTTTTCTACTATCTGTAGTAATATTACCAATTTCAACATCAATAACTTTACCATTAAAACCAACTATTTCTGACAATTTTCTAGCTGTAATCTTTAACATAATTAAATCCTTCTTTATTAAACAATCTTTCCCAACATCATACTATCTAATGTTAAACAATTTATTTAAAAAACCGTATCCAATAAAAGATACGGTTTTAAAACAGTTCTTTAGTATCTTAATAAATAGGAAAATCTTCACAAAGTTTTACAACTTTTTTTGCTACTTCTGCAATTACATCTTCCTGTTTATTCGTACCCAGAGCATCTATTACATCTGCTATCAAATTACCTATTAATTCAAATTCCTTTTCCTTAAATCCTCTAGTAGTACCAGCTGGTGTACCAACTCTAATACCAGAAGTAATCTTAGGTGGCATAGGATCAAAAGGAATAGCATTTTTATTGCAAGTAATATGGGCCTTATCCAAAGCATCTGCCACTACATCACCTGTAACATTTTTAGGACGTAAATCAACTAACAATAAATGCGTATCTGTGCCTCCTGACACCAAATCAAAACCTCTTTTTTTCAAAGTTTCACCCAAAACAACCGCATTATCAATTACTTGTCTGGCATAACATTTAAATTCATCACTCAAATCTTCTTTAAAACAAACTGCTTTAGCTGCAATAACATGTTCTAAAGGCCCCCCTTGCGAACCAGGGAAAATAGCAGAGTTGATTTTCTTAGCTAAATCTTCATTATTAGTTAAAATCATACCGCCACGAGGACCACGCAAAGTTTTATGTGTTGTCGTTGTAACAACATCGGCATATTTTAAAGGATTAGGATGAACACCTCCTGCAACAAGACCAGCAAAATGAGCCATATCAATCATTAAATATGCATTTACCTTATCTGCAATTTTTCTAAAACGATCAAAATCAATTCTTCGTGGATACGCTGACCCACCAGCGATAATCAACTTAGGACTATTTTCTAAAGCCAAACGCTCAACTTCATCATAATCAATCAGTCCATCTTCTTTTCTAACACCATAAGCCACCGCATTAAGCCATTTACCAGAAATCGAAACCTTTGAACCGTGTGTCAAATGTCCACCAGCATCAAGCGACATTCCCATAATTGTATCATACGGTTTTAATAAAGCCAAATAAACTGCTGTATTAGCTTGGCTACCTGAATGAGGTTGAACATTGGCAAATTTGGCACCAAACAACTGCTTTGCTCGCTCAATTGCTAAATTTTCAATTCCATCAACAAATTCACATCCATGATAATAACGTTTTCCTGGATAGCCCTCTGCATATTTATTAGTTAAAATAGAACCTTGCGCTTCCATAACTGCATGAGAAACTATATTTTCAGATGCAATCAATTCTATCTGTTGCTGCTGACGCTTTAATTCTTTTTGGATAAGTTGATAAATATCATTATCTTCAATTTCTAAGTTCTGTATAAAATCCATTTTCTATTCCTCAATTATCCTAACAAGTCAATCCTGCGACAATGTCTTTCACCATTAGAAAAAGGAGTCGCTAAAAAGATATCAAAGTACCGTAATACTTCTTCTTTAGTTTGAACTCTTGCTCCAAAAACCGCCACATTTGCATTATTATGTTCTCTAGCTAACGCAGCAACCTCATTATTATAAAGCAACGCTGCTCTAATCCCCTTATGTCTATTAGCTGCAATAGATATACCAACACCAGTTCCACAAATCAATACACCCATATCAGCTTGTCCACTATTAATAACATCAGCCATCTTATCTGCAATAACAGGATAGTCACACGATTCGCTTGAATAGGTACCAATATCAAACCAATCAATATCTTGATAATTATTTTTTAAAAACTCTTTTAATTCAAACCCACCATGATCTGAACCTATTGCTATTTTCATCAATCACCTCATACAAAAAATTATAAACTTTCTCTATCATACAACAAAGTTGTGATAAAAAAACAAATTTTTAAAAAAATATATTGACGTGTGAAAAAATTATTGTATATATAGAGGCACCGATTGAGAGAACGGTAACCATGATTGGCCGGTTGGCAGAGTGGCTCATGCAGAGGACTGCAAATCCTTGTACATCGGTTCGATTCCGGTACCGGCCTCCAAAATACCGTTTTTATTCCGGCTTAGCTCAGCGGTAGAGCAATCGGCTGTTAACCGATTGGTCGCCTGTTCGAATCAGGCAGCCGGAGCCAAAAAAAAGACCTTAGCTTTACAGTTAAGGTCTTTTTTTGTTGTTCCTTGCCACTATCTTTGACGATGAACCAGAAAACGTTATTCTTTAACTTTTGCAAATTTTATCTTAGAAAAATCTTCTTGAGCTTTATTTAAGTGCCAAGCATTACGCGCTAAAAACACCAAAGCTCCATCATTATCTTCTGCAATATTAAGCCTATTATCATCAACAAATTTATTCAACTCCTTACTATCATCTGCAGAAATCCACCTCGCTGTAAAATACTGTGTTGGTTCAAACATAACAGGCAAACCAAATTCATTTTTAATACGATCAGCCATAACTTCAAACTGTAAAACACCAACCACTCCAACAATCCATTCAGCACCAACAACAGGTTTAAAAATACTTGCTCCCCCCTCTTCTGCAATTTGTCTTAAAGCATCACCCAAATGCTTAGACTTTAAAGGATCTAAAGCTCTAGCTGATTTTAGTAATTCAGGAGCAAACGAAGGAATCCCTGTAAACGTTATCTTTTCCCCCTCAGTCAAAGTATCTCCTATTCTAAGTTGTCCATGATTGGGAATTCCTATAATATCTCCAGAATATGCATCTTCAGCTAGTTCTCGTTCTTGAGCCAAAAACATTACTGGCGTTGGAACCTTAATCACCTTACCTGTTCTAACTTGATGTAATGTCATACCTCGCTTAAAATGTCCCGAACAAATTCGCATAAAAGCGATTCTATCACGATGCTTTGGATCCATATTAGCCTGAATTTTAAATATAAAACCACTAACCTTAGTTTCGTCAGGCTTAACTTCTCGCTCAATCGCTGGATGAGGGCGAGGAGTTGGAGCAAAAGAATGCAATCCTTCCAAAACCTCTTTAACACCAAAGTTATTAATAGCACTTCCAAAAAATACAGGTGTCAAAGTACCTGCTAAATAAGCATCTAGATCAAATTTAGGACAAAGTTCGCTAATCATCATAACATCTTCACGCAACTTTTCAACCTGATGCGCTGGTAACAATTCATCTAACTTTGGATCATCAAGCCCACTACATGTTTCAATTACACTATTAACTGTTGACTTGTCTCCTGATTTATTCATCAAAATCATACGATTATTCAAAATATCATAACACCCCTTAAAATCCTTACCTGATCCTACAGGCCAACTTGCAGGTGTAACATCTAACGCTAGCGTTCGTTCAATTTCATCTAACAAAGCAAACGGATCTTGCCCCTCTCGATCTAATTTATTGATGAACGTTAAAATAGGAACATCACGTAAACGACAAACTTCAAACAATTTTTTAGTTTGGGTCTCAATACCTTTTGCCGAATCAAGAACCATAACGGCCGAGTCAACAGCTGTCAAAACACGATATGTATCTTCTGAAAAATCTTCATGCCCTGGCGTATCTAAAAGATTAAATGTTATATTATCATATTCAAAAGTCATAACAGATGATGCAACAGAAATTCCTCGTTCTTGCTCAACCTTCATCCAATCAGAATGAGCTCGCCTACTTTCTCCTCTAGCTTTTACAGCACCTGCTTGTTGAATAGCACCTCCAAATAACAACAACTTTTCTGTCAAAGTTGTCTTACCAGCATCTGGGTGCGAAATAATTGCAAACGTTTTACGTGGATTAACCTTTGTCATTTTCCAATTCCTTAACAATCAATTGCCTTATCAGTAACAACTATCCAAGCATAAGTCAAGCAAAAGAAAAAAACTCAATATACCTAATTTTAGCTAAAATATCAGAAAATTAAAATAACCCCAACACCCCTTGTGTAGATTGCGACGCTAACGACAAAGAATTAATTGCCAATTGTTGTCGTGTCTGTAACATTAAATAATTTGCTGTTTCTTCATTAATATCTGCCAACACTAACTTATCAGCACCGATTTCTAAAATATCAATCAACGCATCTATAAAATCTTGTCTTGTTTGAACAAGTTGAGACTTATTACCAAACATACACGAATATTCTCTCATCTTAGCAATCGCCTTTGTTAACTCATCAATAGATTTTTCAACAGATTTTATATCATTCCAATTATTCATTTCAATTCCTAGAGCATTGTACCTAACATCTACCCCATTTATAACAATCTTATGCGAACGTATTTCATTGAGAGTTACTGTTAATGCATCACCATAAAGTAAATTTATCCCTTGATATGAAGTATCCTTAATTAATCTATTATATTCTGTTAAAATATCATGATACTGCTTATCATATAAAACTCCACCATCATCATGTTCTCTAACAATAACACTTCCTCCTTTCCCCACATAACCATCAACATCAGGAATATCAATAATATTAGTACGCATATAACCAGCTATAAAGTGATCAGTATATTTAAATAATCCACCATAAGGATCATCTGCATTAAAATTACCTTCCATATACTTACTACTAAATGTTAAATCTTTAAGATTAACAATTTTAACAGAACCATCTGCATTTATATCACATATAATCCCCACAGCTACTTTACTTCCGTCATAATCATTTGCTGATCCCCATGTTTTATCTGTATACATAACATCACCTATTCTTGGAACAGAATCACTATTATTCAAAGACGAAGGAATAAAACAATTTTTTAAAAGCTTAAAACATCTAACTTGAGCACCTTCACTTAAACCATCATTACCACGGTAACCATTACTAACATTAAATACCCAAAAAGTACTACCTACTCCTTCAGAAGAAGACCAATAATAATCTTGCATTTTTTCTGCAATATATGGATCTTTGTTTGCCAAAACATCTAATGCATCATTTATTAAGCGCATATTATTACCATCAGCACCGTCCGCACCACAAAGATCTCCATATATAACCGATGTATCAGTTCCGTACATTTCCATCAGTTCTCCCATAGCTGGTAAATACCATTCTCCTTGTCCAAACTCTCCTTCTTTATTACCAACATAAAATTGATTTGCAGCACTAGCCAATAAAGCTATTTCCCCTATTTGATCAACAATAGCCTTAGTATAAATTTCTCCTTCATACAATAAAGCATCATCAGCACTGGCTAAACCTGTACCTAACACTTTAACATCAGCATTAATTTCATCTGTACTATCAATATTAAATAACGCTCCTTGCATCGCTAAAATACCATAACCACAGGCATCTGCATTGTTTATTTTTATCTTAGACGCATCAACAATTGTATCTTCACCCATAGCTACAATTGCAGAACTAATATAATTACTACTAGATGTAAAATTAAGTTGCAAATTAGATATATTAACACCTTTTGCTAATGCCATAATACCAGCACCACTGCCTGAAATATCGTTAATTGTAATTGTATGACCATTACCATCTATTACTACATTTTCTACATCAATTACCAAACTATCTATCAAATACAAATCATCAGCTAATACAACTTTTGCATCAACATTATTTATAAGTGCATTTATTTCATCTACACTCATATCAGCAGTAATAACTGAATATCCTTCTTTTTCATACTCTACAATATCTTTAGTTATTAGATCAACCTCATCTAATTGTTTTGCTCTATAATATAACAACGCTTGCTCAGCAACAGTTTTTGCTTTTTCTAAAAAAGATATCCCTTCTTCAATACCAAGATTTGCAACTGAAATTGTCTTAATAGTTTGCCCTATTGAATCTAATAATACATCCAAATCTTTCGCTCTATTAGTCAAAGAACGTGAAGAATAATAGCTCGATGCATTATCTAACGCCGAACTAACCTTATTACCTGTAGATAAAGATTTTTGCGTCTTATCCAATTGTTCTTGAATCACTTTTAATGAGTGTAAATTAGACCGCATACTAAAAGTTAATGCTATTCTTTCCATATTAAATTTCAGATATAATTTAAATACTCAATCAGTCTGAACATATCCTAAACAACATTTATCGTTAATTAGTTAGTTTCTTTTATCCACAATAACATCATAATACTACAAACAAAATATTATAATTTTTTACCAAAAAAATAAAATAAGCAAAAGAAAAGCCCCTCAATCAATACGATTGGGAGCTTTTTCTATTAAAGATTACAGTTATTCACCAATTTTATTACCTTCAGTATCATATTTTACTACTGTAGCATTACTTTGCAAAGATTTAATAATATCTCCCATTGTCTTTTGTGCCAACATAGCCTTTAGCTGAGGTTCAATTTTTTCCAATGGCTGAGGTTTAGCATCTCTAATATCCTCAACCAAAATAACATGATAACCAAATTGTGTTTTTACAGGTGTTTTAGTATACTGCCCTTTTTTCAAACTAAACGCTGCTTCTGCAAATTCTGGCACCATCATATCTTTAGTAAAATAACCAAGTTCTGCAGGTTCTTTTGAATATTCCTTAGCTAATTTATCAAAACCACCTTCTTTTTGAAATTTAGCAATAACTTCTTTAGCTGTAGCTTCATTTTTAACCAATATATGCTTAGCTTTAACCTCTTTTTCACCCTTAAAAGTATTTTTATAATCATCATAAAGTTTTTTAACAGCTTTATCATCTACTTTAGCTCTTACTTTTTTCTCTAAATAAATCTTGCGAGCTAATTCTTCTTTCAAACCTTTAAGTTGCTGTTTATATTCTGGTGTATCTTCAATTTTTTCTTTAGCAGCAGCCTGATAAACAATCTCGCCATCAACAAAAATATCTAATGTCTTAGCATAAAAATCATCAAATGACGTTTTTTCTTTAACAGCAGGATTCGCATCATAAGCAACCTTAATATCTGCAACATTAATATTTTTACCATTAACAACTGCAGCTACACCATCTTTACCTGCAGCCAAAGCATTTGCAACTTGCAAAGTTGCCAAACCCATAACTACATAAGCCAAATATTTTTTATTCATTATCACTTCTCCTAAAACAAAAAAACTTATTCAAAAGTTATATAATAAATTGATTAAAATTTCCAAGATATTTTTTTATCAAGTTTATAACTTGGTACAACTCTTGACTCTACTAAATTAAAACACTAAGTATAGAATGTTAAACTATTGAATATAAAACTTATAACCCAAGGATAATTAAATTATGATAGGTAGTCTCGCTCGTAAGATTTTTGGTTCTGCAAATGATCGCTATATAAAAAAGCAACACAAAATTATTGAGAAGATAAACTCTCTTGAGCCAGAAATAGCAAAACTGAGTAATGACGAACTTCGTGCGAAAACCGATGAGTTTAGAAATCGTCTTACTCAAGGTGAAAACCTTGATGACCTTTTACCTGAAGCTTTTGCAACAGTTCGCGAAGCTGCTAAACGTACTCTTGGTCAACGACACTATGATGTTCAGCTCATCGGCGGTATTGTTTTACATCACGGTCAAATTGCCGAAATGAAAACTGGTGAAGGAAAAACTCTCGTAGCAACATTAGCCGCCTATCTCAATGCCCTATCTGGTAAGGGTGTTCATATTGTTACTGTAAACGATTACCTTGCTAAACGTGATGCAGAATGGATGGGACAAGTTTATCGTTTCCTTGGTTTAACTGTAGATTATATAATCCACGAAAAAGATGACGAAGCTCGTCGTGCAGCTTATAACTCTGATATTTTATATGGAACAAACAACGAATTAGGCTTTGACTATCTACGTGACAACATGAAGTTCCGTCGCTCTGATATGGTTCAACGTCCCTTCAATTATGCCATAGTTGACGAGGTTGATTCTATTTTAATTGATGAAGCTAGAACTCCTCTAATTATTTCTGGTGCTGCTGAAGATAGTTCTGAAAAATATATTCTAGTAAATAGAATAATTCCTCGCTTAAGCAACGATGATTACGAAAAAGATGAAAAAGCCCGCCAAGTTACTTTAACTGAAAAAGGGATGATTCATGTTGAAGAATTACTTAAAGAAGTAGGTCTAATCAATGAAGGCGGATTATATGATTTAGCTAACGTCAGTTTGGTTCATCACGTAAACCAAGCTCTTCGTGCTCACAAAATGCACACCCGTGATGTTGACTACATAGTCAAAGATGGCAAAGTTATGATTATTGATGAATTTACTGGTCGAATGATGGAAGGACGCCGTTATTCTGATGGTTTACACCAAGCCATTGAAGCTAAAGAAGGAGTCAATATTCAATCTGAAAATCAAACTCTTGCTTCAATAACTTTCCAAAATTATTTCCGCCTCTATCCCAAACTTTCTGGTATGACTGGCACAGCTATGACTGAAGAAGCCGAATTTAACGATATTTATAACTTGAGCTGTGTTGAAATACCAACCAATCGTCCTGTCCAACGTGAAGATTTGCACGATGAAATATATCGCACTGAAAAAGAAAAGTTTAATGCCATTATTAAAACTATTGAAGAATGTCATAAAAAAGGACAACCAGTTTTAGTTGGTACTGCATCCATTGAAAAATCCGAACTAGTAGCTGACTTACTAGCAAAAAATACCAATCTAAAATTTGAAGTATTAAATGCCCGCCACCACGAGCGCGAAGCCTATATTGTCGCTCAAGCAGGTGTTTCTGGAGCTATAACTATTGCCACCAATATGGCTGGTCGTGGTACCGATATCCAACTTGGCGGTAATGTAGATATGCGTGTTAAAGAAGCTCTCAAAGGTGATGAAACCGAAGAACAAATAGCCCTTTTACGCCAAAAAATAAAACAAGAAGTTGAAGCCGATAAAGAAAAAGTAAAAGCAGCAGGTGGCCTTTATATTTTAGGTACAGAACGTCATGAAAGTCGCCGTATTGATAACCAATTACGTGGACGTTCTGGTCGTCAAGGAGACCCTGGAACTTCAAAGTTCTTCTTATCATTAGAAGACGACTTAATGCGTATTTTTGGTTCTGAACGTATGAGTATCATGCTACAACGACTTGGGCTCCCTGAAGGTGAAGCGTTAGTTCATCCTTGGATTAGTAAAGCCTTAGAAAAAGCACAACAAAAAGTAGAAGAACGCAACTTTGATATTCGTAAAAACTTGCTTAAATATGACAATGTCATGAATGAGCAACGCAAAGTAATCTACGAACAGCGCAAAGAACTCATGGAAGCCGAAGAAGTATCTGATACTGTACTGGATATGTGTCATGAGCAAATCCGTAATACTATTTATAAAGATGTTGCTTATGGTTCATCGCCAAAAGAATGGAACAGTGAAGTTATCAAACAAGATCTTGCTCGTCTAACAGGGGTGTTGCTTCCTTTAGAAGAATGGATTAATGAACCAGAAATGGATGCTGAAAAACTAACCGAAAAAGTTATTGATGCTATAGATACACACCAACAGGCAAAAAATGCTAATGTTCCAACAGAAATTATCAAAATGGTTGAAAAATCTATTTTGTTACAAGAGCTTGATGCGTTATGGAAAGATCACATTGCAACTCTTGATTATATGCGACATACAATAGTATTACGTGCTTACGGACAAAAAGATCCTCTCAATGAGTATAAAAAAGAGGCATTTAATCTATTTTCTGAAATGTTGAATCAATTAGGTGAAAAAGTTGCCTTTATTCTCATGCGTACAGTAATTCAGCAAAATTCAGCTGAAAATTTGGAAGAAAAAAATTCTCGTCAAGCTAAATTGCAAGCGGTTCATGAAAGTCCTGTTAATTTATTATCAGATAAAAAGGAAACTTCTACAGAAACAGAAAAACAAACTCCTTTTGCTTATAGTAGGCAAGAAATTGACCCTAATAACCCAAATACTTGGGGAAAAGTTGCCCGCAACGATCTATGTCCCTGTGGCAGTGGTAAAAAATATAAACACTGTCATGGTCAAGTCTAAAAAAGGTCTCATTTGAGCCCTTTTTTAGTACAATCAAATACATTAATTAATTGTAGCTTTCAAAGCTTTAAGTTGTTCGGTCAACTTTTCGATACTAGCCTTAGCACTAGCAATAGCTTGTTTAGTCGCATCAGTATCTGCACTATCAGATGATTGCCATTTAGCAATCTTATCCTTCAATTCAGCAATTTTTTCTTCAATTTTATTTTGAGCTTCTTCATTTTTAGCATCTTTTTTAGCTTGAGCTTCTTCAATTTTTGCTGAAGCTTTATCTGCTGCTGATTGAACTTTATTTGCCATAGATGCCAAATCAAATGCACTGGCATTCGAAGCAAACAAACCAACAGCTAAAAGAGCAATAAACTTTTTCATCATTAATTCTCCTAAAAAAATAATTAAGACAAACTAACTGTAAAACCTAGACAAACCATATCGCAACATAAAATATTTTTTACACAAAAAAAGCACGTCCCTTTTAAAAGGGCGTGCTTAGTAAAGTTTAGTTAATTAGATTAGCCTAACTTAACGCCAAGCTTTTCCAACAACGCTTTACCTGCATCGGTTGCAGCAAAAGCCTCAAGAGCACCGGCCAAATTGGCTCCTCCCTTCGGAGTAAGCACATCGAGAGCCGAGCTAACGCCACCGGCAACATCACCTGCGTTTGCGATGACCTTGATATCAGCGTGAGCCATGTTCTTAGCCTGCTCCAAGCCGACCTTCTCTGTAGCCTCGACTTTACGGATCTCAATGAGATATTGCTGATAACCATCATTCTCACCGATCTCCTTAGCTAAAGAAGTCTGTGCAGTAACTGAAGCAAGCTGCATAGCCTCTTCAGCACCTGCCTTTGCCTTACCTTCAGCCTCGATACCTTCTGCATTCTTGGTAGCACGTACCAATGCAGCCTCAGCTTCAAGTTCAGCCTTCTTCTTGGCAGCCTCTGCATCAATCTCAGTCTTACGACGATCAGCCTCAGCCTCTACGACCTTAGCATCACGAGCAATCTCTGCAGCACGGACGGTTTCAACCTTACGAACTTCCATATCTTTCTCCATAGTTACTTTCGCCTCTTCCTTAACCGCCTGCTCAGACTGCTGTTTAGCAATACCGACCTTTTTGTCTACCTCTGCTGCGCGAAGACCTACGACCTCATCTGCAGCTTTCTGCTTAAGGTCGATTTCCTGCTGTGCAGCAATCTCTGCCTCCTTAGCTTCCTGCTGGTTTTTAGCCACAGTAACGCGAGAATCTTTCTCGATTGCAGACTTCTTCTTCGCCATAATGTTAGAGATTACCTCTTCACCACGTGAGTCACGGATATCCATGAGCTCTATGGTCTTGATAGTCTCAACACCCCAGCTTGCGAGCTGCTGATTCACTTCCTTAGTGAACTCATCGCCGTACTTCGAACGCTCAACCATGATCTTCTCGAGATCATCCTGTGCAAGGATAGTACGAACAGCACCCTTCACTACATCAGCCAACTGCTTATGAAGCAAATCCATCGACGAAGCACGAGTAGCCGCCATCATGCAATCTTTAATATGGAAGAACGCACGAATATCCACTACAAACGGAAGCTTCTCTTTGTCATATGCCTCATAGTCATCGACAGGAAGAACAAAGTTCTCAAGCGAAAGCTTCGTTACTGAAACTCCGATTGCAGGGACCCACTCAGGCCACTGATAATAAGAGCCCCCCTTACTACCGCCATACTCCATAGTAGTACTCCCCTTACGCACAACATGTGCCTCATTGGTCGATACCACTCGACGAAGGGAGAGGATCCACTTCAACAAGAAAACCAAAAGAATTACTGCAACGAAAGATGCACTTAAAATAATCCATGTAGCTGTTGTCATATAACTAAAATTTTGATTATAAACCAATATCCTTTGCAATTCCATTGCATTCATCTATTACCTTTGAACTTAACTTTGGTCCCCCGAACACGTAGTTCTCTGCTATTTAGCAGTGGGCGTCTTGGATTAAAAGAACTTTCGCTCAAAACGTAAATTTCAAAAACACAATTTCCTGTACAAATTTCTTTGATTTATTTATTATTAATAATAAAGAATTATCACTTAACATACATTTTAATTGTACCATATTTTTCAATGTATTGCAATTTTTTAATTTAACGCAAAAACAACGTGTTGACAGAAACAGAGACTATTGAAATTAAATGTACCTTTAATTTCAATATTTTTTTAATCTACTGATAAATCAGATCTTATATTTAAATATTTTACTCTTTCATTTTTTGCCTAAAAAAATCTCTAAAAAACCTAATTTTTTACTGGATTTTTAATATCTCAAATGCTATAAAGCGCTATAGAATTTGATTCTGTTTTATAATGGCCGGAAGATTAGGCATTAAATCGTCTAATTTGAGGGCCTCTTTTATTTTGTTAACGTTAACTTTAAGGATGAAATATGTCTGAAGTAAAGATGAAAATGATGGATGGTAACGAAGCTGCTGCTTCTGTTGCTCACCGCATGAATGAAGTCTGCGTTATCTACCCAATTACTCCATCTTCTCCGATGGGTGAATGGGCTGATGCGTGGTCTGCTGCCAAACAAAAAAACCTTTGGGGTGTAATTCCTGAGGTTCAAGAAATGCAATCAGAAGCAGGTGCTGCAGGTGCTTGTCATGGTTCTGTTCAAGCAGGTGCTTTAACCACAACCTTTACCGCTTCTCAAGGTTTGCTTTTGATGATTCCAAACATGTACAAAATTGCTGGCGAACTTAGTCCATTTGTTATGCATGTAGCTGCTCGTTCTTTGGCTTATCATGCATTGTCAATTTTTGGTGATCACTCTGACGTTATGTCTTGCCGTCAAACAGGTTTTGCAATGCTTGCATCAAACTCTGTTCAAGAAGCTCATGACTTTGCAGCAATTGCCCAAACTTCAACTTTGCGTTCTCGCGTTCCATTCATGCACTTCTTTGATGGTTTCCGTACTTCACACGAAATCAAAAAAATCAAATTGTTGTCTGATGATGATTTGCGTGCAATGTTAGAAGGTGTTGACTATACTTTCAACGCTAAAAATGCGCTTCGTCCAGAAGCTCCTGTTTTGCGTGGTACAGCTCAAAACCCTGACGTATTCTTCCAAGGTCGTGAAGCCTGCAACAAATTCTACAATGCTGTTGAAGGTATCGTTCAAGAAGAAATGGATAAATTTGCTAAAATTTCTGGTCGCAAATACAACGTTGTTGATTATGTTGGTCCAGAAGATGCTGAACAAGTCATTGTTATTATGGGTTCTGGTGCCGAAACAGTTGAAGAAGCAATAGCTTATTTAAATAATAATGGATACAAAGTTGGTCTTTTAAAAGTTCGCTTATATCGTCCATTCCCAGAAAAATCATTCTTAAAAGCTCTTCCAAAATCTGTCAAAGTTGTAAATGTTTTGGATAGAACAAAAGAGTCTGGCTCTATTGGTGAACCTTTATACTTAGATGTAGTAGCAACCCTCACTCAAGCATTTGCTAATGGTGAAATAGCTAATATGCCTCGCGTATTTGGTGGTCGCTATGGCTTGTCTTCAAAAGAATTTACTCCTGGTATGGTTCGTGCTGTTTATGACAATGGTGCATCAATGAAACCTATTAATGGTTTTGCTGTTGGTATCAATGACGATGTTAATAACACATCTCTACCATACAACGATGATATCGATACCGAAGGTAAAGACGTTATTCGTGCCGTATTCTATGGTTTGGGTGCTGATGGTACCGTTGGTGCTAACAAAAACTCAATCAAAATTATTGCTGAAGATGCAGGTAAATATGGTCAAGGTTATTTCGTTTACGATTCTCGTAAATCAGGTTCTATGACCACATCTCACCTACGTTTTTCCGACAACCCAATCAAAGCTGCATACTTAATTAACAAAGCAGATTTTGTTGCTTGTCACCAATTCCCTTTCATGGCAAAGGTTGACATCTTAAAAATTGCTAAACCTGGTGCAACATTCTTGCTCAATGCTCCATATTCTGCTGATGAAGTATGGAACCATCTTCCACGTGAAGTTCAGCAAGAAATTATTAGTAAAAAACTAGAATTCTACACAATTAATGCTGTAGAAGTAGCTCGTGAAACTGGAATGGGTCAACGCATTAACACAATCATGCAGGCTTGCTTCTTTGCGATTTCTAATATCCTACCAAAAGATGAAGCTATTGCCCAGATTAAAAATGCAATTAAAAAAACCTATTCCAAAAAAGGTGACGCTATTGTTCAAAAGAACTTTGTTGCTGTTGATGCTTCATTGGAACACTTACATAAAGTAAACTATCCAAATGAAGTTACATCGACATTTAATCGTTTACTTCCTGTTCCTGCTGATGCTCCTGAATTCATCCGTAAAGTTACAGGTGAAATCATCGCTGACCGTGGTAACGAACTTCCTGTTTCTGCTTTCAACGATGTTGTGGATGGTACATGGCCAACAGGTACAACTCAGTTTGAAAAACGTTGTATTGCAACTGAAATACCTGTTTGGGATGCTGAAAGTTGTATCCAATGTGGTAAATGTTCTCTTGTTTGTCCTCATGGCGTTATCCGCATGAAAGTAGCTTCAGAGGCTGAACTAGCTTCTGCTCCAGCAACTTTGAAATCAGCTCCTTACAAAGGTAAAGAATTTGCAGATAAAAGATTTATTTTGCAAATTTCTCCTGAAGATTGTACAGGTTGTGGTATTTGTACGTCTGCTTGTCCAGCAAAGAACAAGGCAAATCCTGAACTCAAAGCTATCAATATGGATCACATTGAAAACCATTTGGATGCTGAAAAAGCTAATTGGAAATTCTTTGAAACTTTACCATATGTAAAACGTACCGAAGTTGTTAAGAACTTGCCAAAGACAACCCAAATGATTCAACCTTTATTTGAATTCTCTGGCGCTTGTGCTGGTTGTGGTGAGACACCTTATGTAAAATTGTTGACTCAATTGTTCGGTGACCGCATGGTTGTTGCTAATGCAACAGGTTGTTCTTCAATTTACTCTGGTAACTTGCCTACAACTCCATATGCTAAAGATGAAAAAGGTCATGGTCCTGCTTGGGCTAACTCTTTATTTGAAGACAATGCCGAATTTGGTTTAGGAATGCGTTTTTCAATTGATCAACAAACATCTTTTGCTAAACAATTGTTAGAAGGCTTAAAAGATAAAGTTGGTGTAGAATTAACTGAAAAATTGTTAAACAATCCTCAATCAAATGATGTTGAAATTGATGAACAACGTGGTCTTGTTGCTGAATTGCGTACAAAATTGACAAGTATCAATTCCGCTGAAGCTAAACATCTTGATAAATTAGCTGACTACCTCATCAAAAAATCTGTATGGATTTTAGGTGGTGATGGTTGGGCTTACGATATTGGTTTTGGTGGTCTTGATCATGCTATTGCTTCTGGCAAAAACATCAACATTATGGTAATGGATACAGGTGTTTACTCAAATACTGGTGGTCAGCAATCAAAAGCAACTCCAATGGGTGCTTCTGCTAAATTTGCTACTGCAGGTAAAGCAATTCCTAAGAAAGATTTGGGCATGATAGCTATGTCTTATGGTAATGTTTATGTTGCTCAAGTTTCAATTGGAGCTAATGATAGCCAAGTAATCAAAGCCTTAAATGAGGCTGAAGCATATGATGGTCCATCATTGATTATCGCTTATTCTCACTGTATCGCTCAAGGTTTCAACTTGATTGACGGTTTGTCTCACCAAAAAGCCGCTGTTGAATCTGGTTCTTGGCCTTTGTACCGTTACAATCCTGAAAACGTTAAAGAAGGTAAAGCTCCATTGAGCCTTGACTCAAAAGCTCCAACCAAACCATTAGCTGAATACATGGCTAATGAAACACGCTTCCAGATTGTCAACAAACAAAATCCAGAGCGTTATGAAACTCTTGTAAACAAAGCTCAAGAAAACGTTAATGAAAAACGTTCACTTCTTGAACATATGGCTGAATTCAAAGTTGCTGAATAACGCTTTGTTTTAGCTAATTAAAACTCTCCAATCGCTGATTGGAGAGTTTTTTATAATTATCAACAAAAACCCTCGTACTTATAAAAGTACAAGGGTTTTCGTTAAAAGAAAACACTACTTAATAATTAAGCCACGTTTAGGAAAACTTTTACGTATCCTTTTTAACAAAATTTTAGTTTGTTCATCAAAATTTCCATTTTTCTGAAAAATACGTAGCTCTTTTCGTCTTGCGGCTGCATTTGCTAAACCGATATTACAATCAAGTCGCAAAAATTTCCACATATCAGCAGTATTAAAAAATGCGCTATATCCTCTCAAAAGCAAATCCTTAACCCAAGCCATTTCTGGTCGAGCAAACTTCTTTTCAATTGGAAGCTCTATTCTTTCTTGAGGTCTATAAATCTGCGCGATAACTACATTAGCCAATAATTTATCGACAGCATACGTTTGAGGTGAAAATACCTCAACATCAAACAATCTTGCCGAAAAATCAAGTCGCGGCACTTCGAAAAAAATAAAATCAATGTGCGGCAACATTTTAGGCAACGTCTGAGCAGCAAGAAGAGATAGCCCAACTCCTGTAATAACCAAAACTTTAGGCTTAGTCTTACATGGAATACTTCTAATTACTTGATTAATATCCCATATAATCTCCCGACTTGTTTGACCATAGGCTTGCTGATGATTCTTCAGAACCCAATCTTTAGAAAAACCAAGTTCTATCATACCATTCTCAAACCATTGAGCATTAGGAATTTTTTGATTAAAACTCCCTTGCAGATTTCCTACCGTAACAAATTCAGGATATTTACCGTATTTATCACGATAGCGAACAGCAATTTCAGCAGCATAATCTAACGCTCTAGGACTTTCCCCAAAAACCAACATAATATCAGCTTCTGGAATGCTATCCATAGCAAATGAATGAACTTTGGAGTTATCCTCGCTCACAAACCTAGAAAAATTACCACCACCATTCTTATGATCATTTTGAATCACATCAAGTAATGACAATGGATTATTTTCATTATAGGTGCACCAATCCTCCATAAGTATCAAATGACGACAATCTTCTCTTGATAGAATCATAATCCTAGTTGATCTTTATATTGGACAATCAGTTTTCTAACTTGAGCTCGAACATAAGCGCAGGTATCTTTGCTAAACCACGGGAAATCCTGTAGTCTATCACAAAGAAGCTGAAACACATCCCCCTCTTGCAAACCAAAACCTTCAAAATTGTGATTTTTGTTCACTCCTAAGACATACCCTTTGACTGCTACTTTATAAATAAACCTAGCATCAAGAGCATATGCCCTTACATCCTTGGGTAAATGACATCTTTTTTCGCCCCATCCTTCAAAAGCTTTTACTACATTTGCAAGCATCAAATCTATTGCAAAACCATTAGGTCCCACAATTTCCGCCTCAAAAATTCTATCTTCCTCTGCAATAAAAGGATTTTCATAAAAAGACCAATTAATTTTCGGAAAATAGAAAAACAGTTCTTGAGCCACATTCAGCGAATATCCTCTAGACGAGAAAACCGCAACCTTTTTCAAACATTCTTTTGGTGTAAAAACTTCCGCCAATCCGTTTATCACACCAGCCTCAAAACTAGGATTATACTTATTTACAACATCCTTAGGGACGCCTAAAGAGTGTAAAATAAGTTTAAGCCAAAACTCTGTTCTATAACCATAATTAATATGTAGCGAAGAACAAAACGCTGGAGTACAAATCAAATTCGGATATACCCCAAAACGTTGATAAAAATTGTGTAAAAATACTGCTGCTTCTGCGGCGGCTCTAAAATTATCACCCACCACCAAAACAGCATCTACAGGCTTAAGCCCTCCATAAATTGAAATAGATGGAACAGCTCTTAGCTTACCAGATTTTTCAATCTTCAAATTGCTAAATGTTAGCCATGTCTCACTGCCAAGCAGCTCTCTGTGTTTGTACACAGAAATTTCTCTACCTTTCTTTGCCATAAGCTTTTATTTTTTAAAATTAAACATAGGGAATTCATAATTATTAACTGGCATCTTTAATACAACACCTTTAGACAAAAATCAAGACAAAAATATTGTCATATAAACAAAACATGCCTACAATCTACAACAAGACAAATATAAAATGCATATAATTATGAAAAAACTAGAATTTTTACCTCCTGATGCTATCGTGCAAAATGAGGCTGAAGCACAAAAGAAAGTTTTAGATGGTATCAAGCTTAAATTAACATTCAAACCATACCTTATAACTTTTTCCAATAACAATAATGATGATACAAGTGTCGCCTTTTGTTGGAGAAGTTTATTAGCTGATAAAAAATCAGAAATAATGATTTTTGCATTTGAAGATGATTTAAACTTAATGAAAGATTTCGACAATTACGAATACATTCCTCTTTCTCAGGAAAGTACGTTTATAATTGAAGACAGAATCTTTACTATCAAACATTCTCACAAAGGTTATGAACTTATGGAGTTGCCATATGTTTACTCTGAACAACAAGCAAAATCTATCGCTCGCGTTATAAATGCTGATTCGAATCTTGTTTGGGATATATGTCTAGCTCACTGTGAAAATGAACCTTTATGTTACGTATGGTACGGAAAGTCCAATATCGATGAAAGCAAAAGCTTTTATATTCCCGTATTTCCAGAAGATGTCGATAAAATAAATTACTTAGACTATCTTGGTTTCATAAACAAAAACAAACCTATCATTAATGAAAAAATGATTTACGAATTTGTTTATGATAAAACCGCTGGGTTAGTAATTAAAAGACTTTGTCCTATGCTAAATGATGGTCCGCATTCTTGATATCAAGATGCGGACCTCATTTTTTACTTCAACTTATCAGGATTCAATCCTTGCAACTCTTTAACTACAAAAATTCCATCTCTCCTTATCAATTTATCATCAAACCAAATCTCACCACCACCATGCACCTTGTCTTGTATTAAAACTAAATCCCAATGCACACTAGATCTATTTCCATTAAATGTTTCATCATTATAAGAATTACCGATTGCCATATGAAGAGAACAAGCTATTTTCTCATCAAACAAAATATCCATCATTTCTTTTCTGATATAAGGGTTTACTCCAATAGCAAACTCACCCATATATTTAGCTCCTTCATCAACTGACAATTGTTTTTGCAATTTATCATTATTAGCTCTCGATTCTGCCTTTATAATTTTTCCATCTTTAAATTCTAAATATATGTTTGAATAATATACTCCTCCATACAAAGTATCTGTATTAAATTGAATGTATCCATTAATTGAATTTTTAACTGGCGCTGTATAAACCTCTCCATCTGGAATATTCATATTTCCATCACAAACTACTGCTTTCAAATCTTTAATCGAAAATTCCAAATCAGTATTAATACCTTTAATTCTAACCTTGTCGGTTTTATCCATCAACTTCTTTAATGGTTGCATGGCTTTGCCCATTTTTTTATAATCAACCAAACAACAATCAAAGAAAAAATCTTCTAACGATTTTTTAGACATTTTTGATACTGCTGCCATCGTATCATTTGGATACCTCATCACACACCACCGTGTATTAGGGATTCTAGCATCAAAATGCACCAGATTATAATAAATTTCATTGTAAGTTTTCATTTTAGCAGGAGAAACATCAGACATTGCGAACAAATCATCATATCCCCTAACTGCCACATAACAATCCATATCATCCATCAACGATTTGTGCCACTTTGCATATTGTTCAATCTGCTGTGGATTTGCATTATCTACCAAATTTTTAACAAATGAATTATCATTATACATATAAAATGGTACTGCTCCCATCTTTGTAGCAATTCTAATAAATTCATTGAATAAATCTTTAGTAGATTCGCTAAAGGCTTCAATATAAATTTTTTCACCTTTTTTAAGTTTAACTGAGTTTTTCAAAATATTTTCAGCAAGTTTTGTAATTCTATCATCTATCCTCATAACTCATAATCCTTTAATAAGCTCATTCAGCAACTTAACACCAAAACCTGATGCCAAACCATCTTTATTCAATCTTAAACCACTCATATCAATATGAGCCCATTTAGTATCTTTTTCAATAAACTCCTGTAAAAAAGCCGACGATGCTACTGATGCACTTTCTCCAACTGGTAAATTTTTTAAATCGGCAATTTTAGAACTCAACATCTTTTTATATCTATTATCTAAAGGCATTTGCCACAATTTTTCCCCACTCAGATTACCAGACTCTATCAAATCTTCTACTAACTCTTCATCATTTGAAAAAACAGCTGCATAAACATTACCTAACGTAGTTTTGAGCGATCCAAAAGTTGCAATATCAACCAATTTTGCTATTTTATAATTATTTTGCAAATAAGATAAACAATCTGCCACCACTAAACGTCCTTCAGCATCTGCATTAACAACTTCAACTGTTTTTCCTTTAAATGAAGTATAAACGTCACCTATTTTCATAGCTGTTGCACTCGGAATATTTTCAACCAAACCAACAACGGCCACCAAATTTTTACGTACCCTTTGTAATGCTGCCACTTTCATTGAGGCAACAACCGCTGCAGCTCCAGCCATATCCATTTTCATTTCTATCATACCTTGATTCGACTTCAAACTCAAACCGCCTGCATCGAAACAAACTCCTTTGCCAATCAAACCAAGATCATAATCTTTTTTATCTCTATTACCAATCCAACGCATCACAACAACATAAGGCTTATTGTCACTTCCTTTTCCAACAGCATCAATCAAACCTAAACCATTAAGTCTAATTTGTTCACTATCTAACACATCTATATCAAGTCCCAGATAAGTGAGTCTTTTTATATCAGAAGCAAAAACTTCTGGCGTCAAATAACTAGCAGGTTCATTACATAAATCTTTACAATATCTAACACCATTAACCATAGCAACATAAGGTTTAAAATGCTCTGTTGCTTCTTTTTCATTTTCTACTCGTAAAATTATTCTTTCCAATTTAGTATATTCTTCAACCCTTTTTTCTGTTTTATATTTATCAAAACTATACGAACCCAACAAAACACCATAAGCCAAATTCAAAGCTATATCTTCACTTTCTACAGCAATATAAGCACTTTCAACATCAAACAAATTTTCAAAAAGAAACTGCCCTACATCACGAATTGCTAAAATATCATTTTTCTTACCTAAACCAAATAATATTATTTTTTCACGAGCACCATACACCACACAAACCTGATTAGCTTTTCCTTCAAAACCAGACTGTAAAATAGCACTTTCTACTAATTTAATTTCATTTGCTGTTAAAAAATCTATTGCAGTTTCTTGTCCCTCAAACATTGCAATTACCTTGACAACATTTTGAGGCTTATCATTCGTAAAAATAACCTCTAACATATCAATAACACCCCTACTCCTAAGCATTATCATTTATATACACCAGTTTAAGTATTTTTTTATAAAATAAAACAAAAAAAACACTATCCTCATCAAATATTTTATGGACAAAAAACCAAATATATGCTATGTTTTGTCAAACAAGTTAAGAGGAACTATTCTTGTCAAAACAAATAAAATATTTAATCAAAGCCATTACAGAAGAACTTAAAGAAAGTTCTGAACTTTCTCTATTGTTAAAAAGAATTACTCATAAGTACATTGCTCAACAAAAAGCATCTAAAAACAAAAGTAAAGATCGTGGTTATAAAAAAGGAAATAAAAAGCCTAAAAACCAACCCAACACATCTACTAAAAGTCAAGATAAAAATAGAATTAGGCAAATTGTTGAAAAACATCATATTGGTATTCCTCATATTAAGATAGCTAATCAACCAAGACTCTCTGAAGAACAGAAACTAATCATAAACTGGGATTTTGAAGGTATCAACATCCACAAAGATACACTCATGCTATCAACATACTTTCAAAATGCTCTGCAAATTTCAGAAAATTATGATGTTGGCAATCGTTATGATATAAAAGAATACGATTTAACCCAAATCCCAATTTGGAACGAAATGAAAAAATTTAAGAGCTTTCAAACAATATATCATCCTATCTGCCAACAACTTTCAAATATAGGATACCCTCCTGAAAATTTAAATTTACTTAATATTTATGACGTTGCTTACCTCATAAAAAAACACAACAAATCTACCCCCTCTTACAAAACCATGACTTGCCAACGTACAAAATTCTTAAAAATGTTTGCGGCATGCTATAGCGATGAATTTATTTCAAAAGAACGACTACTAGGACGTGAAGAAACAGCTAAAAATTTTATCGAATATATTAGTATTCTTGATACCGACAAAGAAGTATCAGATAGTCGCTGGGAAGCATCATTACATTCTGCTTCCCTTTACAATGTACATCATAAGAAAAATCGCCAATTTGCAATTGAACTTGATGAGTACCATCAGATAAATGATTTTGCTAATCTTACTCTTTGCTACGCTGAACCATATCACAGAATTTTACACACCCCTCAGGAAATTGATTTAAACACGAATATTGTTTATTTGGGCGGTCTTAGAAAAGAATTTCAAGTTATTCGCGACCCTGAAAAAGAACGTCAATATCTAAGAGGAAACGTCAGAATAACTAAGAAGGAACGAGAATAAATGGATACACTACTAAAAGAGATAAATTCTTTGCGATGTGGTTTTATCGGCACTCCTCTTACAGATGCGGATATTGATTTATTTCAAAAAGAATTATCTGAAAGCGGTTTTAACACACTTCCTGAAATAGTTATAACTTTTCTAAAACATTATAATGGTTTTCTACTAGAAAATCGCTGTTTTTGGGGAATTAATACCAACGAACATTATACTAATGATATTCTTGGTGAAAATGCTATTGCTCAAAATCCTCAACCAAACAATCTACTGTTGCTCGGTTCTACAGAAACAACTTATATCGGTTGGTTCAAATCAACTAACTGTTATTCAATGATTGACAAAAGCGATTTTATAGTGCTACATAACTTCAATAATTTTCAAAATGCTGTGCGATACATACTAAAAATTGATGACTAATATTTTTACATATTCTAATTCAACACTTCAACAAGCTGCCGAAATAATAAAAAGTGGTGGACTTGTAGCATTTCCAACCGAAACTGTATATGGTCTTGGAGCAAATGCTTTTAATAACCAAGCTGTTGCTAACATTTTTGCAGTTAAAGGTCGCCCTAACTTTAACCCTTTAATATCTCACATTGCGGAAATTGAAACCTTATTTGACTTAGTTCAAATTGATGAACGTGTAATCGCTCTAGCTAAACAATTTTGGCCAGGTCCGCTTACATTTGTACTAAAACGCAAAGAACAAAACAAATCTCTTGATTTAGTATGCGCAGGCCTACCAACCATGACTATAAGAATGCCCAACCATCCTATTGCCTTAGATTTAATAAGAAGTGCTAACGTTCCTATCGCTGCTCCCTCAGCCAATCGCTCTCAAACAATATCCCCAACTACAGCACGTCATGTTTTTGAAAGTTTAGGACACAAAGTAAATATGATACTAGATGGTGGGTTTTGTAAAGTTGGTGTTGAATCAACTATTATTGACCTAACTACAAGCAAAACTGTTCTACTTAGAGCAGGTGGCTTAGCTAAAGAAGACATAGAGAAATTTTTAAATGAAGAAGTTTTACTATCTCAAGGCAACCCTAATCTTCCATCATCGCCAGGACAAATGCTAAAACACTACGCAGCTAAGCTCCCTACACGCATCAATGTAAAACCTGAAGATAAAAAAGATAACGAATTTTATATTGGTTTTGGTAATATAGAATGTAACCTAAATCTAAGCCCAAGCAGCAACCTCATCGAAGCTGCTGCTAACTTATTTGCCTATATGCATCTAGCCGAAGAACAATCAGAATATTCTTCTATCGCTATATCACCAATACCCCAAACAGGTTTAGGTCTTGCTATAAACGACCGTATAAGGCGTGCATCATATTCAAAATAAAATTATCTTCTATCAATTATAATCTGATACATATTTTTCGACATATAATATTCTGCTAACTGTAAAATTCCAAACATTACAGCGTACAATCCCACCACAGTGGAAATGGTAATTGCTCCAACCAAAGGATATGCCAAAATAATTAAGCCAAAAACAATACCTATTATTCCCATCAATACAGACCAACCCCAAGGAAGTTCATAGCGCTTTAGTTCAAAAGCCCCTATCAACTGAACAACACCAACAGTTAAACTCCACAAAGCTAAAATTACTGGTAAACTTGCTGCCGTAATACCTAAATTTGCCATCAAAATTAAACCAACAACTAAATCTAGCGCACCTACCAATAAATACCAACCAGATCTAATCTCAATTGATGACATAACATAAAATGCACCAGCCAACACAAAACCAATACCAATATAAAAAGCTAATGCTAACATCGTCCCGAAGGGATTAAACCAAACAAATCCTCCTAAAAACAACATAACAATCCCCGCAACGAGATTCCATTTGCTTCCTTTAAACCTTGCTGTAACCATTTGCTAATCTCCTATATTAAATATTCCTTATTATAATATAAGAATAGCTATCATCTTTTTCAAATATTCATCTTAATTTTAGTCGGAAATTTTCGCTTCCAATAATCTTCTACCTGAAATACTACAGCACCCCAAACCGCAGAAAGTATAGAACCACATAAAATTCCTAAACGTACTTCTCCTTGCATTGCTTCTGGTAGTGATAAGTTTCCTACAAACAAAGCCATTGTAAAACCAATTCCAGCGACACAAGCTACACCATACAAATCTATCATTTTAACTTCACGTGGAAAATCAGCTATTTTTACTCTAACCAACAAAAATGTTGTAAGAAAAATTCCAATTTGTTTACCAAAAAACAAACCACAAATAATACCAAGTGTCAATGTATGAGTAAATGTTTCAAAAGTAACATCTCTTAAATATAATCCTGCTGATGCAAACGCAAAAACAGGAAGAATTAATAAATCGACCCAAGGTTTTATTGAAACAGATAACTTTTCTAAAGGCGAATACTGTTTTGATCTAACTCGCATAGGATAAGCCATTGCCACAACCACTCCTGCAATTGTTGTATGTATTCCGCCATTCAAAAAACAATACCACAAAACCACACCAAGGATTAAATATGGACTAAATCTTGTAACTTGCATTCTATTAAGCATATATAAAGCTACACAACTCAAACTCGCATAACCTAACAAATCAACAGAAACACCTTGATTATAAAACAATGCAATAATTAAAATCGCACCCAAATCATCAAAAATAGCTATAGCTAACAAAAATATTTTAGCTGCTTGAGGGATTGCCTTACCAACCAACATCAAAACACATATTGCAAATGCAATATCTGTAGCTGTTGGAATAGCCCACCCATTCATATATTGTGGTTGTCCATTATTTATAAGTGCATATATAATTGCAGGACACAAAATCCCTCCCAAAGCTGCCAAAGCTGGAACTAATATTTGTTTAGGATCAGACAAAAAACCCTCTTTCATTTCTCTTTTTAGTTCTAAACCAATCTGCAAGAAAAAAAACACCATTAAAACATCATTAACCCACCATTCCAATGACTTAGAAAAAGACAGAGAACCAACACCAACAAACAATTTTGTTTCCCAAAAACTCTCTATTGATCCATGCAAATATGTATTTGCACAAATAATTGAAGCAAACATTGCAACAATCATTAAAATACCACTTGTCATATCATTATAAACAATTTTTTCCAACCACTCTTTTATCTTCATATCAAACACCATAAGTAATTAAAATTACAGCAATACTAAATTCTATATATTAATATTTAATAAAAAATAGCCCCACTTTTAAGAGAGGCTATTAGCATTTTAGAAAATATTAATCAACATAAATAATTTCGTTAGAAGCATTTTCAACACATTCTTGCCGAACTTTACCAGTCTTGCGCGAAACTATAGTGTAACATTTAGCTTCTGGCTCAGCAATATAAACTCTTGGATTTTGAGGTTTTCTGTATCTTTTGTACCCTCCCATAATCTCTCCAGCAATCATGACACCCACAGCTGTACCAACAATTCCAGCAGTAATATCACTTGCGTAATAACCAACTTTATTATGGTGTGGGTGCTTTCCCCATCTTTTTGCTAGAGCAGGATTTGCAATAAATAATGTTGCTAACAAAATTACAATAAACTTTTTCATTTAACCTCTCCTAAAAAATATTTAGTCTTCTGGTTTATTATCTTTTTCACGAAATTGTTTATGATGTTTCTTAAATTTTTCTTCATGATGCTTTCTCATTTTTTTAAACTCTTCTTTTTGTTCATCAGTTAAGATTTTTTCAAATTCTTGCATATTTTCTTTACGCAATTTATCCATTTTTTCATAAAGCTCTTTTTTCTGTTCCATCAATGGTTTCATTTTTTCACGACCATCTTTTCTAATTTTATCAGCTTTTTCTTTTTGTTCTTCCGATAATTTAAGTTTTTCAGCTAATTTTTCTTGATGCTTTACCATTTCAATTGGTGGACGTTTATCAAACTTATGTTCATTATTTTTTGCGTTAGCACACAAAGCACTACCCAACAACACACTCATACAAACTGTTGCTAATATCAATTTTTTCATATCATTTCTCCTTGTAAAAATTCAAGTTTTTCTGCCAAAATTTTTCTAGCATTATACAATCTAGATTTTATTGTACCTTCTGGTTCGCCAAGTTTTTTTGCTATTTCTGCAATCGTAAACTCTTCAAATTCAAACAAAATAACAACTTTACGCATTTTTCTTGGCAAATCATTTATTGCTTTCAAAATAATTTTCTGTCTAAGTTTAGCATCAACAATTTTTTCTTGCGATGCCATAACCGATTTATTCTCTAAAACCTCTTCCGAAGTTATTTCATTACTTTTTTGACGATATTGTGAAGAACGAAAATAATCTTTACATACATTAGCTGCTATTGTTGTAATCCAAGCACGAAATTTTCCACTTTCCGTATATGATGACAAGTTTTGCCATGTCTTGATATAAACTTCTTGTTCAATATCTTCATTGTAAGAACCAGTTATTTTCTTTATAACGGCTTTAATAAATCCTTTATTGTGTTCAATTATTTCTCTCATTTAACTCACCAAAAGCAAACCATAATCATCAACTGGAAAACCTAAATTTTCTATATAGCTTTGTTCATTAACTGGCTGCTCTATTCCTAGATCCCAGTAATACATATCATCTACTTGATATTTTTTAGGCATCATAACAGAAATAAAGGCAACACAAACAAGCATCACAGCAACAGAAAAAATTTGCTTTTTCCTCTTTTTTCTAGCAAAATATAAAGGCTTTGCTTCTTTAATTAATGTAGAAATATCTTGCATCATCAATCTCCTTTCTACCACTTAAAACGATGCTAACTTGTAAAAAGTTCATTTTCAATTAAAAAATTTTTTTCAAAATTAAGATTGCATTTAAAAACAATTTGATATATACCAACAATCACTAATAGTTATTGCTTCGTCGTCTAATGGTAGGACAGCGGATTCTGACTCCGTCAATCTTGGTTCGAGTCCAGGCGAAGCAGCCAGCTTGGACAGGGCTAGCGGAAATTTTCGCTAGCCCTTGATTTTTAAGGCTTTCGGCGAGTTCGATTGATTTCATATACCCAATTTGTACATTTTCGTTATCATTTGCCTGTAACCTTTGTCCTGCAACGGTTTGCATCTGTTCGTGCGGCAACACTTTATTTCCTTTCGGATTGTTAATATTTACAAATTCATTAAACGGAAATCTTAATTTGTAACTGATTACGCCTTCGGTCAAAGTAATCTTTTCAAATACAAATTTTAAGAGAAGTCTTTTCATTTCATAATTAGATGATTTTTCAAAAAAGTATCCTGCTTGTGTAGCAATATCCAATAGTCCTAAAATTGTATCATCAAAGCAGATATCTGCTTTTTCATGAGAAGCTATTTTCCTTTTAATGCGTTCTATTTTTAACTGTATATCGTTCCGTTTTGTATCAAATGACTCTCTATCCAGTTCACCATCAAGCCTTAAATCAAACAATGTATCCATCTTTTCTTTGAGTTTTTCTTGTTCACCTTTAAGCCTTTTAATCTCTTCGGAATTGAATTTTCTTTCAGATGCTTTGGCTGTTTTGAGTTCTTGTTGTAGTTCTGTTATAATATTTTCAGGTAGTCTTATACAATTTAAAATTGAGCTCACACGACTAGTAAACTCTTCTTCACGAATATACATTCTTGTTTTATCTTTGCGCCAGCATGCTACATAGCTGAATATTCCTTTTTTTAATTCACACTGACATATTTTGTTAGTTATGCCACAAGTAACTAATCCACGAAAAAGAAAATTCTTTTCAGATTTTTTTGTACATTGTCCGCCTCTAATTGCTTTCTGTTTTTGGCATAAATCCCATAATTCTTTGCTTACTATCGGTTTATAAACATGTGGCATAATGCCTCTTTTTGTGCGCATTTCACCATAATAAAAAGGATTTCCCAATATATTATGCATAGAATTAAGACAAATCTCTCCGCCTTTGGCATTTCTTAATCCCATCATATTTGCATAATGTTGTAGCTCGGAAACACTTGTATTGCCCAAAGAATAGATTTCATAACATTTGCGAATAATTACAGCTTCTGATTCTTTAGGACGGATAAACTTTTTTCCTCGTTCATCTGTATAATTTTCATATCCGATAGGAGCTTGTCCTGTTATTTCGCCATTTCTATTCTTTTGTTCAGTAGAGCGACGAACATTCTCGGACAGTTGCAAAACGTAAGCTTTCGCTCCCATTACCGAGAAATCCCATCTCATAATATCAACAGATGTAGATTTACTATTTAATACCATTCCCTCACGATAGAAATGAAGCTCAATTTTATCTTGTCGCATCAACTCATCAAGCAACACACTTTCTTTGAAACTTCTTTGTACACGGTCAACTGTATCAGCAACAATAGCTATGGTTTCTTTCTGTCTTTTACAAAAGTTTATCATTTCCATAAATTGTTTACGCTGACCATGAGTAGAACTCTCAACGATTTCAAAGGTTTTGATAACTTCTAAATCTTTTCTGTCAGCATACTCATGTAAACGATTACTTTGAGCAAGCAGGCTCAAGCCTTCTTCCTGCATCTTCGTTGAAACACGGGTTAGTATTATTGCCTTCATTTTCTAAAATCTCCTGTCGTAGCATTAATAAACATTTTGCAAAACCTATTAAATGCCTTGCACCTTGTTCTAATTGTGCATCCGATAAAGGCTCTGATGATATGTTCCGCAATGCTTCTTTTAATTTGGCTGTCATTTTATCTTATCTCCATGCAATCCTCAAGCCAAGGCATTGTTGTTTTTTATGCAAGGGCTTATTATACAAGCCCCTGCATAAAAGGTAATTTATCCTTGTTGGGTAAAAACACTTGTTGGAAGTCCCATTGCTGATAGCATTGGCTCTGTCGCAGCAATAGTTCTTATTTTTGCTTCTTCAGCTTTTTTCTCTCGTTCTGCTTTCTTTTTATTGCGACGACGTTCATTAGCCTCTTTTTTGCGAGCATTGGCATTATCAATCTCTTTTGCCAAGAAATCTGTAATGTCCTCATCAAATCCCTTATTGGCAACGCTGGTATAAAAATCTGCCAAAAATTGAAGCTTTTGTTCTGTACTCAACAAATCCAAAGAATAGCGAACAATACGTTTACCACCGAGACGAAGCGTAAAAATGGAATTTTTCTCGGTATCCGTCATCAATTTATTCATACGGTTTGATATATCCCAACTATTATCCTTAAAGTTTTTCATATTCTCGGTCAAAAGTTTCAAAATACGCTCACGAGCTTTTTCAAGTGTAAGCAATCCTTCATCTTTTGAGGTTTCAAGCTTGTTAGCATTATATTTCATTAAAAATTGTTTCATTTTATTTTCCTTTCAAAAATTAAATTAGTTAAAAAAAGAGCATAATAATTCTGTATGGCATTTAGGCATCCCTTCACGCCATTTGGGTTAAAATTGTTGGTTTTGTTAGATTTTAGTTATTTTTGACAGTCCATAACATAAACCACATCGGTTGGTTCAAACGGACATCTCGTTTCGGTTAGGTAAAAAGGCTCACCAAGAGCTGATATAAAAGCATAAACACCTTGCGGAGAGTTTATGACTTCGCTGTATCGCTTCAATTCCTTAAAATTACAGTTTGTAAAATGCTTGGAAGCTATAACGGATATTTCATCCGGTAAAAAATCAGCGACTTTTGCTACAACTTGATAATTCATTGCAAGCCCCCTAATAAGCGAAACGAGCCATATTAACGAGGTTCTCTAAACGTTTTGCATCTCTGTTGAGGTGATACTTCCTCTTTAAAGATGCTATGATGTAACTTAAAACAGTCATTTTAGTTTCCTTTCAAATTTTATTTTAATAAAACGGTATTGCTACCTGACACCGTTAGTATGAAAGAAAACCAAAACAGAAGTCAACGCCTTATTTTTCAACGATTTTTGCAATGTATGTTTTTAAATGTATTTAAATGGGTATTGATGGGTTTATCGGGGTAAAAAGTTTTTGATACATTTTGTAAAAAAGGCAATATTTTATAAAATTTAGTCACGAATCGTAAAAATTATGATGTTAAATAAACTTAAACTTATATAAGATATTAATTATATTAGGTTAGTTTTTAGGTAGAAAAAGATGTCATGGATTAATATTAAAGATTACCAATTTAAAGAAGATACTTATATGAGTGTGGAAAAAGTTGATGAAGCAATCCCCTCATTAAATCAAAACAATATTAAAAATTTTAATTTTAAATTTCAAAATACTGTTATTGATAATCTTTTGGTAAGAGAATATGCAAAAAGTTTAGCAGAGCCTGTACAACAAGGCAATTTCATATATTGTGATAACGTAGAGCAACTTAAAGAATTTTGCATGTTGTTCATGATGCGACTATCAAAAGTTTTTTTGACACTTAAAAATCATAACATTGAAAATGTAGGTAATTCTATCAAAAATTTAATGGCTTGTTATGATGAATATGTAGAAGAGACTGGAAATGATTGTAAAGCTTTTCAGTCTGTGAAGGAGTTCCTTTTTAGCCTTCCTTCTAAAGAAGAAGCTCCCATAACAATTAAGAATGAATATTTAGACCAATATTATTCTTATTATGCTGATGCACTAAAAACATTCTTGTCAATTTTAGCGACAATATTCAATTACAATCTAAAACAGCCCACTTTATCTTCAAAAGAACTAAAAATATTTGAAAAAAAGGGATATACTCGCAACTTTATAGCCAATAATGAAATCAAATTAAAAAAGTTTTTAGCTGATTTTGATGAAGAATATTGCTTTGCAAAGCAAGAGCCTATCACAGGTTTTATACATAATTACGCAGATATAGAGCTAAAATCATTAGGCTTTAACAATTTGTGCTTACATTTGAAAAATATGAAAATCGGCTCAAATGAAGAAACTCTTCACTTATTTACGTTTATTGATTACGTAGATATTAGGACAGTGATTTTTGAAAACTGTTGTTTTAGTGAAGCAGAGCATCTATCTTTAAGAAGCAAATCATTTTTGTTCAAAAATTGCACATTTAATTGCAAACTTCGTTATTGGGAAGCGAGTATTCCAAAAAACTTTCAAACAGTAATAAGTTTATTAAAATTTGAAAGCTGTACGTTTAATGATAGCTTTGAGGTTGATAAAATTAAAAAGGGATGCTATTCAGCTATTATCTTAAGAAATTGTACTTTTTCAGAGCGTGCAAACTTTTTACTATCTAATATCTCTAAATTGAAAGTTATTTTTAGTAATACAATCTTTGGTGGTAAAGTATCCTTTACAGATGTGAACTTTCATGATGGACAATTTTCTAATATCGTATTCCTAAACGAATTTAGAGTTAAGAACGTTACCTTTACATCCCATATTGATTTCAAACAACTCATATTTTCTGCAAATGTTGTAAAGACTATGAGTAATTCTATTCGTTCATTTGTAAAATCATTAGAAGATAATGGGTTTAATGATTATGCCGCAGAGTTAGCTGAATTTTACTTAAATGACTTAAATAGTAGCAAAAATAAAGAAGAATTTGATATTGCTATCAAATCTGATTGGGTCAATATTAAACAAGCTGCAAGAATTTTAGGGCTTTCATATAATACCTTGCTGACGATGAGAAAAGAAGACAAAGCTACCGGAATTATCAGAATTCCTTATATTGGTGATGGCAAAAGTACGAAATACTATTATCCGCTTCTTATTGCTTACAAAAGTAATGATATGGCTTTAGTTAAAAAACTTGAAAAAGAAATGAACAGCAAAAAGTAATAAGTTATTTAGACTTATTATAAATGTAGTAAATAGCAAATAAATTAAGTTGAACTTATAAATAAAATACTTGAAATATTAATAGGGATTAGATAGCATTTCTCTCAATAGATATTTTTTAATAAATTCGGAGAATGTAGATGGCTGTATTAGAACAAAAAATCACTATTGAAGATTCTTGTTCTATTGTTAAAAAAGCAAAAAGTCCTTTTTCACCAATTAAGGAAGCTATAACAAATGCCATGGATTCTATTGTAAAAAGGCAAGAATCGGGTATTTCGTTTATACCTAAAATATCCGTTATTTTAAACTTTATAGAAAAAAAAGATTTATATAATCCTGAAAATTCTAAATATTTGTTATCGTCAATTTCAATTGTTGATAACGGGGAAGGATTTATTCAAAAAAACATTGAAAGATTTAAAAATCTAGGAGAAAGAAGCAAAGGATTAAATAATAGAGGAACTGGTAAAGTACAATTATTTTGCCGTTTTAAACAAATTGATATAGAAAGTATTTTCTATGAAGATAATAAATGGAAAAAATTTACATCTACATGGAAAAGAAATGGTGATTATACAGACAGTATTTCATACATAGGTAAAGAAAATGATAACAAAACTACTGTAATGATGTCTTATTTAATCAATGATAAAGAACATGAATATTATGGAGAGTATTTAAAAGATATTGAAAATTTAAAAAGAGATATATTAAAAAATTTTTTATTGCGTTTATGGTTAGGCTCATCATCTACAAATCAGTCTATTGAAATAAAAACAATGATTAATGAGCATGAAAAAGATAGTTTTATTTATAACGAAAAAACAATACCCGTTCCTGATAAAGAAGATACTATTAAGATACATACACAAAAAGCTGATATTTATAAAGACACAAAAGGGAAAATAAAAGTAACATGGCTGTCAACAGAACCATCATATACTTTAAATTTTTATAGATTCAAGCTAAATGCCTCTGAAATTAATGAAAATGGAGTATATATTTGTAGTAAAAATATTGTTGTAGAACCTTTTAGCTTTTCTGCAGTAAAAAAAACAGCTAATTTTGATGGGGCGCGTTATATATCATGCGTAAGTGGCAATTTATTAGATGCATCAGATAATGTTAGTCAATCAGTGGAGAGTTTTAATTTCCCATTAAAAAGAGAAGTAGAAAAAGATTTAAAAGAAGAAACAGGAGAGTTGTTTAATCAAGAAAATATTTTTGTTTTTTGGGATGAGATAAAAGAAAAAATAAATTTAGTTTTAGAAAAAAATTATTCTGACATTCAGGGATTAAAAGAAAGTAGAGAAAAAGATATTTTAAAAATTGCTGCTCGTTATGGCATATCTTCTGATATTGTAGATGAAGCAGATATAGAATTTAATGATACTGAAGAAAAAACTATAGAGAAACTTTTTCAAGCTCAAGCTCGTAAATTTGCAAAAGAAAATATAGAAATCCGACATACGTATGAAGAATTAAATAATCTTGAGTTGCAAAACTTAGACCCTACAAGCAATGACTATAAAGACAAGTTTAGAGCTGTTTCTCAAAAGTTATTGCAAAAAATACCTCAACAAAATAAGGATGAACTAACTCGTTATATCATTAGAAGGGATATGGTTGTAAAATTGCTTGGCTTGGCTCTCAAAAATGAATTAGCCATTCAAAAAGATTGGAAAGACAAGAAAGCTCGTGGTATCGATGTAAAGAGACAAAAGGAAGCTATTTTTCATGATTTGATTTTTAGAAGAAAAATGAAAGGTGTGCCGAATGATTTATGGATATTAAATGAAGAGTTTGTTCATTTTGATGGTTATTCAGACATAGAACTAGAGAATCTGGTAGTTAATGGTGAAAAATTATTGCAAGATAATATTGATATATATGAAGCATTGAAATCTGTAGGTATAGAAAAAGATACATACTTAAAACAACGTCCAGATATATTTTTATTTCCAGAAGAAGGGAAATGTATATTAATAGAATTCAAAGCTCCTGATGTTGATTTATCTGAGCATACAAACCAAATTTCAAGATATGCAACATTGATAGCAAATTATTCTCGTAGACCTAAGCAATTTACACAATTTTTTGGTTTTTTAATTGGAGAAGAGATAGACTTAGTTAATTTAGATAGGTCTTTATGGAAGAAAGTTCCTTTTGGAAATTATCGTATCTATCCTAATAAAGAAATATTATCTATAGGAGAAGTAGAAACAACTATAGCTAATATATATCAAGAAATTATACCTTTTTCTGAAATAGCTAAAAGAGCTAAGATACGAAATAAAAGTTTTGCTGAAAAACTAGGAATAGAAGAAAGTGAATTAGAAAAAATTCAAAATCTAAACAATATTCTTTAATTAATAAGCAGACATAACCCTCCATATAGAATGTAAAAGAATTGACATTTTTTAACATTTTCTCTGTAATTGGCTATTTTCCTAGTATTTTATTTTGACTGTCTTATGTGGCAAATATAAAATGTTAAACTTTATTAAAGTTGACTATGAAGTTTAACATTTGATTGATATTTACAAGGATTTACATTATTATAACAAAAAATATCATAGAGAGGATTGTTTTGCCTAATACAGTTGTAAAATTGAAATTAAAATTTACTGGAGCCGATGCAAGAAACCATCGATTAGATTTTTATGATGCAACCTACTCACTATATGGATTTGCTCGTGCATTACAAATAACAATGGATTTATTTGTAAATAAAAGAGTAATAAAAAAGGCAAACACAACTAAAAACTTTAAAAGTTATATGCTTACCTCTAAAGAAGGAAGTTTTGAGCAGGATATTCTTTATTTGTTAGCATCAGGAGTAGCTGTTAATGCTGTTTATGATTTTATTAAATATGTATTTAAACAAGCTATTAGCTCCGAACGGGTTCGTTTGAATAGACAACAAAGTTTAATGCACACAGAATACGAGCCATATTTCGATAAAATAACAGAAGTTATTAAAAATCCATTACTTGATGCTCACAGAGTTATAAAAATGAATCCATCTTGTAAAATATCTTTGATTGCGGAAAAGGAAAATAGTTCCAATAGTACTTTAGTAAATTTTAATTATGATACTTATTGTTATCTATCCCAAGAAGAAAATAACGATGATATAATAGTAGAAACAGGAAATATAACTAAATATAATGTATTAACCCAAAATGGTAGAGTTTATTTGACTTCATATGGACGAGTAATTTCATTTTCTCTTTGTAAAAACATAAGCGATGATGCAAAAAATTTAATAACATTATCTTTACATAATAGGAACAATGGTCTTCCAGATATTCTAAACATAAGTTATAAAAAAGTATTATCTTCTAATAATAAAATTGTAAAAATAATTATAGTTGATTGTTCAGAATTATAGCGTTTGTATATATTAGTCATGTACTTTTAACTTCTTCAAAATCTGTTTCACTTCATCATTCGGAATATATTTTTCAGTATCATCATATTCAAATTGATGATTGATTAGTTTTCCCTTCTTAATATAATAAATGTTAATTGAGTTATCGCCATAGGATTGATGATAATGAACTAAAGGTAAATCTTTATAAGTAAATCCATTGTTCCAAAGGTTAATCAAATTGCCGAGTGTGATTTTATCTATTCTGTATGAATAATACGGACAGGCAAAAGCGTTAATTATCAAACCTGAAATGACAAATTCGGCACAAGTCCTATTTTGTAACTTGTGCCGATTATTATAAATCCACTCACAATGGTTTATAAAACACTTTTTATCTATGATTGGCATATTAAACCCTCACATTCTCCACGGCATTAGCAAGCATTTGCTGGTTGTAATTGAAATAATGCTGTGTGGTTGAGATGTTTCTATGATTGGCGAGTTTTTGAACTAAACAGATATTAACTCCGGAATTTACCAGTTTTGATACAAACAAGTGTCTGCCCAAATGGCTTGCACCTTTAATGTTGAATTTGCGGTAAATCGAAGAAAACAAACGACTAATGCTTACTCTGTTATAAGGTTTATTGAGTTTTTGACTTGTGAACAAATATGTTTCCTGTGTCAGTTTCTCGCCCCATTTTCTTTGCAAATATTTCAAATATTCGCAAAACTCCTTCTTTAACTGGCTATTCATATAATATTCGCATTTGTTTTTGCCTTTGTTTTTATCGTAATCAAGACAAATGACATCTTTGATTTTCAAATCATCGGTAAAAATATCTTTGATTTGCAGATAAGCAAAATTAATTGAGCGCATGCCATTTAGACTGCAAAGGAACATCATACGAATTTGTTCGGTATGCTTCATCGATTTGATGAAATTCAAAATATCCTTAATTTTCTTATCATCTACAAAAACATCATTTGTCATAATTACCTCTCTCTACAAATTGTAATATTTCTCAACTCTTTTTCTTAATATTTGCTGTCCTTCCTTGATTATTTCGCTCAACCTTTTATCATCAAAACACTCTTTGATTTGCTTTAAGTTCAAAGTCAGGTCATGCAATAAATGACATCCGACTTTACGCTTCTCACAATCAAGAACTCCATAATAAAACTTACTCTTACCTAAAAATTGTTCAGAAAACTGTTGTTTGCTCTCAACAATTCCAAGCTCCTGCAAAAGCTCATAAGCCTTGTTCAGATAATCTAAACCGTTATTTGCTTCTAAATCTTGTGGCTGTGGGGTTTTGCGTTTTATCATTTTGACTAACTCTTCCTTAAATTTGTTTTTCCAGTTCATCATCAATCCTTTCTTATGGTATTTATTACCAAATGTAATGAGCTGGCTATTTCTTCACCATTGCTTGATAAAATACAGTGTAGTCAATTTGTTGTGTCATAGTGGCAATTCCACCTTGAAGTTCCCATCCTTTCTTTATCTGCTCATTTACCCATTTTATCAACTCATCTATACTGGTTGAACAAATCACATCATATTGCATAGGCATCTCCTAATACTCATCAGCATACATTATAGTCATAACTCGGTTGGTAAGTCTTGGCTTGCAAGCATTAGGCGAAAGGAAAAGGAAATTGTTGTCATAATAATCAATCTTCCAGAAAATCTTTTTGCCCTTAAAAGTAAATGCCCCGAAATCCTTTTCGCCATATGGGTTATTATTTTCATTGAAATCGTTGAAATTGCGGACTTTATTGATAATGGTTGTAATATCATCATGAGTGTTGCTTCTGATACCTTCGGTTAAAATCAAAGTACCTAGCGAGGGATTGGCTCTGAAAGCATCATTTAGTTTGGCGATTTCTGATACATTATTCATTGCAACTATCCTCTAAATATAAGTTGAACATCAAATCCACCAAGCCTTCTTTGTCGTTGGCATAGTCCCAAACATTTTTTCCTTTGTTGTTTTTGATATCAGGGTCAGCATCGTTATTGATAAAAAACTCAATCAATCCCAAACGCATCATGGCTTGCGGATGATTTACAACCTTTATAAAAGCTGTATTACCGGCATTGTCTTGGGCATTGATATCACTTCCGGCTTGAAGCAAAAGGTTCAAACTAGCAGGATTGCTTCGTTTCTTGGCGGCAATCATAAAAGGAGTATCGCCGGAAATGTTACGAGAATGAACATCGCCACCGTGAGATAAGAAAAGCTCAATGACCTCGGGTTCATAGAACTCACGGCAGGCGAACATAAAAGGAGTGTAACCGTTAGAATTGTAGGGTTTGTTTACATCTGCACCATTTTCAAGCAAAGTCTTGATAGTTGCGAAGTCTTCGCTATAAAGTGCTTTCATTAAATCATTATCGTTACTAACCATTTGAATCTCCATGAAATTGCGGGTGGCTTTAAATTGCCGCCCGGGATATCATGCAAAGATTCAGCTGTCAAGCCGCAAAATTAACATTTTTTCACGATAATCTATTGATTCTAAAGAATTTCTTTTAAATTCAGAGGATTAGGAATGTAACATTTATTACAAAAAGTAATGATAAATACCTTTATAAGCCAAAGGATAAGGAAATGAAGGTGTTGATTGAGACTATCACAAATCGTAAAGGGTATAAGAATTTCAAAGATATTGATTGTTTGGGCGAGTTTTTGAACGAAAATCGCAAGAAGATTAAAAGCTTCAAAATCTTAAATGAAACCTATAACGGTACTTTTGAAGAATTGCTTCAAGATGTTATGAAACGAGCTGATTTTCTTGGAAACATGATAGGTTACGCATTTTTTCAAATGACCGATAAAAGCGACAAGTACAATAAATTGCTTCGTGCAATGGGGCTTGCCGCCGAAATTCAAGGTTTGGTTAGAGGGTATTTGAAATAACAATATCTTTTTTATACTCTAAAAGTCTAAACTTTCAGGTGATAATAAGAAATCTTTTAACCCTACAATTAAAATACCAGATTCATTGTAGTACGGTTTTCTGCTACCTCCAACGATAATGATTTTCTTAAATCCATCAGGAATATTAAGAAGTGACCTTTCTTCCTGTTTTTGTTTTTCTTCAGTAGGCATACTATATGCTGATTGTATGTAATATCTTTTGCTTCCCAAATTAACTACAAAATCAACTTCTAATTTCTTTTCTTGCTTTTTCCCTGCAGTATTTTTCTCTGTAACTGTAACTTCTCCAATATCAATTTGGTAACCTCTTATAGTTAATTCATTATATATAACATTTTCCATAAGATGAGTTTCTTCTTGCTGACGAAAATTAATTTCTGCGTTTCTTAATCCTACATCAGTAAAGTAATATTTTGCAGGTGTATTGATATATTTCTTTCCTTTTATATCATAACGAAGCACTTTGTTTATTAAAAATGCATCTTCTAAGAAAGATAGGTAATTCTTTATTGTCGGTGCTGTTAAATCTAAATGTTTCTTGCTTTTGAATGTATCTGCTAGTTTTTGAGGATTTGTTAAAGAACCGATATTAGATGCAACAACAGCAAGCAATTCTTCTAATTCTTCAGAGTTTTGTATTTTGTTTCTTGCTATAATATCCTTTAAGTAAGTTTCTTTATACAAATTCTGCAAATATTTTGCTTTTTCAATATCTGTATTGAATTTGAATAATGCAGGCATTCCTCCATATACACTATACTCATTCCAAGCATCGTCCCAATCTGTGTTTTTATGAGCATAAAATTCGGCAAAACTCAATGGATGAATACGAATTTCATCTCCTCTACCTCTAAATTCTGTAACAATATCAGTTGATAAAAATTTAGAATTACTTCCGGTTACATAAACATCTAAGTTTTTAATTCGTAAAAATCCGTTCAAAACACTTTCAAAATCTTCCATCATTTGAACTTCATCAAGTAGTAGATAATACATGTCTTTGTCTTGTATTCTTTCTTTTACATAACTTGTGCATTCATCAGGATTGCGATATTTTTCATCTTCTCTGGTATCTAATTGAATAGAGATAATATGGTCTTCTTTTACATCGTTTTCTAATAAGTGGTTATAGAATAACTCAAATAACATATATGATTTGCCACAACGACGGATACCACTGATTATCTTAATAAAACCATTGTGTTTGTGGCTAATAAGTTGATTTAAGTAGGTATCTCTTTTGATTTCCATAATTGCCTCCATTTTAGATTTTGCCGACAAGTCGGTATTTTCTAAAATAATATACATTAAATAGATAAAAGTCAAGAGTATTTTAGATTTTGCCGACAAGTCGGCATTTTCTAAAATGAACAAACCACCACCTTATATAAAAGTAGCGATTTTATAGGAGAATTTATTGTTTAGTGGGCTTATTCCTTATAAATCACTGCACCATTATCTAAAAGTAGGTTTGCTATATCTATTTCTATTCGTTCTAATGCGATAAGAAGTGCTGTTTCTCGTTGGTAATTGAGCCAATTTACATCACATCCTTTATCAATCAACATCTGAATTACATCTAGTTTTAGGTCATCAGTCATATTTTCGTTCAAAATTACTGACATTATCGCATTATAGCCAAATATATCGGTTTGGTTGATTTCGCTTCCTTGTTCGAGCAGATATTCAATCGGCTCTATGGTAGAGCAAAAGTAGCAAGCAACCAAGAAAAGTGTAGCTCTTCGGCGGTTTATTGGTGTGTTAATTTGGAAATTTTCCATTTCTATCATTTTTTGTATCTCATCAACGCAATCAATGCAAAGCTCCGCTTCGCTTTCATAATTAACCACAGGAAACACCGGTGCGTTCTTCACTCGCTCAGCAATCTGTTCCATTTTCTTTTGCATTTCGGGGAATTCACCTAGAAGCCATTTGTTGCAAAAAATCGTCAACCAAAGTAATGGGCAATAAACTCGTCAGAGAGGGCTATTTGATAAAACCCTGTGATGATAAGGGCAGAAGACAATTATCGCTCTCTGAACGCCAATTTATCCCCTAGATGGCATCAACATGAGTAACGTGGAGAAGACTTTGATTTTGCGTGAATTGGTCGAGGCGCAAAATGATGCAAACAACTACAAACAACAGTATTTGCTTGAAAAAGCACGAGCTGATAGATTATCCGAAGAACTCACAAATCTTAAGTTTCAAATGATAGGTAATATTGCTATTTAATCTGTGTTTTGTAAAGAGAACCATAGATTGAGTTATCTTTTGCTAATAATTCTTCATGTGTTCCTATTTCTACAATCTCACCATAGTTTACAACAACAATCTTATCGGCATTCCTAACAGTAGATAGGCGGTGTGCAATAATAAACACCGTTCTATCTTTCATAAGATTATCAATGGCTTGTTGAACAACTGCCTCAGATTTATTATCAAGAGCTGATGTTGCCTCATCTAAAATAACAATAGGAGCATCTTTGATAAAAGCTCTGGCAATGGCTATTCTTTGTTTCTGACCACCTGAAAGCAAAACACCTCGCTCACCAATCTCTGTATCTAAACCTTTTTCAAGACTAGATATAAATTCTTCTAAACAAGCACATTTAATAGCTTTATGGTGCTATTTTATAATGGTATTTCGAAAAGAAAGTCCTAATAGTGATTTAAGATTATACAAAATTTTCTTTTTACTATGTCTTAGTCTAATCGACCAATAAAGGCGTTTTACTTTTTCCTTATCATAAAGCGGTAATTTATAATTTTTATCGCAGTATTTTTTGTATAATTTTAACCATTCAAAATGAGAATACATTGCAAACATTTCATAATGTGTATGTATATTATTATGCTTATATGAATTATACCCAATATCAATAGCATCTAACAAAACAGTATTATTTGCAAATATATGTTCTGATTTCTCTAAATTACCATGCTCTATATCAACACTATGTTCAAATTCTAATCGAATATGACGACGCAGAAATGCTACCCAAATATATTGCTCTGCAGAATACTGGCATAAAGCTGGAACCCAATTTTCATATTTCACAATCGGACGTTTATGTGTCTCAAAATAACGTGAAGTCTGGGGCTCAGGACATAAAGGAGAGTTAAAAACATCTATTAAGTCTTCTCTTAAACCAAAGAAGAACCAATCGGAAGGATGATATGGTTTAGCTTCTCTGTGTGGGTTGGGTGCAAATCGCGTAGACATCAAAATGCGTTCTTTAGTTATCTTATATTCTGTACATCTTTGGGGAAATCTATCCCAGTAATTTAAGAAATTTATATTATCAAAATACATATCGGAACGAATTTTTAAGGCATATTTTCTAGTTGCCTTTTTCAAGCCGGCTAAAGTTGAAACTATTTGTCGATTGCATGCATTCAATATTTTAGGGTTATCCCACACGGGATATCCTCCAGGATCTTTGCTTTCTATAATAACATCAGCCAATTGATGTTGATAATTACTACCTTCCCAAGTAGATACAATAATCTCTGCATCTGGAAAAAACTGCCTGATATTTGTAACAGTATTATCTGTCATGTAATTATAAATGGGACCTTGAATAATTACTGATATATCAAAAGATTCTATCATTTAATATATTCCTTCTGATAATTAATAATTTCTTTCAAGCCATCTAACAAATTTATTTTCGCCTCATAATTGAACTCATTTCTTACTTTTGAGCCATCACCAAGGCAATGTTTAAATACTTCTTGTTTTACTCTTTCTTTTCTCAAATTATATGTTGCATTAAACAATTCTTCATATTTGTCCCAAAATTTTAAAGGTTCGCCTTTATCATATTCAAAAGGTTTCTCTAATGCAGAATATATTGTTTTTGCTATTTCCATAGCTGAATAAGCTTTGCCTGTAGCGAGATTGAAAATATCAGCATTATATTTCTTATCTGATATTGCCATTCTGTGTAAATATTGCATCAAATCATAAACGTATATATAATCCCTTTTGCAATCTTCCGTATTATAAATTGTAGGCTTTCTTCCAGCTAATGCTTCACGAATTAAAAAGCTAGTAAAAGGCGGATATTTACGTTTAAAATCTTGATGCGGTCCAAAAACGTTAAAAAATCTACATATTACAATATCTATACCATAATTTTGAGCAAATGATTTGCAAACTTGTTCAGCACAATATTTTGTTGTTGCATAAACTAAATTAGGGTGGACATCATCTGTTTCTTTATGTACTTCATTTGCTGGATTGTTTTCATAAACAGCTGATGTCGATGCAAAAATAAAACGTTTAACATTACTTTTTCTGATAGCGTTCAAAACATTAGCGACACCTGTGGTGTTCACGTCGAAAGCTTTGTCTGGGTGTGATTCACATTCTGGAAGAGCTGAAATACCTGCAAAATGATACACTATATCTATATTTTCTAAATACTTCTCAAAATTTTGTTCCCTTACATCTGCTTGTATAAAATTTTTAGATAATATTTCATTATCTTCAAAATTATCTCTGTAACCATATTCCAGATTATCTAGAATTTTGACATTATGCCCTTCTTTTAGTAAAAACTTACCTAGTTCAGAACCAATAAATCCTGCACCACCTGTAATCAAAATATTCATTTATTTCTCCTATCTATTGTAAATATTCTTTAATATTATTGTTTCTCGGCAATGTAATGGCTATTCCTGAAGGATATGGATTTGTTGGAGCAAAATCATTTACAACAACTCTTGCTGCATGATTCATTCCCATAAGCATTGCATATGGCTTTATGCCGTTTTCATTTAAGATTTTTTCTAAATCTGTTCTAAATTCTTCTGGACGAGATGTTGTTATTACAATTTGAGCGCCATCATCTTGTAATTTTCTAATTGTTTCCATATTTTCAGGTAAAGTTTCAGTGTTGTTGTACCAATTACGTTTTCCATACTTTCCGCAATTTTTCATCAAAACACCATCTACATCAACAAAGTATGTTCTATGTTTTTTTTGTACTTCTTTCCACTCTGATAAAGTACCCCAATCATCATATGAAAGAGCTAATATTGATGAAAATACGTAATTATTTGAAGCCAACATATACGAAATCACATGACTTATATACATTTCACCTGATATTTTCTTTGTAAGCATTTCATCATATGCATTTATAAAATCTAAAGCATTTTCGAAACAATAAACGCCCAAGCATATAATATTCGAAACCACCTGTTTTTCTATAATGTCATGGATAATTCCCTGTTCATTTACTATGAGAAAACTTTTTCCCGGTATGTTTGTAATATCAGGATGTTCATGCAAATTGTAACCAACAATTGAATTTTTAATTTGTTTGTTAAAGTTAACCTCTACGCGATTATCCGAATCTTTAATAACAAATGCACCCTCTACATTCATTTTCTTTAGTGTCAAGTAAACCGTCTCACTAGCTGACGATGTAAAATCATCTAGCATACAAATTTCTATTTTGGGATTGTTCTCAAAAACTTGCTCCATAATAAGCTTAGCTTCATATTTTTCATCATGAGGCTTAACGATAGTGATGATTATTCTATCAAACACATCTACGTTAATTTTCTCCATTGATTTTTCAATCATTAACTTGCCATCTGGACGAGTTAACATGTATTTGGGTTTCATATTAGGAAAACGACTGGATTTTCCGGCGCATGGAATAATTAAAGTATTCATTATGCCTCCATTTCATTTATTGAGTTTAAAACGCTTTCAAGAGCATTATTTAAGAAAAGTATTGTTGTTTGGTCTTTAGCGTATGGATAAATTCGCAAGACATTTAAAAGTAAAATATGATATATTGTAATGACATTTTGCTTGCCATTTTCCATGGCATATAAATTATCTAGCAAAGCTTGTTTAGCTGTTGCTAGGCGTAAATTAAGATTATAATTTCGTTCTTGATGTCTATATGACCAGCCTAAATCAATATCTTGTAAAAGTTTTGCTACATCAATCATCCAAGAGTTATAAAATGAATCTAATAAATCAATTACGTAAATGCCTGATGACGAAAGTATAATATTCTCTAATGTTAAATCACCACAACAAGCTGAAAGAGGAACATTTTGGAAGTTAAATTCTTTTAACTTATTTAGAGATTTCAGAATTAATTCATTGTTTATATCGCATGTTTTGTATAAAGATAAAATTTTTTCCTTAAAAATACTTTCACTTTTATCCGTAACTACACTTTGTTTTATGGGTAACGACTTAAATAATAGCCCTATCAAATCAACTATTTCTTTTATTTTAATTTGATTCATATATTCTGACATACATATGCCATTAATGAATTCCATATCAAAATAAAAAAGATTATTATTATCATAACCATAACGTAAAACTTTAGGTGTTTTTACGGCATCAAGCTTAAACCACTTTTGTTTAGCACATTGTTTCTTTAATCTGTTGTTATATGACACATTTCCAGCATCTTTACGTAAAAAAAAGACATCCTTTTCTTTATAAAGATTAAGTTGGCAACCTGAATGCCCTTTTAATTCCTTAATATGTTCAAAATTTGTTAACAATAAATATTTTTTATCAACAATCATTTTATAATTTTCCTTAGATTTTGTAATGATTGCTCATAAATACTATCAGATAAAATTTTAAGATTTTTCTTCTTGTCTTGATACTCTTCTTCTGACATTTCAATAGCTTTAATCATTAACGATGCCAAATCTTCCTCATAAATCAAAGAATTTTTATCATTAAAACCATAAAAATCAGCAAATTTTTGCTGTATTAAGCACGGAATATTAAATCCGTATATCAGTTGAGCTGAGCCTGTAACACCGGTTGTTATATATCGATTATGTTGAGAATTATTACAATCTAATAATGGCAAAAAGAAATCCGCTGTTTCCACTTGCTCATACATTTTTGGAAAACTCAAAAATCCTTTAAGGTTAAAATAATTTCGAAACTTATTTGGAATATCATTTAATCTTCCTCTGCCAATAACATTTATTTTACAATGATATCCGTGTTGACATATAATATCTACAGCATCAATCAAAAGACGATGATTTTTTTGTTCAGGATTTATTCCGCCAACTACAATAAAAGTGGTAGCCTTATTTTTTTTATGTTTTTTATAAGTTCCGAAATAATGCGGATTTACATATATCCCCTTACTAAATTTACCAAGAGTAACAATTTGTTTATTTTTATCAAATTCTTGCAAATTAAAAAGAGGGATATCTGTAATATCATGTTCAACAATTAAAGTTTTTGATTGTCCTTTTGGCCAAAAACCTATTTTATCTTTTAATGAAATTATCTTTGAGTAGTCATAAGTTAATAAAAATCTGGAACTAGTTACAAATATAAATTTATATTTTTTAATTTTAGCTTTGTTAAAAAAATATTTCAAAAATATTGGACAGAAGGAAAACAATTTAATTTGTTTAGTTTCTATTCGTTTAAATGGGTGCTCTTTAACATTCTTTTCAGACATTAAAACATCAACATTGTACCCTAAATCAAGCAAATATTTGGCATATCCGACACCTACTTCAGCATGACAATCATTGGGTTCTACTAATAGAACACTATTACCACGCACTGATGTAAAACAGAATCTTGCTAAATTTAATAACGATTTTAATGATAATAAACTTAAGGTATTTTGAACCTTTTTTCTGGTGTCTTTTTTCCAAATACAACAGGTTAAAATTTTTATAATTCTCTTTTTTAGCTTAATTTTGTAATATATTTTAGAAATAGGTATGTTTATGATAGAAATATTTCCCGTTTCCTTATTCTTAGAAAATAAAGGAAAGCAAAATAATTTAATCTTCTTGCCATAGCCATTTTTTTCTTTCCTCCATTTCAAAATATTGAGAAAATATAATAGTCGTAATCTCCTATAAAATGGTGTTATTTTTGCATATTTCCAGAAATACACACTATAAGGGACATTTGGAGTATTCCAAGGTTTTCGAGAGGATGCGTAGTGAAATAGAAAAGGAAATTTTTCTGCGTTGAGCATTTCTTGATTTTGGGATACGTCTTCTGTGCGATGTGTACAAAAACTGTATTTATAATCCAAGATTTTATAGTTATTAGCAAAGACAATATTTAATACATCTAAATCTGGATATTGAAGATCTTTTTCGTACTCATATGTGGCGTCGATAAGCTTTTGGGTGATATTATTTTTACGCCAATAATCGCAATTAATAAGCAGGTTTCCTGATTGAAAATATTTATGTTGCGGTGTAATACCAAATTTCTTTTTACGCATTATATGGTTATCAATTCCCTCTAGAGGCATGCCAATTTCTTCTATAGGTGCTGCTAAGCCAAAATTTTCTACGTTTATATCATAAAAATCTTTAATATCCGCATTAAAAATAACATCAACATCAGAATAAATAGCCTTTGATATTTCTGGTTTTAGAAGAGGTATTAAATAACGATTATACATTGCAAGTGAATAATGATTACTTGTTTTAGCATTGGGGAAAAATAACTTGACATCAACATTAAGATATTCGACATCAAAATTTTTCCATCGTTTTTTCAAACTAGCAATTTTTGATTTTGCTGATTGGGAAACACCACTATCCAAAATATAAAATGAAACAAATGACTTTGTATGATCCATTATAGAGGCTATTGTAGTGGCAATAAATGGGGCATATTTTTCATCTGATGCTAAAAAAACAGGTATTTTTTTTTGAATCATTTTTTGCTCCAATTTTCTAAAATCCAAGAAGATGAATTGGGCTTAACTCTTCCTGAAACAGAAGTTCCCACATTATACTTAATTTCAATATTTAATGATTGACACGTTGGAATTTCGGGGATGTTATCTGCAGTCCGATCTCCACCTTTAGCAAAAGTAAGATTTGCCGTAGGATATTTTTGTCGTGCTCTTTGGAGCCCATCGCAAGCAGTGTTGTCGGAATCATCAAAAACAATTACATCTACAACACCTTTAATATTTTCCATAATCATTCTACGTGTTTCAAAATTCATAAAAGGCTTTCCTTTTTTACGAGTTAGCCATGCATCAGAATTAAGAAGAACAATAACACCATCGGAATTTTCACGACTTTCGATAATGTTTTCTATATGTCCTTCATGTAGTGGATCAAATCCTCCGCTAACGATGTATAAAATAGTCATAACTTTAATCCTCTGATAAACGACAGTTGTTTTTTTGTGTTTTGGTTAACCAATAATATATGATTCTGTTTTTAATGGATAAATTACGTGGTCTAAAAATACCTTGTTTTTCCAGTTCTTTTAAAACAGGAAGATATTGTGTTAGCCATTTATTATAATTCTTCTTATCTTTTTTCTTAGTGAACTTAACTACATAACCAAATAAGCGTTTTGCGATATAATGTTCCAAGTCTTTTTTCGTTTTTTTATCCAATGTATTATTATCAAACATACTAGAAAGTTTAATTGCAATTAAAAGCTCGTCATCCAATCTCTTTTTGGTTAATGGTTTGGTCATAGCACTATTTTCTCTAGTGCGATAAAAATACATATCCGAATGAATATAAACTGCATATTTTGCTCTATGGAGTACCTGATAAAGGAATATCAAATCTTCTCCGACAGACAAATCTTCTGAAAATGTTAAATTTTCAAGCAAATTCTTACGATACAATTTATTCCATATAGACGATACTATTTTAGGCTTTTGATGTTGTACATAATGATCAAAAGGTTTGTCGTAAATTTTCTCTGACGTCTCAAAAAAGTTCCATTCTGCTTTATTTTCACCTTTCTCAAAATCGCACCATGCAAATCCAGCTTCTGATCTTTTTTGTAAAGCCTCTAACATTTTTTCTAAGAAAACAGGGCATATTTCATCATCGCTATCAATAAAGGAAATAAAATCTCCATTTGCATGTTGCAATCCATTGTTTCTAGCTGCAGAAACGCCTTGATTTTCTTGATATATTATTTTAAAACGACTATCTTTTCGTGCATATTCATCTAAAATAGCACCACAATTATCAGGACTTCCATCATTAACACAAATTGCTTCCCATTCACAAAATGTTTGTGCAAGAACAGAATCTAAGCATCTTTTTAAGTATTTCTCTACTTTGTAGCAGGGAATTATAATGGAAACCTTAGGCATTACAGCTCCTTTTGTTTTCTAATTTTCTTAAGCGATACATAACTGTGTTTGGAGCAACGCCATACACTTGACCTATTTCTTTATAGGTCATACCTTTTCTGCGCATTTTGATAATTTCTTTATCTAAGCCAAATAGCTTGGTTTTATATTCAGCCATCTTATTGGCTCGGGTTAGCTCCATTTTGCGAATTTTTGCTCCAATCCAAACAGGATGAGCATTAACTTTTTCGCCGATTTCTTGTAATGAACGGCCTTGTTCGTACATTTTCTTTATCAAGCGTTCATCTTTGGCTAATTTACTATTGATTTTGATATCAGATAAAGGACGAGATAAATTAAGTTCTTTTATTTTGGTTGTAACCGTCATAAATGAACAGTTTAGTTTTTTTGCTATCTCTTCTACTGACAAACCTTTGTTAAATAAACGTCTAATGGTATTCTCTTTACCATCAAGTTTTTTTACTACAGGAATCTTAATTTCATAAAGAGCTAAAAGATTAAGAACTGTTTGTGGATTTACATTATATCTTCTTGCTACTTCCGCTTTAGAAATTCCAGAATATAATAACTCCAAAATCTCATCTAAATAGATTTCAAGACAATTATATTTGTGTTTATTTTCTGGTTTAATTCCTGCTTTTTTGTTCTCTGTTCTAACTTTTAATGCTTTGGCTTGTTGTTCTATAACCTCTTGTGGTGGGTTATAAATACCAAGACGTTTCCTTCTTGTGAGTAATGTTGACGAATGTATGTTTAACTTTTCCGCTATTTCTCTGTAACTTAAACCTTGTTCTTCAAGTGATAATATATCTTCCTTGTCAATATTCTTTCTTCTTAAACGAGGTTCTCTTTTTAAGCCAAGCTCATTAATTTTATTGCATAAGGTTGTTTTACCAATAGAAAGCTTCTCAGCTATTTGCTCCAAAGTTAAATCTGAGTTAAACAGCTCTATAATGTGTGCGTTTGTAAATGATGCAGAGGTTGAAGCGTTAATCACTAGCTATCCCTCCACTAATCATTTTCAATTCAGGGTATTGTTGCAGGTATTTAAATATCAGCGAGATGCTACAACCAATAGTTTTAGCTATTTGTTTTTTTGTTTTTCCTTCGTGATACAACTGAATTATTTTATATTTGTTGCGTTCTAATATGGTAGATTTACATTTTTGCCCTTTGACAAAACCTAATATAGCGCCTTGATCTTTTTTGTCTTTTAAGGCTTTTTTAGTTATGGTAGAAACCATAGAATTACGGATATCTATTGATAGTTTAATCCCATTAAGAAGTTGAGTTGTTTCGTTAGAAGAATCGAATTTGAGGTTTTCTTTGACACTTATTAATTCAAATCCGTTTGAAACTAAAAATTCTATATTTTCTACAATTGTTACTAATTTGCTGCCTAAACAGGCTATATTAGCCACAATGAGCGTATTTTCTTTGGAATTTATATTATCCTTAATGTTTTTGATATCCGGGTCATTGATGAATATATCAATATTATATGCATTATTACGAGCATATTGATTTACAATGTCTCGTTGTTCATCTGCGCTTATATTCCTTTGGTTGTTATCCAAATATCCAATAATCACTATGCGCCCCTTATAACAATAAATGCTTTCGCCATATATCAACGTTTTTGGCGAGGGGTTTTCTTTGTTTTTTCAAAAGGCTACGATTTTTTAAGAAAAGCTTGGATTTGTTGAAATTTTCCTTGCTTTATTAAATTTATTGGATTAAGGATATTTGTTATGTAATCTAGACGTTGGTTTATGAAGAGTGTCTATTTTATATAGGTTTTCCCTTAGAAATATTGGTTATTCTTATAAATAGTTATGTAACTATTTGTAAGGAACTGATATGATTTATGGATATTGTAGAATAAGTACGAATCACCAACAGGTTTGTAATCAACGACACGAAATTCAAATATTTGCCGATAAAAATAATATAAAAATTGATAAGTGGATTGAAGAAACAATCTCTTCTAAAGAAGCATTAACCAATAGAAAACTGGGAAAAATATTAAAAAAACTCAAAAAAGGCGATATTTTAATTGCATCTGAACTTTCTCGTTTGGGGCGAAATTTGCTTGAGGTTATGGGAATTTTACAAAATTGCCTCGAAAAAGACTGTCAAATCTGGACTTTGAAAGAAAATTATAGGCTTGGAGCGGATATTCAATCAAAAGTTTTGGCTTTTGCATTTAGTTTAGCAAGCGAGATAGAACGCCAACTTATTTCAGAACGCACTAAAAATTCACTTCAAAGACTAAAAGATGAAGGAAAACATTTGGGCAGACCATATGGTTTTAGCTACAAAAAACTACAAAAGAAGCACAATAAGATAAAAGAGCTATTGGATAAGAATGTATCAAAATCAGAAATTGCAAGGCTTATGGGGTGTACTTGGTCTACTTTGAATAGATATATAAATGAGGCAATAATAGGTAATCAATTACAAGATGTAATTTCAGAATCGTGATGAAGCTGTTATTTCATCACAGTTTTGGCTTTTTCTCATTGTACTTTTAGTCCTGATTTTATTTTATGCAGCAAATAAACTTCTTATTAATTGGACTTGTTCTTTCATTTCCAATATTTCTGAACGGTGATTAACAAGTACACAATAAAGTTGGGCTGATTTTTGTTCTACATATTCCTCTTTCTGCCAGCCAGCTTGGATAGGGCTAGCGGAAATTTTCGCTAGCCCTTGATTTTTAAGGCTTTCAGCGAGTTCGTGCGGCAATGCTTTGTTTCCTTTCGGAGTGTTAACATTTACAAATTCATTAAACGGAAATCTTAATTTGTAACTGATTTTACCTTCAGTCAAAATAATGTTCTCAAATACAAATTTTAATAAAAGTCTTTTTAATTCAAAATTTGATGATTTTTCAAAAAAGTATCCTGCTTGTGTAGCTATATCTAATAATCCTAAAATTGTTTCGTCAAAGCTGGAATATACAAATTACTGTTTAATGCACTAACTACTTTATTTACAAGCTCATTTGTATCATATTCTACAGTATAAAATGATTTTATATTAATTCTATTCCATAATTCTTGAAATTCTTTTTTATCAATATTGTTCTTGTTTAATTTTATATCTATAGACTTTGCCCTAGCATTTTCAAACATAAATTCTTCTTCATCGGACATTTTGAATTCTCTTAAAAAAATTGTGTTTTTCTTTATACATAGGTTCATTTTAAGGCTAACGCAAGTTTCTAAAAAATTTTGATTTATTTTAGCTCATTTAACCTTGTAGTTTTTACCCAAATTCCATTTTAAGCGACAATAAAACATCTTATCATTTGGACTTGCTCTTTCATTTCTAAGATTTGCAATTTTAAATACAATAATTTCGCCCTACTTTTTGTCAACAACTTTTGTCAAAAAAAACTATTGCTACAACAACTATTTTATGATATTATCCATCATACAAATTCAATTAATAGGAGTTCCATTATGCATACTTATCGTGTTGTTTGTTGTCACAACCCTCAAAAAGATAAACCTAATATAACCGTTGATTTTGCAGTTGCCGATGCAAACAACGCTGAATTAACTCATGAACAATTAATTAGACTTCGCAAATATGAAGATTCTCAAGCAGAGAGTTTACTTCCCCCAATTATGTTATATGAACAAACAGACAATATTTCTGTTGTTTTTGAAAAACCCGAAAAAGCAACATCCGAACAAAATAAAAAACTAAATGAACTTACTACTTTAATAAAATGTGAATTCAATAAATTTAAACATCGTGGATGCGAAAGCTCCCTAAAGGTAACAGACCACAACATAGCGCAAGTTTACTGTGATATTGATCCCTATCAATCACCTAACAACCCAAAAGAAGCTGCTTTATTTGAAAGAATAAGACGCTCCAAAAGAAGAGAGCAACAACTAAGTTCTAAACGTAGCTCATCTTCAAAATGGTATTTACCTGAGCGCTAAACACTACCCAAACAAATATCCACCATGCGCAACATCTGAAGCGGGTAGGTCTGTCAACTTAATGCAGACAAGTTCTTTTTCTGCATTAAGGTTTTCAACTGCAAAATCCGTCAAAACATCAACCACTTGTTGACGATCTCTAAAACCAATTGATGCTATTTCTATCCACGCACCAATTTTTTGCTTGCTACCTGCAAATGCTAAATCTGAGCTATATTTAATTTCTGCACAAACATAACCAACAGGTTTCCCCAACGCATCAGCAACCACATTAGCAGCTTTTTCAACTAATTTATTATCATTACTAAACCCATTAGTTTTTATTGTCAAAAATGGCATACCAAACTCTCCTCTTATTGTTAAAAAGGCACTCTTAAAAAAGAATGCCTTTTAACTATTTATTACTCGTTATCTTCAGCGATGACTTCTGGTTCTTCGACTATTGCCTCAGTTTCATCAAATTCAGGTATATTTTCACCTAAAATTTCTTCACCTTCAGCTGTCTCCAATTCTTCTTCATCATCGTCATCTGCTTCCAACTTAGTTACCGAAACAACTTTTTCATCATCGGCTGTTCTAAATAGGATAACCCCTTGCGTTTTTCTTCCTGCAATACGAATATCTTCAACAGGCATTCTAATAAGTTTGCCAGCATCTGTAACCATCATAATCTGATTATCATCTTCTATTGGGAATGAACTTACAATCTCTTTATTACGAGCTGACATTTCCATATTAGCAATACCTTGACCGCCACGTCCAGTTACACGATATTCATAAGAAGATGAACGCTTACCATAGCCAGTCGTTGTAACAGAGAGAATAAATTGTTCTTTTTCTTTCATTTCAGCAAATTTATCTTCTGTTAAAACAGTCATTTCAACACCAGTATCCGCTATTGTTACTTCACAATCACCGCCTTTTTCAGCCTGAATACGTTTCATCGCAGACGAAATCTTCAAGTATTCTTCTCGCTCTTCTGAAGTTGCCTCACTATGTTTCAAAATCGACATAGAAACAACTTCATCGCCATCTCCAAGTTTAATTCCTCTAACACCCGTTGAATTTCGACCAACAAATACCCTAACCTCTGTAACAGAGAAACGAATACATTTACCGCTTTTTGCTGCAAGTAATACATCTTCGTCTTCATTACAAATTCTAACGTTAATAAGTTTATCACCTTCATCTAACTTCATGGCAATCTTACCATTAGATTGAACATTAACAAAATCCATCAACGAATTACGACGAACATTACCAGATGCTGTTGCAAACATAATTGACAAATCTTTACATTCTGCCTCATTTTCTGGCAACTTCATAATAGTAGTTATTGTTTCTCCTGCATCTAGAGGTAGCAAATTAATAAATGGTTTTCCTTTTGAGGTTGGTGAGCCTAATGGTAATTTATAAACCTTCATCTTATATACCAACCCTTTTGATGAGAAGAATAATACTGGAGTATGAGTACTTGCCACAAATAAACGAGTAACAAAATCCTCTTCTTTTGTAGCCATACCAGATTTACCTTTACCGCCTCGTTTTTGCGCCTTATAAGCATTCAAAGGAACACGTTTGATATATCCAGCATCAGTAACAGTAACAACCATTTCCTCACGCTGAATTAATGATTCAATATCAGTATCATATTCAATATCTTCTATCTTGGTACGACGTGGATTAGCATATTCATCTTTAATCTCAACTAATTCATCACGCATAATGCCATACAATTTTTCACGAGAACTCAAAATAGACAAACACTCTTTGATCTCATCTCCTAACGAAACCAATTCCTCATGAATCTTATCACGCTCTAATCCTGTCAATCTCTGCAATTTCAAATCCAAAATTGCACGAGCCTGCGCCTCAGATAGTTTATATGTACCATCTTCCACTTTTCTATCTGGCTCATCAATCAACTTAACTAAAGCTTCCACATCACCTGCTGGCCAAGCCTTTGCCAACAAAGCATCTTTAGCCTCTTGTGGAGTTGGAGCTGTTCTAATAAGCTCAATTACAGGATCAATATTTTCAACAGCTATTGCCAAACCAACCAAAGTATGAGCTCTATCACGAGCTTTGTTAAGTTCAAAAATTGTACGTCTTCTGATAACTTCTTCTCTAAACTCAACAAAAGCCTTCACAATATCCTTCAAAGTCAACATAACTGGTCGACCATTATAAATGGCAAGCATATTCATACCAAAACTGGTCTGCAAAGGTGTATACTTATAAAGCTGATTCAATACAACATCAGCCTGAAAATCACGTTTAATTTCAATAACAACACGCACACCATGACGATCTGATTCGTCCCTAATTTCAGAAATTCCTTCAACTTTCTTTTCTTTAATAAGTTCTGCTATTCTTTGAATCATTGCAGCCTTATTCACCTGATAAGGAATTTCGTGAACAATAATAGCTTCTTTGTCTTTGTGCAATTCTTCAATCGTACATTTTGCACGCATCATAACCGAACCGCGTCCAGTCAAATAAGCTGATTTTGCCCCCGAATAGCCAAGCACCAAACCACCTGTCGGAAAATCAGGTCCTGGAACTATTTTTATCAAATCTTCAATTGAAATATCAGGATTATCAATATAGGCACAACAAGCATCACAAACTTCGCCTAAATTATGTGGAGGAATATTAGTTGCCATACCAACAGCAATACCATTTGTACCATTAACCAAAAGGTTTGGATACCTAGCAGGCAAAACTGTAGGCTCTTGCAAACTTTCATCATAGTTTGGCATAAAGTCGACTGTATCTTTATCAATATCATCAATCAACGCATGAGCAACTTTAGCCAGTCTGGCTTCAGTATAACGCATAGCAGCAGCACTATCACCGTCCATCGAACCAAAGTTACCTTGTCCATCAATTAAAGGAACACGCATTGAAAATGGCTGAGCCAATCGCACCATTGCATCATAAACCGAACTATCACCATGTGGGTGATATTTACCCAAAACATCACCGACAATACGAGCCGACTTTCTAAAAGGTCTGTTATAATCATAACCATTTTCGTATGCCGAATAAATAATACGGCGATGCACAGGCTTCAAACCATCACGAACATCAGGCAATGCACGCGAAACAATTACACTCATTGCATAATCAAGATACGAACGTTTCATTTCTTCTGAAATTTCAACAGGCATAATATCTTGTTTGCTTTCTATCAAATTATTTTCTTCCACGCTTAATATTTCCTTCTAAAAATCATATAAAAACTTCCTAAATTATAGTTATTTTATCCTTTTCCAACCACTTTTTTTTGTTATTTATACCCATAAAAAAAGGCACTTTTCGCTCTACAGTCAAAAAAAGCACCTTAAAATCGATTTTACATCACAAAAGTTAACAATCTCGATAAACTGGCAAATCTTTATACAACCCCATTTTTAACACTACCTAAAATTATTTATAAAAAAGTCACTCTGAGCAATGTGAAACATCTCACTAATAATGTCATCACCTAAACGAACGTTAGTGAGTATCCTAAAACCTCATTACCCATTATCTTCCCCCTCGTCCTCGTAATAATTTTTTAAAAATAGTTAAATAGACAAAAGTTTAAAAAGCTAAACCACACCGAACGTAGGTGCGGTAGTTCGTCTTATTGTTGTCGAGCATGGTGCCAGATATCATGGCGAGATTCCACGCGGCATAGGAGCCGTACGCGGTGGAAGACCAGTAGCGGTAGGTAATGTCTAAAGCCGTTCCACCAGAGTTAGTGAGGGCGGTATCTATGGTTGTTTGGTTATCATATATAGCTTTTAATTCTTTTAAACTAGGTAAGAACCAACTTCCTATAGGTTGTTCTCCTTCAGTTAAATTATAACAATATCCTGGTGCATAATCACTAGAAGCATAATCTCCTCCTAAAGTCATAATAGTAGCGGTATTTTGTTTCCCTGTTGTCGTTTCTGTTAGTGCTGTACTCTCAGAGGTATAGTTAGTTAAACCTGCAATATCTTCCTGAACACTAGACCAAGCCATCATACTAGGAGCATCATTTAATCCAATAGCTAATCTACTTTCAGTATCAAACACCACAGCTATTGGTGTTACTTTTCCGCTAGGTAAAGAAGATTCATCATAACAATTTAAATCACTATACAATATATCTCCTACAGCACAATTTTGAGGTTTGTTTGCTTCTATACCATCACTCGAACTCTCGCTCTCACAAAATACTTTATCTGTCTCAAAAGGACATTTAAGCATATTTTTTCCAGCACAATCTGTGGCTGTTTGTAAATAACCTAGATCTGCACAAGTTGGTATTTTTGTACAATCAAATTCAGCATAAGCTGATGAAGCTACAATTAAACTAGTACCTAAAAGCAAATATTTTTTCATAACCTTATCTCCTTTATATTTTAATTTATAAATCTCATCCCAAAACGCTACAAAAGCCCTAGAAACTCTTGGCTTGCTCCCTCTACAAAAACCAACGTTTTTGTAGAGGCAAAAAAGAGACATTTTAAAAAAAAAGAAATAAGAAAAACAAAAGAAGAATAACTTATTGAAAATATGTAATAAAAAATGAGTTAATTGCTTTTTTACTAATTTTATTATATACTATAAAAAAGGCTAAAAATAGCCTCTACAAAAACGTTGGTTTAAACGCACA
>JAZSQL010000015.1:0-21390 GCA_045537965.1 Alphaproteobacteria bacterium
AGGAGGAGATTATGCTTCTAGTAAGTATGCTCCAGGATATTGCTATAATTTAACTGAAGGAAATCAACCCAAAGGAAGTTGGTTCTTACCTAGTTATCAAGAACTAGAGACTATGTATAAGAATAAAAGATATTTAAATGAGGTTCTTACTGGTGCTGGAAAAACAGCTTTGAATAGACAAGTATTCTGGTCTTCTACCGAGTGCGACTCCTCTTACGTGTGGAAGCTCGACGTGGCCAATGGTGTTATAAACCTCAATTATAAGACGATTGGTAACTGCTATGCTCGCTGTGCCATAGCCTATTAAACTTTTGCCTATTGGAGATATAATTTAAATGGATTACTAACTGAAATAATCTCATATTATGAGGAATCCCATAGCCAATTAGATAAGTTTGTTTAATTGTTAAAAAAACAGTTCAGATGCAAGATATGGACTGTTTTTTGTTTGCTGATTTTTTTATAAACAATATTGACTGCGTCCTAATTATCAATATCAGCATAAATATCAATGCGGCGTTTAGCTAAATCGCAATATTCTTTAGTGTTGTCAACACCAACAAATTTGCGTCCTAGTTTTATCGCTGCTACGCCTGTTGTTCCACTTCCCATAAATGGGTCAAATATTACGTCACCCTCTTTGGTAGATGCTGTGATAATACGTTCTAAAAGTGCTAAAGGTTTTTGTGTTGGATGGCGACCAAATTTTTTTTCATCAGGAGGTGTTGTAGCAATAGCCCAAACAGTTCTCATTTGATGATGTGGTTTTTTAATTATATCTTTAGGAAAATCACCATCTTTCATAGCTGCGTAATTAAAATAGTGTTTAGCTTTTTTGTTTTTGCGTGCCCAAACAAGACTTTCATGACTGGCTGTAAAGTATTTGCAAGATAAATTAGGACTAGCATTTGGTTTGAACCATATAACATCATTAAGAATATGATAGCCTAGTTGTTGCATTGCATAACCACAGGGGTGAATGCTATGATAAGTACCAGAAACCCAAATTGTACCATTAGGTTTTAGTAGACGTTGACACTCTTTAAGCCAACGTTTATGAAATTCAAAATTAGCCTCAACGCCCTGACAATAGTCCCACTTTCCTTTATTTATTGATACAAGTTTGCCATTTTGACAGCTTGTTCCTACATTCGAAATCATATAAGGAGGATCAACAAAAATCATATCAAAGCTTTCGTCAGGCATATTTTGCATAATTTTAAAACTATCATCATTATATATTTGATATTTTATGTTCATCAATAAAAACTCCTTATTAGATAATAAAAGTAGTATGCGCTTAAACAGATAAGCTTGCAACTATAAAGTTGTTGTTTACCCAAACAAAAACCCGCCAAATGAAAGGCGGGTTTTAATATGGGGTTATAGAGGTTTATTTGACATCGTTGAGGAGAACAGCTTCATTGTCAACAACCTCTACTTGCTCAATATTAGCCGAATCATAAGGGGCAGTTTCATAGCTAACTTGAGAATAGGTTTTGGGTTCATAAACAGTTTTGTATGTTGTTTTCTTATAAACAATTTCTACAGGTTCGCGTGTTTCAGAAATTTTTGTTTCGCAACTATTGCAAGAATTGCAAGCTGGTCTTGCCTGATCACAGCAAGTAGGTTTTGGAGCATTGCAAGGACGATAACGAACAGGAGCAGGTTTAGCAACATGACGTTTTGCTTTTTTGTAGACATAACGATAGCATGTGTGTCCATCAAAATAGTCACAGTCGAGCTTTGCTTCTTGATGAGTTTGATAAGAAACATCAATCTCTTCATTACATTCAAAACAAGCACAAGCTGAAACAAAAGTAGACAAAGCAATCATAAAGAATTTTTTCATGGTATATTTCCTCATATTGAAGTATTTTTTTGTCTAAAAAGATTGATTTTGGGTTAATATATACTTTTTATGTAAGAAATCAAGTGCTTTTTTTATGTTTTTTGTCATTTTTTTTGCAAAATGTTGTAGCAGAACAATTCTTTTTAATACTAACAAAAATCACAAAAAACACTTGCTAATCAAGAAAAATTGTAATAAAAACAGCTAATGTTGCCGGTTTAGCTCAGTTGGTAGAGCAACGCATTCGTAATGCGTGGGTCGTGTGTTCGAGTCACATAACCGGCACCAGTTTGAAGCACCTGAATAGGTGCTTTTTATGTTTTTGTTTTAATTTTTACCACTAGAGCCAAAACCATTAGCTCCACGCTCGGTTTCGCTCAAATCATCAACAGTCAAAACCTCTGGTTTATAAACTGGACATACAACAATTTGAGCAATTCTATCAAATGGTGCAATCTCAACAGGGTGGTTGTTAAAGTTAAAAACATTGACCTTAAATTCGCCACGATAAGAAACATCAACAGTCCCTAGTTGTGCTACAATACCATTTTTAGTCATGCCCGAACGAGGACGTATCTGAATTTCTACCGACATATTATTGTCTTGCGGATAGTCTGTAATTTCTAAGCAAAATCCAGCAGGTATTGTTACAATTCCAAAAGCAGGAATAGTCAAAACATCATCAATCGATGCTCTAATATCATAGCCACTATCACCATCTTTACTTGTTAAAGCTGGCATTTTTTTGTTCAAATATTTAACACACATTTTCATCAGAACATACTCCTTTATTTCCTTAGAGTTTTAAACTAAAATTATGTTTTTTCAAGACTTAATTTAATATATATAAACATACTTTATTAGCATTTTGAAATATTTTGTTATTTGTCTTTTCAAAATTTGCTAAGTAAGATTTTCTCGTAGTCAGAAACGACTATATGTTAAATTTAACAAAACAAACAAGGAGACTTTTTATGAATTTTAGAACTATGTTACTTGCTACTGCTGCTGTTATGGTAGCTTCTAGCGCTTCTGCTAAATCTTTTACTGACTTTACTAATCCATTTGCATTACCTACAAAAGGCAAAGTTTATTCTGAAACCAAAGTTCAAACTTCTAGATTAAAATTAGATGATGGTGAAAAAAAGAGCAAATACAAAGAATTTTATGCTTCTGAAGAACTTATGGTTGGTGTGGGTGAAAACACCGCTTTGGTTGGCTACATCGGCAACACATTTGATAGCCATACTGATGATGAAAAACTAGAAACAGGTTTCAATAACGATCACAACTTTGATTATGGCGTTGGTGTAAGATATAACCATGACTTTGGCAAAGTTTTGACTCAAGTCGGTGTAATGTACAGAACTATGGATGAACAAAGCTTCTTTGGTCAAAGCCACAAAACAGAAAATGATCGTTGGGCAAAAGCTCTTGAAGGTACAATCAAAGTTGGCTATGAAACAGATTGTGGCATGACACCATATACATCATTCAAAGTGTTAGGCGATATCGATTCTAACAACAACGAACAAGCTTATTCTTGGTTTGTTGGTGCACACAAAGTTTGGGACAAAACAGCTGTTGATGCTGGTGTTCGCTATGACTTTGGTAACGCTGATGATGACGACAGAGGCGATAGCAAAAACGAAGCTTTCTACCTCCAAGGTTCTGTTGACTATTACGTAACAGATAATGTAACTCTTGGCGCTTATGGTGAATACTTCCTTGGTGGCGACTTTGATTCAGATACACACTACAAAGATGTAGATTATAATTATACTGTTGGTTTAGCAGCAAAAGTATTGTTCTAAAATTTCAAATAGTAGGGGCGTCCTTTTCCAAAAGCGGAAAAGGGCGCTTTTTTTATTGCTTTTAATTAACAAAATTATATCATATCGGTATATTTCAAAGGAAGATAAACATGAAGCTCAACAAAGACCTTAGTATTTTTCTTATTTGTCATTTTTTAATTTGGTCAATTATTCCCATTATTTTAAGACCAAATTTGCCAATGGATTCAGCCGAAGCTTTAGTTTGGGGGTTTATTGGCGAATGGGGTACAAATAAACATCCTCCAATGTCAGGCTTTTTTGCTAATTTGATTTATCAGCTAACCAACAGCCCTAGTTCGCTATATGTTTTAAGCCAATTATTTATTGTTGGTGGTATGATATATATATACAATATAGCACGTTCCTTTTTGCCCCAAAACAAAGCTTTGATTGCTACCTTTATATTAGAAGGTGTGGCTTATTACAGTCTTGTAACACCAGAATATAATGTTAATATAATTGCTTTGTTGCTTTGGCCAGCCGCAACCTATCATTTTTATCGTTCGGTAAATTACAATACGTTACATGATTGGATATTGTTTGGTATATTTGCTGGATTAAATATCTTAAACAAATATGTTTCAGGAATATTGTTAATTTGTTTTGCTGCTTATTTATTATTTACCAAATATGGCAGAGCATCATTTAGGTCGTGGCAATTATACCTAGCCGGAACAATAGCTGTAGCGCTTGTTGTGCCTCATCTTATTTGGCTTCATCAGCACAATTATTTTGTAATAGACTACTTTTTAGGGCGTTCTGGTGGTGGTCAAAAACTTCCTTATGGCTTAGCTCATATTATTTATCCGCTAAAATTTATAGCAGCCCAAATTATGACATCATCATTTGCGATTATTGCTTTGTGTGTTGCTCGCAGGTTTAGCCCTAAACAACCGATTACAATTGTTAAAAGTGATCAAATTTTTATATTTTACTGTGGCGTTTTGCCTATTTTGTTAATGACTGTGATATCACTTGTTTGGGGTATTAAACTAAAAAGTATGTGGGGTTCGCCAGTAATGTATATGCTAGGTGTTTGCTTTTTTACTTGGTTTCCGTTCAATATAGAAAAATCATTCAAACCACTGTTAAAAGCATGTTGGTTTGCCCTTGTTCTGTTTGCTTGTGGTTTTGCTTTGCAAGTTGTTTTTACAACAAGTGCCAAATTTAAATTAGATGCTAAAGATTTTACTCAAGCAGTTGAAGCAAACAAGTTTGAATATGTTGGTGGTAGTGTTTGGTTGGCATCTACCGTAGGTTCCTATGCTCAAAATCATCCCAATGTTTTATTTTTAATGTTGCCAGAAACAAATCCTTGGATTGATATGGCTGATGTAAATGAGAAAGGTATGTTAGTAGTTGAAGAAAATATAAATCTTTACAAAAATTATCAAAAAACCTTTGCAAAATTATCTGAACCTAAGGTATATTTACTAAAAGTAAAAAGTCCGTTTGGTAAAACAAAAGAGCACAAACTATATTATGGCACTATTGCAGGAGAACAAAAATGAGAGACAGTATCAGCGTTGTAATTTCCGCCTATAACGAAGGCGAAAGTGTCAATGAACTTCATAAGGAATTAACTAAGGTAATGAAAAACTTGCCTCTTAAAAGTTATGAATTGATTTTTGTTGATGATGGTTCTAGCGATGATACCTATGCCAAATGTCAAAAACTTCAAACCAAAGATAAACATGTTAAAATAGTTCATTTGCGCCGCAATTTTGGGCATGAAATAGCTATGACCGCAGGTATGGATTATGCCAAAGGTGAGGCAGTTGTGTTTATGGATGCAGACTTGCAACATCCACCATTTTATATCAAAGAAATGGTAAAATATTGGCAAGAAGGAAACGATATTGTTTTGACTAAGCGTGTTGAAAATCAAGCCACCTCAAAATTTTATGATTTTTGTGCTGCTGCTTTTTACAAGATATTAAATTTTATGTCTGATACAAAAATTCCTGCTAAAACTCCAGATTTTCGTTTGGTTGATCGTAGCTATATTGATTTTTTGAAAAAATTTAATGAACATGATCGTTTATTTAGAGGGCTTTTGTCTTGGGCAATGCCTAGAGAAAATGTAAAATATATCGATTTTGTTGCGCCAGAACGTTTTGCAGGGGTTTCAAAATATAATTTTCGCAAATCATTAGCTTTAGCATTTAATAGCATTGTTCAATTTTCAACTCGTCCACTAAGGCTTTCGATTTATTTGGGACTTTTTACTGCTGTTATATCTGGTTTGTTGGGATTATATGTAATTATTGAACATTTTATCTTAAGACATCCAACTCCAGGTTATGCAACTATTATGACTACAGTTATTTTCTTGGGTTCTATACAGTTAATTGTTTTGGGGATTATTGGCGAATATATCGGTAAAATACATATGGAAGTAAAAAAGCGTCCGCTTTATATTGCTGAATATAAAGATGGTGAAGATAAAAAATAAGGAGAACTTATGCCAAATATTATATTTAATGCAGATGATTTTGGTATATCAGCAGGTGTTAATCAAGCGATATATAAAGCACATACTGAAGGGGTGTTAAATTCTACAAGTATTATGATAACCCTAAAATATGTGTCAGATGCATTAAATTTGGCTAAAAAAATGCCCAACCTTAATATAGGGCTTCATGCTAATTTGACTAATGAAAGTTCTATTTTATCGCCGACAGAAATTCCGTTATTAGTTGATGAAAATGGTAAGTTTAAACATGGCTTTGTAAATTTGGCAATTCTTTCGGTTTTGCATCCAAGAGAACTTAAACGTCAAGCAAAAGCTGAGATAAAAGCGCAAATAGATAAGGCATTGTCTTGTGGAATAAAGCTTTCTCACCTTGATTCACATCGTCATATTCATATGATACCATCAATATTTAAGGCTTTTATGGAACTTTGCCAAGAATATAATATTCCTAGACTTCGCTTTGTTAATGAAAATCCATTACTAACTATTAAGTCAACTCAAAGCAAGGAATGGTTGACCGATGGTGGTCTTATAAAAAATCTGGTTCTAACTAGTTGTGCAATTGCTAATCGTATTTTGTGGAAATATAAATCTGATACATATTTTTATAGTATTGTTAATACGTGTAAAATAACTCGTGATAAGTTAAAAAATATCAAAATTCCAGCACAATACAAAGCTGTTGAGGTAGGTATTCATCCAGGAATGCCAGAAATTGATAAACAAAATATAGCAGATGTTTTTGACGATAATATACTAAAAGACTATCGTTATAAAGAATTGCAGACCTTGCTTGATAAAACAGTAGAACAAGAGTTTAGCTAAATATTTTTCTTTGTGTGCTTATATATAGGTCAGTAATATTTTATCAAGGAGAAAAACAATATGAAAAACATTACCTTAAACACAGGTACTAAAATGCCAATTATTGGTTTGGGCACATTTTTATCTTCGACAGGAGAAGTATATCAGGCTGTTAGATGGGCAATAAAACTAGGTTATAAACATATTGACTGTGCTGCAATTTATCATAATCAAGAAGAGGTAGGACAAGCTTTGCTTGATGCAATTAATGAAGGCGATATTAAAAGAGAAGATATATTTATAACCTCTAAACTCTGGAATGATAGCCATAAGATTGATGATGTGCGTCCAGCCTTAGAAAATACTCTTAAAGAGTTAAAACTTGACTATCTTGATTTGTATTTAATGCATTGGCCAGTAGCTCAGGCGAAAGGTACAGCAATGCCTCAAAATGATAATGATTGGATACCATTATCCGAAATTCCTCTTTGGGAAACATGGGCTGAAATGGAAAAACTATATAATGATGGATTGGTTAAGGCTATAGGTGTTTCTAATTTTAATGAGGAAAATTTAAGCAAAATAATTGCTAAAACACAGGTTGTTCCTGCAGTTAATCAAGTAGAATGTCATCCACTTTTAAATCAAAACGAACTTATATCATATTGTAGCAAAAACAATATTGCTATAACAGCTTATTCTCCTTTGGGAGCTCAGCGTAGTGATGGGAGTTTGTTAGCCAACCCACGAATTGTTGAAATTGCAGCAAAACTTAATGCTACACCAGCCCAAGTTTTGTTGGCTTGGCAAATTGCACGTGATGTTATTGTTATTCCTAAATCCGTTCACGAAAATCGTATCAGAGAAAACCTGGCTAGCTTGGTAGTTTCTTTAGACGATGATGATATCAAACAAATTGATGCAATGGATGAAAATTATCGTTTCTTTGATGGACTAGCTTTTACTAATCCAAATAAGGGATATGACAAGATATTTTAATTTTTCATAATTAAAAACTCTGTATATTCTTAAATGCGGGGTTTTTTTATCATTCACTCACTTTACAGGGGCAGGAAAATGCAATATCTTTTTCTTAGGTTTTGCCTTAACAGTTGCTTGTGGTTTGTAACCTCCTTCGGTGCATAACAATTTGTCGCTATCATAACGCTTGCATTTTACAGGAGTTTTGGAATCTTTTTCAACCAAATCACCTTCATCATCTCGCAAAAAAACGATATTATTGCAACCTAATTGACCACAATTAAATGGCGCATTTAAGATAAATACAAAATGTTGGTCGGGGTATTTAGCGACATAAAAATCTTCAAAACGAACTTCTAAAGGTAATTCTTCAATGGCTGTACCAAATTCTCCATCAAAAATTTTAGCTACCTCTTTTTTACTAATACCAAGTTCATCAAGATTGTCACTAGTACCGCTATAAAATAAATACAATTCTGAAGCATTTGCTTGGATTGTTAATAAAACAACAGTCAAAAAACTGAAAATAAAGCGCATCATTAATTTATTCCTTGTTATATTTATCTAAATATTATCTAACAATGGTTAAAAATTAAATACTTTTTTACAGATTGTGCTTAAAAATTAGATATAAGTAAAAAAACATGAGGAAAAATTATGAAACTTAATAAACTAATCAACACAGACTGTGAGCTAGATATTAAAGGTATAACAGCAGATTCACGTGAAGTTAAAGCAGGATATTTGTTTGGTGCTATATTTAGCGATGAATATATAAAAGATGCGGTTAGCAAAGGGGCTTCGGCAATAATAGTATCTGAAAACTATAAAGGAAGATTACCCAAGGAAGTTGTTGTCATTAAAACATCTAACCCTGCTTATAGCTATGCTCAAGCTGTAGCTAAGTTCTTTGGTAAAGTTCCATCACATATTGCGGCAATCACAGGAACAAATGGCAAAACATCTATTGTTGATTTTATTCGTCAGGTTCTGACAAAAATGGGGTATAAGGCTGCGAGCATTGGAACTCTAGGTCTTATAAAAGGTGAAGATGCTCCAATTCCTTCCCCTAATACTACACCTAGCAATGTTAGTATGCATCGTCAATTAAAAGCTCTGGCTGAAGAAGATTTTTCTTATGTGGCTCTTGAAGCATCGAGCCATGGTTTACACCAATATCGTTTGGGGGGATTGTCTTTTGATGTAGCTGGTTTTACTAATCTTACTCGCGACCATTTAGATTATCACAAAACTTTTGAAGAATATTTAGATGCTAAACTTATTTTATTTAAACAACTTTTAAGTCCTGATGGAACAGCTGTTCTTAATGCAGATGTAGACGTTTTTGGTAAAATTGCTGATGTTTGTCGTCAAAGAGGACAGCGTATTATTTCTTATGGTACACGTGGGCAAGATATTAAACTGATAAGTCGTAAACCATTAGCTCATGGTCAAAGATTGGAAATCGAATATTTTGGACAACCTCAAACGATTGATATTGCATTGGTTGGAGAATTTCAGGCTATGAATATTTTATGTGCTTTGGGAATGTTAGCTGCTATTACAGGGTTGCCTGATGATGTTATTCGTTATTGTAGCGATATTAAAGGAGCTAAAGGACGTTTGGAATTTGTAGCAAACACAGCAACGGGGGCTGCGATCTATATTGACTATGCCCATACACCAGATGCTCTTGAAAATCTTTTAAAGGCTTTGCGTCCACATACTACAGGACGATTACACGTTTTGTTTGGTTGTGGAGGAAATCGTGATGCTGGTAAACGACCAATTATGGGAAAAATTGCTCATGAGTTGGCTGATGTTGTTTATGTAACAGACGATAACCCTCGTTACGAAGAAGCTGAAGATATTCGAAATGATATTATTCCTGGATGTCCTGGTGCTTATAATGTAGCAGATCGAGCTAAAGCTATTAAAATGGCTATAGCAGGATTGATGCCAGGTGATGTTTTGGTTTTGGCTGGTAAAGGACATGAAGTTGGTCAATATATCAAAGGTAATGTAATCCCTTATAGTGATCACGAAGAGATTTTGAAAAATATCTAAAAACATAAGGGTTCTAGCTTTTATTAAGACGAGAACCCTTATAACTTAACTTATTTGAATAAAGTAGTATTTACTATTCTATATGTCATTATAATATAAGATTACTAGATTCTATTAAATATCTTTATCTAATATTATAAATTCATCATCGGCAGTCATATTCAGTACGACGCGGGCTCGTTCATCTAACAAATCAGCATCAAGGCTAATATCAGATAAGTGTTTTACTTTTCGCTGTAATGCTTCTTTTTTGAAGGCATATTGTTTAGCTATTTTTTGTGCTTGAGCTATCTCATTTTTAAGTGCAAAATAACGATAAATATTCCTATCACCACAAAAAGTATGAAATCCAAAATACACCACGATAAAACCACTTATTAAAATAAGCCAGTTGCGTTTTATTCTCTGTTGAATATCCAGTCCGAAATCCATTTTATCCTCTTATTTAGTTTTTTTGTTCCTTACTGGAAAATAAGACTCGTATTACTTATACAATTGAACTTAGTCAAACAAATTTTAGTTAAGATTTGGTTTAACTGGAAAGCAAAAAAATTATAAATTTTTATCATTACAATCATTGCCTTGCCATTTCCAAGCAATTACTTTTCCTTCTTGTATTAAAAACAATGTTTTACATATATATTTGGCCTCATAGCCAAGATCTCCTGCATTATTAGAAAAGAGATATGTGCTTAAAAATGGCGAAAATAAACCATCTTCTTCATATATTTCATTTCCCTGATTATAGGTGTAAAATTCGGAAGGTACAAATATTTTATCAACCTTGGTATAAGCCCAAACTTCTGTATAATCATTAACAATTTTTTTGGCAGATGGCTTTCCCATTTTTGCTATTAGTTCACTTTGTGGTAAACCAATAAAAGAATTTAATTTTTGATTATATTGTTCTGTTCCCGCACAGGCAAATAACACAAAGATAACTATTAACACAAAAGAAATTCTAGCAATATTACACATAAAAACACTCCCTTGAATAAAGTATTATATCCAAGAGATAAGATTAATTCTCTGTTTTTCAATTAGTGATAGTTTCTAATTAATGAACTTAAAATACCTTGTATTTTCACTCTATCAGCGTGTAAACGGCGAACTTCATAAGCTTCATTCTTAGGAATTAATAAAACTTCATTTCCTTCTTTTTTAATTTGTTTTAATGTTGCTTCACAATCATCAACTAGAGCTACAACAATATCGCCATTATGAGCAGTATTGCTTCTTTTTATGATAACTGTATCTCCATTCATAATTCCTGCTTCAACCATCGAGTCGCCTTCTATGGTTAGAGCATAATAATCTCCTCCCCTAATCATATTGAAAGGAACATTAATTTTTTCAGATTCGTTGGCAATAGCCTCAATAGGTGTTCCAGCTGCAATTTTGCCATATAATGGAATTTCAAGAGTCGCATTAAGCAAAGCATCCTCTTTGGCTTTTTCCTCAGCAATAATACTAGATGGCTTTAACTTAGGAAGGCGCAAAACTTCTAATGCACGAGCCTTATGCGGCAATTTGGCTAAAAAACTACGTTCTACCAAAGCATCAATTAACGCATGAATACCAGATTTTGATTTAAGCCCTATAGCATCTTTCATTTCATCAAATGAGGGGCAACAACCTGTTTCTTTTATGGTTTTGTTTATAAACATCAATAGCTTATATTGCTTTGGGGTGAGCATCGGACAGATCCTTTCATTTAAAGAATATACTTTTGTTCTAGTTTAGTTCTTGTTAAAAGTCAAACATTATTTTGCATAATTTTTATTGAAAAAATTTTTTCATAGCGTATAGTTAGAACAATTGTATAAAAAATGAGGAAAGATATATATGAGTACAGAAACAAATATTCATCGTGAGTCACGTTTAGCAAAATTGAAAAACTTACAGGAAAAAGGATATAATCCATATCCTTATAAATTTGTGCCAAATGCATTTGCTGCTGATTTGCAGGAAAAATATAAAGATTTAGAAGCTGGTGTTGATACAGAAGATAGAGTTACCATTGCTGGTAGAGCAATGGCTGTCCGTAATACTGGTATGTTTATTGATATTAAGGATAAAACAGGTAAAATCCAAGCTTTTTGCCATAAAAATCATCTTTCAGAAGAAGAATTAGAGCGTTTGAAATGTTTGGACGTTGGTGATATTGTTGGTATATCTGGTTATGTTCGCCGCACCCCTAGAGGCGAGTTGTCTATTGCTGCTGAGAAATTTGATATCATTGCAAAATCGTTGCAACCATTGCCAGAAAAATTTCATGGTTTAACTGATATTGAAGCACGTTATCGTCAACGCTATGTTGATTTTATAATGAATGATGAAAGTCGCGAAATTTATCGCAAGCGTTGTGCTATCACTTCAGCAATTCGCCGTTATTTTGAAGAAAATGGCTTTTTAGAAGTTGAAACTCCAATGCTTCATCCTATTATGGGTGGTGCTAATGCAAAGCCTTTTGTTACCCACCATAATACGTTGGATATGGACTTGTTCTTGCGTATTGCACCAGAACTTTATCTAAAAAAGCTAGTTGTGGGTGGTTTTGATAAGGTTTTTGAAATTGGGCGTAATTTCCGCAATGAAGGTGTTGATAAAACTCATAACCCTGAATTTACAGCTCTTGAAGCTTATCAAGCTTATGCTGACTATAATGATATGGCAGAACTTATTCCATCCTTGTTGGCCTATGTTGCAAAAGCTGTAAATGGCACAACAAAAATTACCGTAAATGGTACAGAAATTGATCTCGCACAACCTTTTGTTAGAAAATCAATGTTAGAACTTGTTAAAGATGCTACAGGAATTGACTTTTTAGAAGCTAAAGATGTTGAAGAGGCCAAAGCTCTAGCTAAATCTATAGGCGTTGATGCTTCGGATTGTATTTCTTGGGGAAAGGTTGTTTCAGAAGTATTTGATGAAAGGGTTGAAGCTAATTTAATACAACCAACTTTAGTTATGGATATGCCTCGTGACATTTCACCACTAGCCAAAACTCATCGTTCAAATCCTCGTTTGGTAGAACATTTTGATGCCTATGTTGCAGGAATGGAAATGGGTTGTGCTTATTCTGAATTGTCTAATCCACTAGAACAACGTGAGCGTTTTGAAGCTCAGTCGGTGGATCGTGAAAAAGGTGATGATGAGGCACAAATGCTTGATGAAGATTTTGTTAATGCTCTTGAAAATGGTTTTCCACCATCAGGTGGTATGGGAATGGGAGTAGATCGTCTTGCAATTTTGCTTACAGGAGCAGAAACAATTCGTGATGTTATCGCTTTTCCAACACTAAGACGCAAAGACTAATCCTGTGCGATTTCCACAATTGACCAGAACACAGCTAAGATTGTTGATACTGAAAGGTATTCATCTCTTGGCTGTGTTTGTTATTGTGGCTGTTTGGTTATTGTATTTTGGTAGACCTCAGGAAGAATCTTTGCATGAAGAGCAAAGGTTGGATATAGATAATGACTTGTCTGCTTATGAGCAATTTTGCCAAAATAATAATGATATAAGTTGTGGTAGTATCGAAAATTTTATTGTTGAAGAACAAGATGCAAAGGTTGTTCTTACAGATACTGATGAAATGGACGAAGCTATGCGTATGCAAATATCATATATTGCAGAAAATGGAAGTGATATTAATATTCATCCTGAAGATATGAACAAGCTTTTGGATCATATTTACGAGGAAAAACTTCCTGATGATATAATAGATGAAGCTGTAAGTGTTGATAAGCCTATTACTGAGATTAAAAATACTAAAATGAAAAATCTTCATATTATACCTTCTCACAAACCCCCATATTTTGGCAAACATCCAGTGATAATTATTGTTATTGATGATATGGGAATAAGTCTTAAACGTACAGCTGACATAGCTTCGCTGAAGGCACCAATAACTGTATCATTTTTGACTTATGGGCGTAATCTTGATGAACAAATACAAAATTCACTTAAAAATGGACAAGAAATTATGATTCATGTTCCAATGGAAGCAAAGACAGCTGTCGATGTAGCACCTGATGTTTTAACAACACAAATGAGCAATGATGAAATAAAACAAAATCTGTTGGATATGTTGCAAAAATTTGAAAATGTTAAAGGTATTAACAACCATATGGGAAGTAAACTTACCGAAGATTATGATAGAATGAAAGTTGTTATGGAAGTTTTGAAAAGTAAAGGTTTTTATTTTTTGGATTCAAAAACATCGCCTAATTCAAAAGCGGAAAATGCTGCAGCAGATGTTGGCATTGCATATGCGCATCGCCATGTTTTTTTAGATAATAATAATGATAAGTTATATATCCTAGAACAATTAACTAAAACCGAGAAACTTGCTCGCAAAAATGGTTATGCAATTGCGATAGGACACCCAAAAACTCAAACTTACGCAGCATTAAAAGAATGGCTTCCAAAGGCTGAAAAAAATGGTATAAAAATAATTCCACTGAGTGAAGTAATAAAAATATTAAATACACAATATAGATAAATAGGTTTCTAATTTAGCAAAAATTCTTTAATAGCATCTTCGTCTTGCCATTTTACAGTTATTTCTAAAACGTTAAAATGTTTGCGCAATTCCACAGGAATTTTTACCCAATCTTTTGTTGTTGTAAATATTTCAGCATCAAGCTTTTTAGCTTCATTAATTAAAGAATTAAGTTCAGTAACAGTGTAAAAATGATGATCAGCGAAATCAAAGGTTTTTACAATATTAGCTCCACATTCTTTAAGCGTTTGATAAAACTTTTGTGGTCTCCCAATTCCTGCAAAAGCAATAATATTTTGTTTTGTAAAAGAGGGTTTAACAGGTTCAATAGTTCCTCGAAATACAGGCAAATTATTTATTTTAGCTAAAATGCCAGTTTTGTCTTCGCCCAACAATACAACCGCATTAGCTCGTTTAATACCTTGTTGCATAAATTCACGCATAGGTCCTGCAGGAATAGGCATCATATTGCCCAAACCAACACTCCCATCAATAACTAGTAATGATTTGTCTTTGAACAGTTTAGGATTCTGAAAACCATCGTCCATAATAATAATATCTGCGCCATTATTAACAGCCTTTTGAGCAGCTTCAACACGTTTATAATTTACAACAACACTAGCCGCTTCGGCTAGCAACAAAGGCTCATCACCAACCTCATGCGGTTGATGTATTTTAGGATTTATCAATACATCACAAAGCTTGCCACCATATCCCCGACTAATAAAAAATGGATTCTTGCCTCTCGATTTTAGCATTTTCGCAACACTAATTGCTACAGGTGTTTTGCCACTTCCTCCTGCCGTCAAATTACCAATACAAACAACAGAAACATTAATTTTTTGTGGTTTTATCAATTTTAATCTAAGAAATGTAGCCAAAGCATACAAGCATCCCAAAGGATATAAAATCCTAGCTAAAAGATTATCAGTTTGCCAATGTTTTGGTGTTTTCATGTTTAAAAATAAGCCTTAATTTTATCCATTATACCATCGAGAACTTTGGTTTCGCTAGCAGCCCAATTATAAGCTAAAGAACATTTTGCCTCTAGTAAATTTTCATTATCTAAAAGCTGTTCTAACATTTCTTGCAATTCTAAAGTGTCAGTTACTTGCATAACGGCATCAGCCTTTTTAGCTCTATTCATTGCATCAGTAAAGTTATGCATATGGGGTCCAACCAAAACAGCATCACGTACACGTGACGGTTCTATAAAGTTTTGTCCTCCATGTGGAATTAACGAACCACCAATAAATACAATTTTTGCAATACTATACCATAATCCCATTTCACCAATAGTATCGCCAATATAAATATCAGTTTTTGTTGTCAGCTTTTCACCCTTAGAACGCAAAGCAGTTGTCAAATCTAGTTTATTAATTTCTTCAGCCACCTCAGCTCCACGATTAGGATGACGAGGAACAATAATAGTCAATAAATCGGGGAATTTTTCTTTTAGTCGTTTATGAACTTTAGCAATTCTAATTTCCTCATCATCGTGGGTAGAGCTTGCCAACCACAATTTACGACTATCAATTTGTTTCAATAAATCTTTTTTTGCTTTTTCATCAATAGGCAAAGGAAGTCCCGCATATTTTAGGTTGCCTAAGCACACAGACTCTTTAGCTCCCAAAACTCTCAAGCGATAAGCATCTTCCTCAGATTGCCCCAAACACATTGTAAAACATCCTAACAATTCTTTACATACAAAATCAAACTGTTGCCAACGTTTGAATGTTTTATTTGATATACGTCCATTAATCAAAATAAGAGGAATATTTTTACGTTTGATTGATGATAATACCGCAGGCCAAAATTCTGATTCAAACCACAATGCTACATCAGGGTGCCAATATTTAACAAAGCGAGTTGTAAAAATGGGATTATCTATAGGGATAAACTGATGAAAAGCTCTTTCTGGCAAACGCTTTTGCATAACATCTGCAGATGTAACAGTTCCTGTCGTAACCATTACATGAGAGTCGGGATATGTTTCTAAAATTTTATTAATTAATGGAAGCATTGAAATCGATTCTCCTACCGAAGCTCCGTGCAACCAAAATAACTTTCCCTCAGGACGCTCTTTCTTTGGTCTACCGATTCGTTCATTGAAACGATTTATATCTTCTTTACCGATGTGTTTACGCTTACTGATATAGCCTTTAATTACCAAAGGATATAATATAGTGATTAAGGCATTATATATTTTTATAAACATTATTTTTTCCTTTTATAGTCATTAATATCGGCAGGCATTATAGCCTTTCTTCCCACAGCTTCGTCACATTTGATTGAAAGTTCGTTGGCGATATCTTCCAATTTTTGCCTATATTTTTCCAATTCTTCATCATTTGCATCATTAGGAACATACATAGGTTCACTAAAAATAAAAAATCCTTTACCAAAGGGCAAGGCAACCATCATTTTGTCCCAAGCCTTTTCGATAATCAAAGCATTACTATCACTAAAAGAAACAAAAACGATAGGTTTTCCTGTCTTTTTAGCAAAATAAATTGGCGATTTTTTCATCCTCATTCTTGGACCGCGAGGTCCATCAGGGGATATAAACAAGTCCGCTCCATCAACCAAATCACGCATTAGGCTCAAAGCACTCTGTCTAGGATTTTCATTAGTCGAACCGTTAATAGGGGTAATTCCAAACCACTTCAAAAAATTAGCAATAATCTGCCCATCTTGGTGTGGGGATACAAGCGCAGACATTCTACGCTTCACATATTTGTTCCAAAAAAAAGGCATCATTGTAGCTCTAGAATGCCACGAAATCCAAATTGCATTTTTATCTTTGGTGGCTTCTAATGTCTTCTCAAGCCCTTCAAAGCGCCACTTACAAGTAATGCCAACAAACTTTGAATACACAAATATTAAAAACGCTAAACAGCGGATAACCGCTGTTGATTTGAGAATTTGTTTAAATTTAGTCTTCAAAAAAGTTCGCATATTCATTAATTTCATATTCTTTATGGCCTAGTATCTGTAACACTTATACCAATCGTATCATTTTCAGTAACAACTACCTCGCCATGTCCAATCAAAACATCATTAACAAAGATGTCTACTTCATCACCAATATTACGATCAAGTTCTACAACCGCACCACGTCCAAGCCTTAAAAGTTGATAAACTCTCAAGTTTGCTGTTCCCAAGGTAACTGAAACATCAACATCAATTTCTTCACTTGAATAAGCTTGTTTATTCCTAACAGCCATTACAATCTAATCTCCATCAGACACAAAACCAAATTTATTATAATATACTTATAAAATTTTGTTATAAAAATCGCAAATACTATTTATTACACAGTTTTTTTTGTGGATTAAACATTTGCTAGATTGATGAAAACTATCGTTTGTGGCAAAAGATGATACATCAGAGGTTGCTAAAACCAAAATCATATCCTATATAAAAGTAGTAATAATAAAATAATTAAAACAGGTGCTTAAAATGGCTGTAAAAAAAGAAACGTTTCCCTTGCTTCCATTACGTGATATAGTTGTTTATCCTAAAATGATAGTTCCTCTTTTTGTTGGACGTAGCAAATCAATTAATGCTTTACAAAAGGCTGTAGATAATGACCAAAATGTTGTTTTGGTTACTCAAAAAGATCCTTCAATTGAAGATCCTACATCAGATGATATATTTCATGTTGGTACGTTAGGAACAGTTTTACAGTTATTAAGGCTTCCCGATGGCACCGTCAAAGCTCTTATAGAAGGTCTTGAACGTGTTAATCTTGAAAATATTACATCTAAAGAAGATATGATCGAAGCTGAAATAACAGTTTTGCCAGATGTTGAAGAAGATAACCCTGAAATAGAAGGAATTGTTAGGGCTGTTTTATCACAATTTGAAGAATATGTAAAATTATCAAAGAAAACACCACCAGAGGTTTTAGTTTCTGTAAGTCAGATTGATGATCATACCAAATTAGCCGATACCATAGCATCTCATTTGTCACTTAAAATAGCTGATAAGCAAGCTTTATTAGAGGGTAAATCGCTAGCAGAACGATTCGAAATGTTACTAGGTTTTATGGATGCAGAAATCACCATGTTAGAAGTTGAAAATCGTATTAGAAATCGTGTTAGAAAGCAAATGGAAAAAAGCCAAAAAGAATATTATCTAAACGAGCAAATGAAGGCAATCCAAAAAGAACTAGGTGATGAAGATGAAGACGAAATTTCAACTTATATGAAAAAAATTGAAGCAACCAAACTATCAAAAGAAGCTAAAGAAAAAGCTTTAGCAGAGGTTAAAAAACTCAAAAATATGGGACCAAATTCAGCCGAGGCTACGGTTGTACGTAATTATCTGGATTGGGTGTTAGATATTCCTTGGAAAAAACGTTCTAAAGTTAATCGTGATTTGCAATATGCCTTAGATGTTCTTGATGCAGACCATTATGGTTTGGATAAAGTCAAAGAACGCATTATCGAGTTTTTGGCAGTTCAATCACGTTCAGATAAGGTACGTGGTCCAATATTGTGTCTTGTTGGTCCTCCTGGTGTTGGTAAAACATCTTTAGGTAAATCAATTGCCAAAGCTACAGGTCGTTCATTTGTTCGCACATCTTTAGGAGGTATGCGTGATGAAGCCGAAATCAGAGGACACCGTCGTACCTATATTGGTTCGATGCCAGGTAAAGTAATAAAAGGCATGAAAAAAGCAGGTACAACTAACCCTCTATTTTTATTTGATGAAATTGATAAACTTGGCAATGATTATCGTGGTGATCCTAGTTCTGCTTTGTTAGAGGTTCTTGATCCTGAACAAAATGCAACCTTTAATGATCATTATCTAGAATTAGATTATGATTTGTCTGATGTAATGTTTGTTACTACAGCAAATTCTCTTGATATGCCAAGACCATTACTTGATAGAATGGAAATCATACGCCTTTCTGGTTATACTGAAGACGAAAAAGTCGAAATTTCTAAACGCCACTTGATACCGAAAATATTTAAAGAAAATGCAGTCAAAGACAAAGAATTAACTATCTGTGATGACGCAATTCGTGATATTATTCGTTACTATACTCGAGAAGCTGGAGTCAGAAATCTTGAACGTGAATTGTCAACCATTGCTCGTAAAGCAGTTAAAGAAATTTTGCTTGATAAAGATTGCAAGGGAAGAACTATTGTTGTTAATTCTGAAAATCTGAACAAATATTTGGGTGTTATTAAATATCGTTTTGGCGAAGCTGAACAAAAAGACCAAATAGGTGTAACAACAGGACTTGCTTGGACCGAGGTCGGTGGTGATATTTTGTTTATCGAAGCTGTTGATATGCCAGGTAAAGGTGTTGTTAAACAGACAGGTAAACTTGGCGATGTTATGAAAGAATCTATCGAAACAGCTTATTCAGTTGTTCGTTCACATTCGGCAGAACTTGGAATTGATGCAGATGTTTTTGATAAAACAGATGTTCACGTCCATGTTCCAGAGGGTGCAACACCCAAAGATGGACCATCTGCTGGTATTGCTATGTATACAACTCTTGTTTCAGTATTTACTAAAACACCTGTAAAAAAAGACGTTGCAATGACTGGCGAAATTACTTTGCAGGGTAGGGTACTGCCGATAGGCGGTTTGAAAGAAAAATTACTTTCAGCTTTGCGTGGTGGTATCAAAACAGTAATTATTCCTAAAGATAATGAAAAAGATTTGGCTGAAATCCCTGATAATGTTAAAGAAGGATTGCATATAATACCAGTTTCAACGGCACAAGAAGTTTTAAAAATTGCCTTGAGTAAATAAAACTTAGACCAGTTTTTTTATAAAAGTCATCATATTAAATTGTGGTGACTTTTTATATAGTTAAGAGTCTACCCTTTCAGAAGTTATGTTGAGCTTTAGCTAAAACACCTCCCCTCAGATGTCATCGCTTTGAGGAGGTACGACGAGGATTAGCGTTCTTCCCTGTTTTTAAAAACAAAGAAGATAGCTGGACGTTTTCTTACGAAAACGAGCCATGACTTTGTAGATGATGTTACTGTTTTTACTCGCTCAAAGTGTGACTCCTGAAAATATCTGCTAACTCTCATTACTTATTCTTACCCTTTATCCTTGTTATAATTTTTTTAAAATAGTTAAATAGGCAAAAGTTTAATAGGTTATGGCACAATGAGCAAATCCCATAGGGTATCCCTTTGAAGTATTATCTATGTGATCATCATACATCCAAACAAGCCAAGCATTATCAGAGCTAGATACGGTTGATGACCAAGCTCTTGTATCAGCTATACTTCTTCCTATATTATCTAGTGTTTTATTTATAGTTGTTTTGTTATTAAATAAAACCTTTAGTTCTTTTACACTAGGTAAAAACCATTTTCCAGCTGATAAAGAACTATTTGGTATATTATTGTGATAATTATAGCAATGTCCCACAGCATAATTAGGATCAGCATATACTGCTTCATTATATTTTATAAGTGTTTGAGTATTATATAATCCTGTTTCTTTTGCTGCTAATGCTTCTTCTTGTGTATCATAGTTAGGAAGAGGTGTATCTTCTGGTACACTAGACCATTGCATGGCTTTATAATCTAATGCTACAGCTAATCTATTTTCAGTATCAAACACCACGGCTATTGGTGTTACTTTTCCGCTAGGTAAAGAAGATTCATCATAACAATTCAAATCACTATACAATATATCTCCTACAGTATCACAACCTTGTCCTGTGCTGCCTCCTGAACTCTCGCCCCCACAAAATACTTTATCTGTATCAAAAGGACATTTAAGCATATTTTTTCCAGCACAATCTGTGGCTGTTTGTGTAAATCCTAATGAGCTACACTCTGGTACTTGTTCACACGTAATAGCATAAGCTGAAGAAGCTATAATT